>NZ_OY829290.1:3000000-3300000 GCF_963691685.1 Thalassovita sp.
CATCTCGGCGCCGCTTTATGAAACGATCCACACCGGGCTAGCCCCGGCAGATCATGGGCTGATGGACAACGAAGGCCTGCGCCCCTGCCCCCACCCCAATGTGTTCAGCGCCTTGCAGGGCGCAGGCAAAACCAGTGGCGTGGTGGGCCATAGCTATTTCCACAGCCTGTTTGCCGGATCCGCCTTTGACCCGTTTGACCATGTGGAGGTGGACGATCCGCACAGCGCGATCACCCATGGCCGCTACTACAGCATGGATGGCTATGACGCCGACAATGCGGTGCAACCGGCGGAGGTGGATCTTTGTGGCCAGCTCTGGGGCATCGCCAGACGGCACGCGCCGGATTACCTTCTGCTGCATTCCTCCAGCTGTGACACGCTGGGGCACACCCACACCGGGCTGGGGGCGGCCTATGAACGGCAGGCCGGCAAGGTCGACAAGGCCCTGGCCCAGCTGATCCCTCGCCTACGGGAGGCAGGTTATCAGGTGCTGATCACCGCCGATCACGGCATGGATGAACACGGCGATCACGGCGGCGATGCGCCGTCTTTGGTTAACGTGCCCTTCTTTGCCTTCGACACGGCCATCACCGCACCAGAGGGGCAGGTTTTGGATCAACGCGCCCTTGCGCCAACGATCCTGTCTTTGTTAGGGGTTGCCGCGCCGGATACCATGAAGGCCGCGCCCTTGGCCTAATCGGCGCCGCGCCCCATTCGGCAACGCATGGGGCGCAGAAAAATATACGCTTTTCATTGAATACCTTCTGAAAAACGATATTTTAGCAGCATGGACAAATCCACGCTCGCCCCGACCCAGCCCGCCGAAACGGCCAATACCTCAGCCACGCAGCTCGCCTATCAGGCGTTGCGGCGCATGATTGTGGTGGGCGAGCTGCCGCCGGGTGAAAAACTCAAGATCGAACGGCTGCGGCAGGTGCTGGACACCGGTGCCTCACCCGTGCGCGAAGCGCTGAGCCTGCTGACCTCAGATCAGCTGGTGGAACGGATTGACCAGCGGGGCTTTCGCACCGCCGCCGTCAGCAAAGCCAACTTTGAGGAAATCCTGCGCCTGCGCTGCTACCTGGAAGAAATGGCGCTGCGCCAGTCCATTGCCGCCGCAGATGAGGCCTGGGAAGAACGCGCCGTTCTGGTCCATCACCGGATGGTGCGCCAGCCGCGCGAAGATGTTGAGGTGTTTGAACAGCGGCACAAGGATTTCCACATGGCCCTGCTGGAGGCCTGCGGATCCCCCATTTTGCTGAAGTTCTGCACCCAGCTTTATGATCTGAACATCCGCTACCGCTATCTGGCGGAACAGGCCAGCGGCTACAAAAAGCGCGACATTGGCAAAGAACACGCGGAAATCCTTGAGGCGGCCATCAACCGCGATGCGGATCTGGCGGTGGAGCGTCTGCTGCATCACTACCGCCAGACCGGTGCTTATCTGACGGCCCAGTTCCCCGAATAGGGCCACTCCCCCATGAGATCGGAAAACTGGGCCAGGGATCTGGCCCAGGCCACCTGTGCGGCGGCTTATTCGGCGGCCAACACCAGATCAAAGTCAACCCGCGAGTAGGCCTCAGGCACCTGCCCTGACAGGGCAAAACCTTCAGGGAAGCTGCCAGCGGGTTGGGGTTCATAAGTCATCACCAGATCGCTGCGCACCCCAAAGACCGTATCTTCGTCAAGGTAGGGGTCATCATCCGGGAAAACCTCGGTCACCAGATTGCGGAAGCCCTTGGCGGACACGATGTAATGCAGATGTGACGGCCGCCACGGATGCCGCCCTGCCGCGCGAAGGATGTCCCCCACCGGCCCGTCATCAGGCACCGTGTAACTGACCGGACGCACCGTGGTGAACGCATAGCGGCCGTTTTCATCAGCCTTCATCAGACCATGGAACGAATGAATGTCCTGATCCGGGTCCTGACTGGAATACAGCCCGTTTGGCGCGGTCTGCCAGATATCAATCTCCGCCCCTGGGATCGGGTTGCCCTCGGTGTCACGCACCGTGCCTTCGACCAGCAGTACCTCACCCTCAAAGTCACGCTTCATGTCGCCGCCAATTTCCAGCGGCGGCGGGTTGGACACGTGGAACGGCCCCAGCACCGAGGAACTGGTCGCATCCTCACGCGAATGCAGCATATCAACCAGTGAGGACAGGCCCAGCACATCCGACAGCAGCACAAACTCATGCCGCTCAGGCGTGGTGATGTCACCGGCGCGGGTCAGGAAATCGATCCCCACCTGCCATTCCTCATGGGTCAGGTTCACTTCGCGGGCAAAGTCATGGATGTGACGGGCCAGCGCCCCCAGAACTTCACGGACCCGCGGATCTGTATCCTCGCCGAAGTAAGAGGTGAAAACCTCAGTGATATTGTCTTTGGTGACGGAACGCATCTGCGCCTCCTAGTTCAGAATTGCGAGGCTGAGCGCCGGGTAGCGGATCAGCAGGATCAGCACGACCAGCATCACAGCCGCGAACGGCAGCGCGCCAAGGAAGACATCCTTCAGCGAAATACGGTCGTCGTTCAGCGTGGCTTTGATCACAAAGCAGGATATGCCAAGCGGCGGGGTCAGCAGGCCAATTTCGGCGCCAACCACAGTGATGATGCCAAACCAGACAAGGCTGAGGCCCATCGGCTCCACCAATGGCAGGAACAGGGGCACCACGATCAGTATGATCGAAGCCGTGTCCAACAACGTTCCAAGGAACAGCATCAGGAGCACATAAAGCACCATGATCCAGAAGAAACTGACCTGACTGGCCGCCAACATATCGCCCAGCTCATTTGGCAGGCCGGCAAGGCCCAACATCCGGCTGTAGATTGAGGCGGCGGTGATCAGGAACAGGATCGACGCGGTGATATGACCGGTTTCCAGAAGCGCCTCCCAGAACCCTTTCAGGGTCATGCGGCCACGCGCCATTGCGATCAGCAGCGCCACAACCGATCCCGCAGCACCGGCCTCCACCGGGGTCAGCCAACCGGTGTAGATACCGCCCAGCACCACCGCGATGATGACGAGGGTTGGCAGGGTTTTCAGCGCAATCTCCCCCCAGGGGATGGGCCGGAAATCATCGGCAGAGCGCCCGCCGACAAAGGCTGGGAAAAACCGCCCCATGAACCAGATCGCCGCCACATAGGCCACCGCCAGCATCAGCCCCGGCACCACACCGGCCAGGAACATTTCGCCCACCGACTGTTCTGCCACAAAGGAATAGATGATCAACATGGCCGAGGGCGGGATGATCATGCCCAGCACCGAAGAGCCTGCCACAACCCCAACCGCAAAGCGCGGGTTGTAATCATATTGCAGCATCTGCGGCACCGAGACTTTGGAAAAGACCGAGGCCGACGCGATTGAGGATCCGGTCACCGCAGCAAAGACCGCATTGGCCCCCACCGTGGCCATGCCGATGCCACCTTTGACCCGGCGAAAGCCGGAGCTCATGACCTCATAGACGTCACTGCCCAGCCCCGCCTTGGAGACGATCAGCCCCATGAAGGTAAACAGCGGCACGGTGGCGAAAGTGTATTCCATCACGCTGTCAGACACCGCAACTTTCAACAGGTTCATCGCCAGATCAAAGTTGTCCCGCATCAGCCAGATCGACACGAAAGACACCACCCCGAGCGTGATGGGGATATAGAGCCCCATATAGATCAGGAAGACGATGGCAGCGACGGACAGCATGCCAATTTCAAGAGGGCTCATTCTTTGTCCTCATGTTCAGGGTCTTGATGTTCGGGCACCCGCACGATGGCGGATTTCTCACCCGCTCCGATCACTTTCAGCGCAAAAATCACCACACACAGGGCCGCGCTGAGGAAGATCGTCAGTTTCACCGGCCACCAGGGCGCCGTGAAGACACCGGGCACGCCAAAGAAGTCTTGGGTTTCCCACATTTCTACAAATTCCGGCCAGATCGCCACGGTGATCAGCGCCATAAACACGGCCGAGATCGTATCGATGATGCGGCGGATCTGCGCGGCCAGCTTGGGGCGTTTGAGGGCAATCACCCCCAAAAACCCATCTGATCGTGTCAGGCGGTTCACCCGCACCACATCCGGCAATTGCAGGAACACGATCAGCACCATGGAGAACTGCACCACCTCCACCGCACCTAAGAAGGGCGCGTTGAAGACGCCGCGGGCCACCACGTCAAAGTTCACCACCGCCACCAAGCCCAGCACCACCAGGGTGCCGATGGCATTGGCGCCGATGGCCAGCGCGTTGCCCAGTCTGGAAAGGCCCAGAACCATTGAGTTTAAAACAGTCGACATAATTGGGTCCGGCCCTTTCCGTTAACGCACGTGGGGGGGCTTATTCAGCGGCCCAGTCGCGCACACCGGCGTAGCCAGAGGCCTGCAGCTTGGCGAGGTAGGCGTTCAGCATTTCGGAACCCGGTTCGCCTTTGCCGTCCAGACCTTCAGCCCATTCCGCGGCGATGTTTGGCATCGCATCGGCCCAGGCTTTGCGGTCTTCCATGGAAACCTCAACAATGGTGCCACCGGCTGCAACATAGGCGTCGCGGCTTTCTTGTGCCCGTTCCATCGCAATGCCCGCCACGTGATCGCGGTACATCACCGCCACCTCTTGCAGGGCGACCTTCACCTCATCCGGCAGGCCCTTCCAGTAATCGGCATTGACGGTGATCGTCTTGGAGTTCACCGCGCCCAGATCGACCCGCAGCATATGCGGTGCCACTTCAGCGATCTTGAAGGTCTTGGCCGCCTCAGGCCACAGCATGGCTTTGTCCACCAGACCGGTCTGCAGCATGTTGTAGAAATCGGTCAGACCACCGCGCACACCCGCGGCACCATCGATGCCTTCCAGATAGCGCAGGTTCATCCCGGCGCCTGCCACCTTGGCGCCCTGCATGTCAGCAGGCGTGGCAATCGGGTCTTTTGAGAACACCTGATAGGTGTCCAGCACCACACCAGTGGCCAGATAGACCTGGTTCTGCTTTTCAAACTCTTTCTGCATGGTGGGGAATTCTTTGGCGATCTCATCCACCGCCTTGGCCACCGCGACCGAGTCTGCTGCAACAAAGGGGGTCACCGCCGAAATCGCCTGGCTGGGCAGTTTCGATGAGTGGAAAATGGTGGTGACAATACCGATGTCGCCCAGCCCCAGTTTCACCCCTTCCAGAACGCCTTTGGGCTTCACGATGGAGCCGCCATAGCTTTCCTGCCAGTCCATCTTGTAGTTGCCGGTTTCGGCCAGTTTCTTATCCACCTCGGGGATAAAGAAGTTGGTGAATTCCTTCACCCACAGGGCGCGCGCCGGGTAGCCATCAATGACCACAGCCTTGATGGTTTCTGTTGCAAACCCCGGCACTGCCGAAATCGCGGTCAATGCGGCCCCGAGGGCCAAACCTTTTGAAAATACAGACATCATCTTCCTCCCTTGATTTTGCCTTCGCTCCTCACTGCCTCAGCCTTTGGACCAGATAACCTCCACATCTGTTCCGGCTGCGACAAACATTTTCGACACCGCGCAATAATTCGCGGTTTCTTCTGCAACCCGCTCCAGATCAGCTTGCTCTGCCGAGCCATGTGCAGTCACGGACAAACGGATTGCAGTGAACGGGATGTCGATTTCCTCCATCAGCATCACGCCCCGACGGTCGAAATCGACCACCATCTCAAAGCTGAGGTTGCCGATATCGACCCCCAGCTTATCGGCACATTTGTGCCCGATCGTATTGGTGCAGCCGATCAGCGCTGCATAGGCGGTTTCCGTCGGCGAAAAGCCCAAATTGGTGCCGCCGCGTTCCACCGGTTCGTCAATGGTTGAGGTCAGATCGCGCACCATCACATCGCAATGCGAGTGGCTGTGCCCCTGCCCGTTCATCCGAACCTTGATTGTGGATTTTTGCCGTATCGCCATCTAAGCCTCACGCATAAGAACAGGCCTGCGCAAATGAAAAACGGGGCAACCGCTGGAACAGAGCCGTTTCATCCGCATAGCCAAGATTACACAGGAAATTTGACCGCATCGATGTGCCGGCAAAGAACTCCTGATCGACAATTTCGTTGGAAAATCCGCTCATTGCGCCGACATCCAGCCCAAGGGCACGGGCGGCGATCATGAAATAGGCACCCTGCAAAGTGCCGTTGCGCAGGGCGGTGATTTCGCAATGTTCGGGCTTGCCTTCAAAGAAGGGGCGCCGGTCCTCATGGGGAAACAGAAACGGCAGATCCTGCCAGAACTCCAGATCATGGGCAATGATCGCCGTCACCGGCGCCGCCATCATCTTGTCGATGTTCTTGGCTTTCAGGGATTTCGCCAGCCGTTCCTTGCCCGCCTCTGAGGTGACAAAGACAAACCGCGCCGGGCAGGTGTTCATGCTGGTCGGCCCTGAGGCGGTGATCTCATAAAGCGCATGCAGTATCTCATCGGAAACCGGGCGGTCCTGCCAGGCATAATGCGACCGGGCCCCGCGCAGGATCAGATCGATACCATCCGCACTCAGCGCGGTTTTGCGCGCCCGCAGCGCCTGAACATCGGCCTGAGCGGCGGCGCGCAGCCGCTCCAACTCTTCACCGACAGGGGCATTTACAGCGGCAGTCATTCCGCCGCCCCTGCATAGGCCTCGGCCTCATCCACAATCGGGCTGGCGCAGATTCCGATGCCTTCGATTTCGACCTCAACCATCTCACCGGGGCGCAGCCAGCGGGGCGGCGTTTTGGCGTGGCCCACACCCGGGGGCGTGCCCATGGCGATCAGATCACCCTCTTCCAGGGTGGTGTATTCTGAAATGGTGGCAATGGTTTTGGCCACAGACCACATCATGTCCGAGGTGGTGGCGCTTTGCAGGATCTCATCACCCACGCGGCTCTCGATCTTCAGGCCCGTCGCCCCCTCGGGCAGCTCATCGGGCGTGACCACAAAGGGACCAATCGCGCCAGTGTCGTCAAAGTTCTTGCCCGGCGTCCACTGGTGGGTTTTGCGCTGATAGTCGCGCACCGAGCCGTCATTAAACACCGTGTAGCCAAAGACATGGCTCAGCGCCTGATCTTCACTGATATGACGGCCACCTTTGCCGACGATCAGCATCAGTTCGACCTCATAATCCAACTTTTCCGAACAGCTGGGCCGCACCATCGGCGCGCCGGCCGGCATGATGGAATTGCGCGCCCGCATGAACAGCGCCGGATATTCGGGGATGTCATAGCCCCCCTCTTTGATGTGATCGACGTAGTTCAGACCCAGGCAAATAATCTTGCCGGGCTCTGCCACGGGCAATGCCGGGGTGATCTCCGCCACCGCAACATCCGGGCCGGGCAGCGCATCATAGTCGGGCGCAATTGCACCGGACTGGATCATCCCCATCAGGTCGTCCCCTGCATCTGCGATCAACCGGGCCTGATCGCCCGACACCAGAAAGACGCCAGATGCAGCGTCCGCCTTACCAACAAGGAATTTCATTTTTCCTCTCCCTAACTTTCCTTCACATTTGACGATTATTCATGCTACTGTCAATAAATATCGATATTTTTACTTGGGAGCCGAAAATGCCGACTTGGGGAGAATACAAAAGCCACGCACAGGAGCGCGGCGCGCTGGCGCTGGAGCTTTATGTTGTTGAGTCAACGCCTTCTGAGGATGGGCCACCTGTGCCAGAGGTGCTGCCGGACCACCTGGCCTATCAGCGGGATCTGGAAGTGGCGGGCAATCTGGCCTTTGCCGGCCCGATGTCCGATGACAGCGGTGAGATGATGCTGGGCACCGGTTTGATCGTCTACCGCGCCGATTCGCTGGAGCACGCACGCCGTTTGGCCGAGGGCGATCCGATGCATCAACGCGGCGCTCGCAGCTTCCGCCTGCGCCGCTGGCTGATCAATGAGGGGTCGCTGCAGCTGTCGGTCGGGCTGTCGACCAACACGGTTAAACTGGGCTGAGACATGGCGCGCGCAACCGCTGTATCTGAGTTTCTGACCGGCCTGTTTGACCGCCGCTGGATTGGCGGCCCCAAGCTGGAGGCGCAACCGATTGAGGATCTGTGCCGGGCCCTGTTGTCGACCAGCGGTCAGGTCTCGGGCCGTCAGATCGCCAGCGCCATCCTGCGCCGCTATGGCGGTCTGGACGCGACCGAAAAACTGGCCTTCTTCCATTTCCTGAACGATGCGCTGGATCTGAACGCCAGCGAAGTGGCCGATCTGGCCGCCGCCTATGGCCATGATCCCAGCCCCAAGGCCTTTGCCGCCCTGTCCCGCGCCGCCGAACCCCAACGTCAGGAGCTGTTTCGCCGCCTCAATCAGGCCGAAGGCGCCACCGCCCAACTGGTGCGGATGCGGGTGGATCTTCTGCGCCTGCTCAAGGAGCACCCGACGCTCAAACGCAGCGATATGGACCTGACCCATCTGCTGCGCAGCTGGTTCAACCGCGGCTTTCTGGTGCTGAAACAGATCAGCTGGGACACACCCGCCAGCATCCTGGAAAAGATCGTCGCCTATGAGGCGGTGCATGAAATTCAGGACTGGGATGATCTGCGCCGCCGCCTACATCCGCCGGACCGGCGCTGTTTTGCCTTTTTCCACCCCGCCATGCCGGATGAACCGCTGATCTTTGTTGAGGTCGCCCTGACTGAGGCGGTGCCGGGCTCGATCCAGGCGGTGCTGGCCGAGGACCGCGCACAGCTGGAGATTGAGGCCGCGCGCACAGCCGTGTTCTATTCCATCTCCAACTGTCAGAAAGGGCTTGCCGGGATCAGCTTCGGCAACCTTCTGATCAAACAGGTGGCCTCGGAACTGGCGCAGGCGCTGCCACAGCTGACAACTTTTGTCACTTTGTCACCTATTCCCGGCCTGCGCCGCTGGGCTGAGGGCGAAGGCATCACGCCTCCGCCCGCCCCTGGTGATCTGGCTGCGCATTACCTTCTGAACGCCCGCCGCAGCGATGGGCTGCCGGTGGATCCTGTGGCGCGGTTCCATCTGGGCAACGGCGCCGCCGTGCTGGAGGTGCATGAGGCCGCCGACGCCAGCCCCAAAGGGGCGGCGCAATCATATGGGGTGATGGTGAACTATCACTATGACCTCAGCCAGACCGAGCGCAATCATGAGGACTTCGCCCTCAATCAGACGATTGCCGCCTCCAAATCCCTCAAAGCCAAGGCCCGCGCCGCGCAGACCCAGCTGCCCGGCCCCCAACAATCCGGCCCAACCGACAGCTGATCCCCAAATAATGAGACCGAAGATGACCAATACGCTTTATGATGCGCTGATCGGGCGCCACGCCAGCCAAGAGGTGGTGTTTCTGGAAACCGACGACGGCAGCCGTATCACCTATGCCCAGTTTATCGCCCGCGCCGCGCAATTTGCCCATGTTCTGGTGCAAAACGGCGTCAGCCCCGGCGACCGTTTGGTGGTTCAGGCGCCAAAACGCTGGGAGGTGCTGGCGCTCTATGCGGCCAGCCTGCAGGCCGGGGCGGTCTACCTGCCGCTGAACACCGCCTACACCACTGAGGAGCTGCGCTATTTCATTGGCGATGCGGCCCCTAAACTGGTGCTTTGCACCCCCGATGCGCAGGCCGCCCTCACCCCCATCGCCGAAGCCAGCGCCGCGGCCCTGCTGACGCTGGATGCAGCTGGCATGGGCAGTCTGGCAGAGGCGGCGCAATCCTGCCCCGAAGAGTTTCAAACGGTGCCCCGTGGCCCCGATGATCTGGCCGCGCTGCTTTACACCTCCGGCACCACCGGACGGTCCAAGGGCGCAATGCTGACCCATGGCAATATGCTCTCCAACGCCGAAGCGCTGGTCGCTCTCTGGCAGATCACCGAAGCGGATCGCTTGATCCATGCCCTGCCCATTTTCCACACCCACGGGCTGTTTGTGGCCATGAACACCGCGCTGCTGGCCGGGGTTGAGGTGCGGCTGATGGAACGGTTTTCCCCTGACCAGATCCTTGCTGAGCTGCCCCACTCGACAATGCTGATGGGCGTGCCGACCTTTTACACCCGCCTGCTGGGTGATGCCCGGTTGACCCGCGCCGCCTGCGCCCAGATGCGGCTGTTCATCTCGGGCAGCGCGCCCCTGCTGGCGGAAACCCATGAGGCGTTTGAAGCCCGCAGCGGCCACCGCATCCTGGAACGCTACGGCATGACCGAAACCAACATGAACACCTCAAACCCCTATGACGGCGCGCGTCGCGCCGGCACTGTGGGCAAACCCCTGCCCGGGGTTGAGGTGCAGATCACCCAAGACGGCCAGCCCCTGGCACAGGGTGAGATCGGCATGATCGAGGTCCGCGGCCCAAATGTGTTTAAGGGCTATTGGAACATGCCGGACAAAACTGCCGAAGAGCTGCGCGACAGTGGCTACTTCATCACAGGCGATCTGGGCCGGATCGATGATCAGGGCTACCTGTCCATCGTGGGGCGTGAAAAGGACCTGATCATCTCCGGTGGCTACAACATCTACCCCAAAGAGATTGAAGATGTGTTAAACGACATCCCCGGCGTGCTGGAAAGTGCGGTCTACGGCGTGGCAGACGCCGATTTTGGCGAAGCGGTCTGCGCCGCCATCGTGGCTGAGCCGGGCACTGAGGTGCCCCAAGAGGTGCTGCAAACAGAGGTCGCGCAGAAGCTGGCCCGGTTCAAACATCCCCGCCACTACCGCATGCTGCCGGAACTGCCCCGCAACACGATGGGTAAAGTGCAGAAAAACATCCTGCGACAAGAGTTTACGCCCAGTTAAAGTCGCTGACAGGGGTGAGGCCCCGACCTCGCCCCTTCACCGCCGCTTCAAGATCCGGCGCCACCGGGTTTCCCGTCGTTCCGCGCGTTTAATCCACAGCCGCAATCGGGTGTTATCGTCCCAAACCTCCAGCGCTTGGTAAAACAGCGCAAGCGCCTCTTCAAACCGCCCCTGTTGCGCGTAGCAAATGCCCAGTTCCAGCTCCAACTGCGCTTCGCTACCCCACTTGGCTTGTGCAGCCTCCAGCACCTTTTGAGCGGCGCGCACCTGCCGCAGGTACAGCAGTTTGCGGGCGTAGTTCACTTCAAGATCGTAGGTCGGTTCACACTCTTTCCGGGCCCGTTTCAAGGCCAGGAAACACCGCACGTGTTGGCCAAGCTTTTCATAGGCATGTGCGCGTCCGGTATGCCAGCACAGCGGCTCCACCCCTTCAGGTACAGACCGCGGGGCCCGCGCCAGCCAGCGCCGCAACACAGCCCGGCCTTCGTCCCCGCGGCCCAGATCATCGGCCAGACGATAGGCACAGCCCGCCTGCCAGGGGTGCAAAGGATAGGCCTCCACCAGCGCACGCAACTGGTCAAAGGCAGCATCCGGTTTGTTATCAGCGATAAGATGGGCGACCTCCCGTCGCGCCCCTGCCCCCGGTTGGGGGTGCAAGACCGCCAGTGCCGGGACGGAGCGTTGCACAGCATCGGCCAGATCCTTAGCGCCGCCGGTCAACAGATTGGAATGGCGGGCAATCGCGGTGTAGATCGTGACAGTGCCGGACGCGTAATCTTCCCAGCCTTTGGCCAGCATCGACATGCCGTAAAGGCCGCCGCTGCTGCGGAAATAGGCAATGTCGCCCTCCACCGGATGAAAGTGATGCGCAATCCTCAGGCAGTTCGCCCGATCTTGCTGTGAAGCGGTCAGGAAGTCCGGGCGGTCTTGGACCTTCAGCCCCAGACCATGGTCCAGAATGGTCAACTGCGGTCTATGACCAAGGGCCTGCAGGGCGCGCACGGTTTCCACCGCCACCCCGCCGCCGTGGGAAAATCCACATACATGGATGTCGGTCCCGCCAAACACCTCATCCGCAATCTGCGCATAGTGTTTGGTGTGATCCGCGAACGCCACCAAGGGACCGATATAGGGGATCGTTTTGCGATGAAACTGATAGACGCTTTGGTCCTGCGGCAGCATCTGCAGCAAAGAGACCAAGTTGGGGGAGATCGGCAGCACGCCGGGCACAAAGACCAGCGGTGTTTTTGTAGTTGCGGAGACGTCGCCCTGCCGCGCCACGACCAGGGGGTCGGGCAAACTCAGGCGTTTTTCTTCCCGCAACAGGTCAGTCAATGCCGCGGGGGTGGGCCGCTCAAAGGCGTGATCCACCGGCAGATGCGCCTTGGTCTGTTCTCGCAAAGCGGCTAGCAAGCCAATGAACTGCGCAGAGTTGCCACCCAGATCAAAGAAGTCAGCATCGGCCGCAACCGGCGCGGTGCCCAGCGCTGCGGTCCAGGCCTGTTGGACTTCGGGCGCGATCTCAACCGTTGTGGCGGCCGCATCTGGGGCCGCCTCAGCATTGCGCAGCCCCTCCCGGCACAGGTTCTGCAAAGCACGGCGATCCAGTTTACCCGCGCTGTTGACCGGCAGGGCGGCGATTTCAAACAGATGGCTCGGCACCCATGTCGCCGGCAATGCCCGGCGCAGGTGGCGCAGCAGATCTTCCCTTAGGGATTCGGGCAGGGTTCCAACCGGAGTGTCTGACGCCGGCACAATATGCATGGCCAGCGTCTGGCGCCCCTGCCGTTCAAAGGCGTAAGCACCCGCAGCCTTCAGCAAACCGGATGCGATGGCTGCTGCCTCCACTTCACCCAACTCGATGCGCTGACCGGAGATTTTGACCTGCGCGTCGATGCGTCCGGCATAGCCAAGCGGGCCGTCCGGAAGAACGCGGCCCAAGTCACCGGTCCGATACCAGCGGCCCTTGGGCAATCCGGGCGGATCCTTTGGAAAACTGACCGCGCTGCGCACCGGGTCATTGTGGTAGCCCAAGGCAAGTCCTTGACCATGCACCCAAATTTCCCCCATTTGGCCGGGCCAAACGGGCTGCCCCTCGGGATCGACAACGGCCACCAGATACCCCGGCAGCACATGACCGACTGAGGAGGCCGTGGCGGCATGGGTCGGGTTCAGCTCAGCCGGTTCATCGATCAGATCCATTGAGGTTGCCACCGTCGCCTCGGTTGGCCCGTACCCGTTCAGCAGGCGATCGGTGCGTTGCAGCAATTCATTCTGGATCGACGCAGGCAGGGTTTCACCGCCGGTCAACATCGTCAGCCTGTCATGGCCGCGCAGGCCGGCGTTCAACAGCATTTGCCACAGCGTTGGTGTGGCGGACAGAACATCGAAATGCCGCTCTTCAGACATTTCGACAATTTTCCACGGATCGCGCCGATAGCGATCTTCCAGCATCACCAGTTCGGAGCCTGCAATGAGCGGCAACAGCCACTCCAGCAGCACCACATCAAAGGTCACACTGCAGCCCGACAGAAACCGACCCTTGGGCCGCAGTTTGAAAACCTGGCTCTGCACGCACAGCTGGGCAGAAAGCGCATCAAAAGACACCGCGACCCCTTTTGGGGTGCCGCTGGAGCCAGATGTGAACATCACATAGGCCAGTGTGTCGGGCGCCAGATCATGCGCGAAGTCTTTTGCGGCCATGACCGTCTCGGCGGCATCGGGTGCGGCCAGAACCGCCAGTTCCTGCGTATCCCTGCCCGTTGCACTCTGAGCCAGAAGAGCGTTCAGCTCTGCGCCCATTTCGACCTCTGCGATCAGCACCTTTGGCTGAGCGTGGCGCAGCATCTGCACCAGACGATGGGGCGGATCCTCAGGCGACAGCGGAACAAAGGCGCAGCCTGCCCGAAAGGTGCCGATCACAGCAGCCAGAAACGCTGGCCCGCGCGGCAGTGCAATCGCCACCAGATCCCCCGGACCCAAGTTGCGTTGCGTGAGCGAATGTGCCCAAAGCGCGCTATGTCGATCGAGGTCCGCGTAATCCCATTCCAGATCCCCATGGCGCAGCGCAACAGAGCCTTTGTACACCTCAAAGGCCCGTTCCAGCTGGGCGCGCACCGGCACAACGCCCTGTCTGCTGGCCCAAAAGCCGCTATCACCATGGAGCAGACGCGCGTCCCGCTCCGCCTCACTCAGGCGAAGCGGCCAGATTGCGGCCTGTGATTGCGCCAAACCGGCGGTCAGCACCTCACGAAACTCCGCCGCGATCCTGGCGACGGTTTCTTCCTGAAAACAGGCGCGTTGCCACAACAGCTCAATCGCGTAGCCTGCCCCATCGGGTTCGACGTTGAAGCCCAGCGGAAAGGCGGCGGTCTGTGCCTCCAGCACATATTCCTCGCAATTGCAGCCCTCCAGCGTCAGCCCCCGGGTTGGATAGCCGCGATAATTGAAGGTCGCCTGAAAACTGTCACGGGACAGATCGCCATCCAGCGTGCCCTCCTGCCCCAGGAGGTCTGCGGACGCCCCCTGCTCTGCCTGGCACAATTGGCCGAACGTCATGCCTGAGCGCAGCGAAACCTGACAGTTTGCGGTCTGCACAAAGCCCCCTAGGAGCGACTGCACCTCTGGTGCGTTGCGGCCAAACAGGACGGTGCCAAGGGCAAACTCCGCCTGTCCCGAAATACGGGCCAGCGTCAGACGCCATGCGGCCATCAGCACTGCGGCAGCGCCCACGTGCAAATCGGCGGCCAGGGCTTCGATACCCTGCCGTTCCGCCGCACTGAGGTGCAGCCACAGGGCCTGTCCCGACAGGTCAGTGCCGCGCCGCTCGTAATCATATGGCAGCTGCAACGGCTCCAGTTCGCCCGGCTGCGGGGCTGCCGCTTCGGATAGATCCGCCGCAGACAGATCAGACAGATAGCCCCCCCAACCGTAGCTAGGCGGGGTGAGCGCAGCATTGGGGGCGCCGTAGGCCCGGCGCAGATCTTCCAGCAATCGGGTGACCGACCAGCCGTCCAGCACGGCGTGGTGGTGCACCAACAGCAACACCCAGTCCTGCGCCCCGATCTGATACAGCCGCAACCGCATCAGGCTGGAGGCCTCAGGTGCAAACGCCAAGCGGCGACACTCAGCGATTTGCGCGTCCAGATCGGCCGGTTTCTGGCGCAGGTCCCGCGTTTCGAAATCGACCAGGGCACTGGCAGCGACCTCAACCTGCAGGCACCCATCCGCCAGAACCAAACACGACCGCAGCGCGTCATGTGCCGTGACAAGCTGCTGCGCGGCCTGACGGAGCTGCGCAACGTTGAGCTGCCCGCTGATGCGCCAGGCCCGCGACACCAGCGCCGCGCCGCTGTCTGGGGCCAGTTCCTGCAACGCCCACATTTGCTGCTGCAGAGGTTGCGCCGGAACACGCCCGACAAAAGGCGCGTTGTTTGGGCCTGTTACAGGTGTAGTCGATGCCGGCACCGCCGATGTTTGAGCGGCGAGTTGCTGGCGTAGCCGGGATCGACGAGCTGACGATGGAACCGATGTCTGGGTCATAAAAACACGATAGTCTTACAATCTGGTTAAGCGGTTTGGGATTTAGCCCGGTCCGGATGCGGGCCCTGCCCCATCTGGCGAAAGGGTGACGGAGATAACCTGTGGTCCGGCTTGCGTTTTCTGCGCGCTCACGGCCGTGGCCAAGGCATCATGCAAGGCGGCTGCACCGGTGATCTGCTGTGCGGGTACGCCCCAGCCGCGCGCGATATCGGCATAGTTCACCGAAGGGCTGTAGCGCAGCGTGTCGTGGCTGTCTGGGGCCATCCAACGGTCCTGAAACGCCCGGCCGCTGATGGCGCTGTTGTCGGCGATGACCACGATCAAATGGGCCTTGTTGCGCAGGGCGGTTTCCAGCTCGGCGGCAGCAAAGGCAAAGCCGACGTCACCCACCAAGGCCACCACAGTTTGATCGGGATCGGCCAAGGCCGCGCCCAACCCCTGAGGGATGCCCACGCCCATGGTGCCGTTCTGGCCCGGGGTCAGCCGGGTGAACGGTTGCTGGGTGGACCAGACCAAATGCCCCCAGGACAGCGCCAGCCCGCCCTCAATCACGCTAACCACCCCATCGGGGCACAGCGTTTTCAGTGACCTGTCAAGTGCGGCGCTCAGCTCAATGATCTTTGCGGCGTCATTTGGCTGTTTGGCCCGGGTGGCAATCTGCGCCATGATCTGAGCCTGACGCGGCTGCATCGCCTGCATCCAGGTTTGATGTTGGGCGCGGCGCGGCAGCGCCTGCAGTTGCGCGATCAAACTGGCGCCCTCAGCGGGGATTTCCACTGGGTCCAGCCGGGCCAAGGCCGCCGGGATCCCTGCAAATCGCCAATCCGCCTGCGCCCCGCAGAGCAGGATCTGATCACAGGCGGTCAGCACATCGGGGCCGGCGGCAAAGACGTTTTGCGGATGATCATCTGGCAAGATCCCCCGCGCCATCGGGCTGGCGAGGACGGGCAAGCCGGTGGCCTCCAAAGCGGCGCGCAAGGGGGCGATATCACCGGCGGTCCAGCGCAGACCCTCCCCCAATAGGATCACGGGCCGGTCCGCGGCGGGAATGTCCTGCAGCGCGGGCCGCGTGGTCGTGGCGGTGTCCGTGCTGGCCGCAAGCACATCCGAGGCGCGCCCATTGAGAGCTGCCGGCGCCACCTCAAGGCAGACCGGACCGCAGGGGCCGGTGCCCGCCTGCGCGATGGCAGCGTCCAGATCTGCGCTCAGCTGAGTGCGGTCTTTCACCGCATAAACCGCCTTGGCAAAGGGGGCCGCCATTCGCGCGGCGTCCGACAGTTGAAAATTCCAGCTGCTTTCCTCGGCGCCGCCCGCGATGAGTACCAGCGGCCATTGGTTGGCATAGGCATCGTTGAGCCCGGTCAGCGAATTTGTCAGCCCCGGCGCGGGCGAGCAGAGCGCCACAGCCGCCAACCGCCCTGCCCGGTAGTTATGGGCCAGCGCTGCATTCATGGCACCGTTCTGGGTGCGGCAGCCCACGGTGACCAGCCCAGCGTCGGCAAAGGCGGCAATGGTGGCATAGACCGGGTTGCCGGGTAGCGAATAGACATGGGTGATGCCGCGTGCCTTCAGCCCCTGCGCCAGCGCCTGATGGCCGCTGATCATCTGCAGATCGCGGGCGGCGGTGGCCTCGTCTGCCTCATCAAGGCGTGGCTTCAACCGGTCGCGCAGCCCGGCGCGCAATCGGCCACGCGCTTTCTTTGGTGGGCCCAAGTCGGTCATCTAGGCGTCCTCAGCGCTGTCTTGCACTGCGGCTTCCAGCCGGTCCAGATTATCCTGTGACATTTGCGGGCGCAGATGATCCGCCAAGGCCTCAACCGTGGGGAAGCGGAACAGGGCTGAGGGCACAACGTGGCAGCCCAAAAGCCCGCCAAGCGTAATCGACAACTGCAACCCGATGATCGAGTTTCCACCGAGATTGAAGAAGTTGTCATCGCGCCCGATCTCTTCAAGGCCCAGCGCCTCGGCGGTGAACTCACACAGGATAAACTCCAAAGCGTCGCGGGGCGGCTGCGGTGCGACGGCAAAGGCGCCTTTCAGCGCGGACCACATTTGCAGGCGTTGGCGTTTGCCGGTGGCGCCAACAGGGATGTGATCCACCACCGCGATCTGGCTGGGCACCTTGTAATCGGCCAGCCGTTCAAACAGGCGCAGGCGAATGTCTTGAGCGGAGAGAGCTTGGCCCGGCTGCAGGATCACAGCGGCCACCAGATCTTCGCCGAGGCTGTCATGCGGCATGGCAAAGGCGACCGCATCAGCAATGCCCTCGATGTCCATTAGCGCCTCATCCACCTCTCGGGGGGAGATTTTCTGCCCGCCGCGATTGATCTGTTCCTTGCTGCGCCCGGTCAGCGTCAGATAGCCCTCAGGATCCAGAAACCCGAGGTCGCCGGTCCAGAAGGAGCCGCCGCGGAACCCTTCGGCATTGGCCTCAGGGTGGTCGATATAACCCGGCGTCACCCCGGCGCCGCGGATCACAACATGTCCGGTCACACCCGCCGCCAGCGGGGTGCCCGCATCATCAACCACGTCAATTTCTGTGCCGCTGGCCGGGCCGACCGTGCCCGGTTTGCGCTGTGCAGGTGGCAGCGGGTTCGCGGCGATCTGGTGGCTGGCCTCGGTCATGCCGTAGGCTTCGATCAGCGGCGCGCCGAAAGCCGTTTCCAAACGCGCAATCACCGAAGGCGGCAATGAGGCCGAGGAAGAACGGATCAGTCGCAGGCTGTGGTCAGGGAACTGGCCGATGCCCTCAAGATGGTTGATCAGCGCCAAATGGATTGTGGGCACCGCCGAATACCATGTGGGCTGAAAACGGCTAAGCGCATCGGTGAAACTGACGGGGTTAAACTTGCCGGTCAGCACCACCGATCCCCTCGCCAAGAGCGGGGCACAGAGGCTGGCCATCAGACCATGGATGTGAAAGAGCGGCATCGCGCAGAGCGATCGATCCGTGGCGTCCAAAGACAATGAGGCGGCGATATTGGCGCAGGAGGCTGCCAGATTGGCCTGGGTCAGCGCCACCATCTTTGGCCGTGCCGTGGTGCCGGATGTGTGCAGGATCATCGCAACATCATCTGGCGCGGCGGGCGCATGCTCCGCTGCCAATTCGGCCCCTGCCAGATCCGCAAAGCGCAGGGTGTTCAGCCCCATTTGGGCCACCGCAGCCTCCGCGGCAGCGCTGGCGCCCTGCCCCAGCAGCACAAGGCTGGGGCGCAGATCCTGCAAGTAGAACAGAAACTCATCAGTGGTGTAATCAGGATTCAGCGGTGCGGCTGTGTGGCTGTGCAATGCGGCCAGAAACCCACGCACCGCCTCTTCGGGTTGGGGTGCAATCAGGGCAACACGGCTGCCCTCTGCCGCCCCTGCGGCGATCATCTGTCGGCTGAGGCGCAGCAACTGGTCTGCAAACTGATCCCCGGACTGTTCTCCTGACTGATCCCCCTGCTCCGTGCAGATCAGCGCGGCCTCCGCCCCCTTCTGCCGCAATGCCGCAATCACCTGTTGACCAAAATTCTTCATGAGCGTCCCCCGAAACTCAAATAACAACCGGCAACCTACCGGTTGACCCAGTAATATCAAGGATTTCTCAATTTACCCAATAAGATGTTCCACAAAACAAAAGCCCCCACCAAAACGGCAGGGGCTTTCAGGGGTCAGGCAGTCAACCCAACGAAACTTGGTTCGTGGACCCTTAGTTTACGGTCACCCAGCGCAGGATGAAGAAGTTGTCCGGGCGCTGTGTCAGTTCGATGTTGTCCTGGGTGCCCCAGACCAGCGGCTGCACGTAGAGCGGCACATAGGCATGTTCACCCTGATAGATCGCAACGGTCTCATCGATCATCGCCTGACGCTTGGTGTCGTCGATCTCAGACTGGATCATCGGCAGCAGCTCATCCACACGGGCGTTGGAGAAGGCACCGAAGTTCCACGAGCCCAGTTTCTTTTCCGAGTTCGGGGTGGTCACCAGGAAGCGCACGGGGTGCTCATGGTCAAAGGTGCCCGGGCTCCAACCGAGGAGGTACATGTCGTAGTTGTCAGCCCGCAGTTCCGGCCAGTAGTTCGACACCGGCATCGCATCCAGCTGCGCCGTGATACCGACCTGTGCCAGCATACCGGTCACAGCCTGACAGACCGCTTCGTCGTTCAGGTAACGGTTGTTGGGGCATTTCAGACCGAAGGAGAAGCCATCAGCGTAGCCGGCTTCGGCCAGCAGGGCCTTGGCGCCCTCGGGATCATAGGCGGTGCGGGCGGCGTTGGCGGCGGAGTAGCCGCGCATGGCCGGGCTGACCAGCTGGCTGGCCGCTTCGGCGGAACCGCGCATGATGGTCTGGCGGATCGCATCAACGTTGACCGCCTTGGCCACCGCTTCACGCGCACGCACGTCCTGGAACGGGTTCTTTTCACCTGCGTTTTCGCCGTATTTCAGCAGATCCGCCTCATGACCAAAGCCCAGCATGATCACACGCGCTTCGATGCCGCGGATAACTTTCACGCCGTCACGCTGATCCACGCGCGCCGCATCCTGGATCGGCACCGGGTTGATCATGTCAACGTCACCCGACAGCAGCGCCGCAACAGCGGTGGCCGGGTTGTCGATCGGGGTGAAGGTGGCTTCGGTGATGTTGTGCTCTGCCTCATCCCACCAGCCGTCGAACGGCACCAGCGTGGTGGTCAGGCCGGGCTGACGGGCGCTGAGTTTGAAGGCGCCGGTGCCATTGGCGTTCAGCGTGGCGTAGTTGCCGGCTTCCTTATCAGGACGGGCGGCGCTGTTGGCTTCGGCCCAGCCCTTGTCCATGATCATCCAGTTGGCAATCGAATCCGGGAAAATCGGGTTCGGCGCTTTGGTCATCACGTCCACGGTGTAGGCATCTACCATTTTGACGTCTGCAACAGGGGCAAACCAGCTGCGGGTGTCCGAGCCTTCATCCGAGGCACGTTCGTAGCTGAAGACCACATCTTCGGCATCAAAAGTCGAGCCATCGTGGAAGGTCACACCCTGACGCAGGTTGAAGCGCCAGCCTTCGCCGTCGCCGATCGGTTCCCAGCTGGTGGCCAGCGCAGGCTCAATCGCCATGTCTTTGCCACGGCGGACCAGACCTTCGTAGACGTTGTTCAGGAACCCCAGAACCGGAGCCGAGTTCACAGCGTGCGGATCCATTGTCTGAGGGTCGGTGGTGCCCGCCCAGCGGAAGGTTTCCGCTGAAGCGGCAGTGGCCATCATCAAGGCCAGTGCAGAAACAGTAACGAGTTTCATTCGTGTTCTCCCCGCGAGAATTTTGTTGGCGCCAGGGCATGCAACATGATGCCTAAAGGGCCTGTGTTTTACGATCAGACCTCTGGGTTAGGATATGGAGCACACTGACAGGAAAACAAAAAAAGGTGATCTGTCAGCACTCTGCATCCCCTTGACGGTGAAATTGATAGCGCTCGCAAAGCAGAATGTCGATATTTTCAACAACACCTTGATTGCGCGTAGATGCGCAAAGCACTCGCCGTCTTCGCACCATTCGCCGCCTAAAATGCCCCCACTTCCGGTATGATCCTTGCAAGGTTTCTGTGATGCGACCTGAAACATATCCGCTGCAAACCTTAGGCACGTGAGGTAGAATTTTCCTCTCTTCCATTGATTGCTGGGTAATTTCAGATATGTATCTGCGTCCCTTCGCCTCTGCGCCCTATATCAAGGTCAAAGGTTAGGGACTGCCGGGTGCTCTGCCCTTTGGTCTGTTTCGGCCCTGTCTGGCCAGTTTGGAAGCTCGTTATGATTCAATACGCGTTGAAATGCAGCAACGATCACCGGTTTGACAGCTGGTTTCAATCGGCCGAGGCCTTTGACAAGTTGCAGTCGCGCGGACTGGTCAGCTGCAGCCATTGCGGCAGCACGGAGGTGACCAAAGCCATCATGGCGCCCCGGGTGCAGTCCGGTCGCAAGGTGGAGGCCGCCAAAAAAGAAGCCGCCGCACGGGCCGCCAAAGCCTCGGCAGATCAGGCACCAGCGCCCGCGACCCAGGCGGGCCCAGCGGCCCCGCAGCCCGCCGCGGCCCCCACCCCCTCCCTCAGCACCCCCGCCAATGAGCAGGAGCGCGCCCTGGCCGAGCTGAAAAAGCAGGTTGAGGCCAATTCGGAATATGTCGGCGACAGCTTCGTCGATGAGGCCCGCGCCATGCATGTGGGCGATGCACCAGAACGTGCCATTCACGGCGAAGCAAAGCTTGACGAGGCGAAACAGCTGATTGACGATGGCGTGCCGGTTGTGCCGCTGCCGTTCCGGCCGGGACGCAAGGCCAACTGAGCCGCAACAGTTTCAAATCAATCCGCCCGACCCAGGTTCTGATACGCCCTGTGGTCATTCTAAAGGGGGCCCTCATGCAGATCGTCATCACTGGCGCCAACCGTGGCATCGGCCACGCCATGTACCAATCCTACCGCGATGCAGGCCACGAAGTCCTGGGCACCGCCCGCGGCCGCGAAGGGTTCCACAACCTGGATGTCACCAAGCCGGCCGATTTTGCCGCTCTGGGCGCCGCGATGGACGGCAAAGCGGTGGATCTGCTGATCTGCAACGCCGGTGTGTATCTCGACAAACATCACTCGCTGGCCGATGGCTATGATGCAGAGACCTGGGCGCAAAGTTTTGCCGCCAATGTCACCGGGGTGTTTCAGACCATCCAAACCCTGCTGCCCAACCTGCAGATGGCCGATCAGGGCAAGATCGCCATCATCTCCTCACAAATGGCCTCGGACACCAAAGCGCCGGGCGGCTCCTATGCCTACCGCGCGTCCAAAGCGGCGGCGCTGAACCTGGGCCGCAACCTGGCCACTGACCTCAATGGGTTGGGCATCGCAGTGGGCATCTACCACCCGGGCTGGGTGAAAACCGACATGGGCGGCGATGCCGCTGATATCACGGTGGCGGAAAGCGCCAGCGGGCTGCTGGACCGGTTTGCCGACCTCAGCCTCGACAGCACTGGCTGTTTCAAAACCTGGGACGGGCGCGATCACGCCTTCTGAGCCGGATCCGCCATCCGCTCAACAAGGGGCGATTGCAGATCTTGCGCGCCCCGCCCTTCACTGTTTCAAAAATACTCAAATCCCATTCCTTCCCCGCAACACCACGTCGCGGGAGAGCATTGCGCCCTTGCGCCCCTGCCCCCCTTTCTCTAAACCCGCCTCGATCAAAGACGCTTAGGACAGACCATGCCCGTTCTCGTGATGAAATTCGGCGGCACTTCCGTCGCCACGCTCGACCGGATCAAACGCGCCGCCAAACGTGTCGGCCTGGAAGTTGCCAAAGGCTATGACGTCATCGTCATCGTCTCAGCCATGTCCGGTAAGACCAATGAGTTGGTCGGTTGGGTAAATGAAACCTCGCCGCTTTATGATGCGCGCGAATATGACGCTGTTGTCTCCTCCGGTGAAAACGTCACCGCGGGCCTGATGGCGCTGACCCTGCAGGAAATGGGCGTTCCGGCGCGCAGCTGGCAGGGCTGGCAGGTGCCGGTGAAAACCACCGATGCCCATTCGGCTGCCCGGATCGAAGAGATCCCGCCGGAAAACATCACTGAGAAATTCGGCGAAGGCATGAAAGTGGCGGTTGTTGCAGGGTTCCAGGGTGTCAGCCCCGAAGGCCGCATCACCACGCTGGGCCGCGGGGGGTCTGACACCACGGCTGTGGCCTTTGCAGCCGCGTTTGATGCCGAACGCTGCGACATCTACACCGATGTGGATGGCGTCTATACCACCGACCCGCGGATCAGCCCCAAAGCCCGCAAGCTCGACAAGATCTCCTTTGAGGAGATGCTGGAGCTCGCCTCGCTGGGCGCCAAGGTCCTGCAAACCCGATCTGTTGAACTGGCAATGCGCTACAAGGTGAAACTGCGCGTGCTCAGCTCTTTCGAAGAACCATCTGACGAGGCAGGCACTTTGGTCTGCGACGAGGAGGAAACCATGGAAAACCGTCCCGTATCCGGCATCGCCTATTCCCGTGATGAGGCGAAGATGACCCTGATCTCCGTCGCTGACCGTCCCGGCATCGCCGCGGCGATCTTTGGCCCGCTGTCCGAGGCCGGCGTGAACGTCGATATGATCATTCAGAACATCGCCGATGAAGGTCGCACCGATATGACCTTCTCCTGCCCCACCGATCAGGTGATGCGGGCCACCAAAGCCCTGCAAGAGGCCCATGACAGCGGTGAAATCAACTTCCGCGATCTGGTGGCTGACACCGACGTCTGCAAAATTTCCGCCGTGGGCATCGGCATGCGCTCGCAGTCGGGTGTGGCGGCGACCATGTTCAAAACCCTGTCGGACGAAGGCATCAACATCAAGGTGATCGCCACCTCCGAGATCAAGATCTCGGTTCTGATCGACCGCAAATATCTGGAACTGGCCGTGCAGTCGCTGCATGACGCCTTTGAACTTGAAAAAGAATAAGACCTCCGCCTGAGCGATTAGGTCTCACACCCTAACGAAGTTTCAAAACCCGCCACATTGGCGGGTTTTTCAATTTTGCGCTCAACAACGTGTTGTTTTAATCGCTGACCACACCGGACAGCAGAGCGGCCACATGGTCCACGAGACTATCGCGGCGAGCATCATAATCTTCGACCAGATCCATTTCATCCAGCTTAAAGGCCCAATCGCATCCATAGGTTTCCCCATCCGCGTAAAGCGTTGGTCCCCCCTGTTTGTCGTAACAGCCGATCCTGCTGAGGCGCACGCCATTACCACCGTCAGACTCCGCAACGAAAGTGAACGTGCGGGTCTCGTCTGGTTCGATGCGACCTTGTTTGGTGAACTCCCGTGCACCTGCGGTATTTTTGTCAAATTCCACGCCCACCAGAAAATTCACCGGAGCGTAGCAGTTGTTCAGAAATTCCAATTTAACTGTATTGTAACTGCTCCAAACCTCATCATTCAGCTGTGTGACACAGTCAGTGGCCGCTTCGAAGGTTACCCCCCACCCCTTCACTTCATTCAGCTCGGCAAACATCCGTAACTGATCATCCTGCAAGACCTTGAACCTCTCAACCCACGCGCTCAGCTCATCATGCCCCAACCCAAAATAGAGACCAGGCTGAGCAGCGTTTAGCTCTTCCATTTCATCTCTCAGGAATAGCCCGAACTCCGACAACACCTTGTTCAAACCGTCACTTTCATCAGACGCACGCCAGGAGAGGTAGTTGTTTTCATATCGGCTGCGGGAAAGGTCTGCTGCGAAGGCAAAGGCGTCCTGAAACGCGTTAAAATACTTGTTGGTCCAATAGCCCGGCTTCTCAGCCATCTCCAGTTTGCTGGCCTGCCGCAGGGCGGCCAGCCCTTCCATCATCCGTCCACCATGGAAAAACGCGACGATATCCTGCGGTGGCCAGTCACGCGCATCTCTCAGCCCTTCGGTTGCCAGCAGCAAACCTTTTTGCCCATGCGCCCAGGTCAGATTATGCCCCGTGGCAACCGCCCGGTCATAGGCCTCCGCAGCGGCCTGAACGTTAAACCCTGACCAAACCCTATCCCCATAAATACCCCCGAGGAAGTATGCCGCTTGGGTTTGATCCCCAAACTCTTCCGCTTTCAACAGGTAGGTTACGGCCTGCTCATAGTCATATGCACCGTCACGCCCGGCGTAAAACGAGGATCGTGCCCCGTGATAGTTTCCAAGCTCAAGCGCCCCGATGGCGCTTCGGTTGGCAACCATTTCCTCCAGGGTTGTGATCCCGCGCGAGATGTCACGACGATCGCCATAGAGTTTGCGCAACAAATGGCGCGCCAACCAAATCTGCGCCGTTTCATGACCTTGCGAAGCGGCGCTTTCCAATGCCCCCCAGCCTTCGTCAGACAGGTCATGCTGTGCGCGACCTGCCACAGCGATGGAGACGCGATAAAGATGGAACTGCGCCTCGGCATCCCCCGTTTCCGCTGCGGTACGGCAGGTGGCCAACAGCTCATCCAGATCCTCCACCTCCTGCGCAACAGGTTTACCAGTATTCTCCGGAGCAAACTGATCCCATGGGTGATAGGCACGTTCCTCACACTGACGCATGGCCGAAGCCTGAGCCGTCGATACCTGGGACGCTGGCGAAGCTTCTGCGGCAGGCTTGGCTGGCGCTGGTATAGCCTGCATTTGCGCCCCGCCCTGTTGCAGTTGCATGATCATCAAATCCGCCAAAGGTGCAAAAACGCCGTCAGGATAGCGATCAAGATACAGCTGCAGCATCGCACGATCCTGCGTATTGCGCACCGTTTCCCAAAAGATCAACTCAGTCTGATCCGCAACAGCCTGCGCTTGGACAGGCGCCCCCATGAGCGGCGCTGCCCCCAGAACCAACCCCAAAGCCACTGATCGCAGTTGTTTTGCAGCAAACATCCGCACCCTCCCGTAGAAATTCAGCGGCAACCATGACACTAAAACTCTACCAACTTAACACCGTAGAAGCCGCATATTTTCCAGTCACTTGGATTGGACCAACACGCCAATGGCCATATCAAGCCCACGCTTAATTCCCTGGCAATCTTGCGATTATCAAACAGAATAGAACGCCCGTTATGCGATAGTCGTTTTGTTCTCCGCCAACATGTGGTCTAACCACCGTGGTGACAGTGAGGAGGACCGCCGCAGATGAGTGATGCGACGGAAACAGAAAGCCGCAAATTGCTGCAACGGCTGCGCGATGCGATGGCCGAAGACAGTGCCGGTCAGGCGCGGCTGGATAAGATCACCCATCTGATCGCCGATTCTACCGGCTCTGAGGTCTGCTCGATCTACCTCTTCCGCGATTCCGAAACGCTGGAACTGTGCGCCACCGAAGGTCTGAACGCCGAAGCGGTGCACCAGACCCGGATGAAACTGGGCGAAGGTCTGGTGGGCCGCGTTGCCCGCTATGGCCGGGTGATCAACACGGCCGATGCGCCCTCGGCCAAGGGGTTCCGCTATATGCCGGAAACCGGCGAGGAGATCTATTCCTCCTTTCTGGGCGTGCCGGTGCAGCGGCTTGGCGAAAAACAGGGTGTTCTGGTGGTTCAGTCCAAAGACGCCCGCGAATATTCCGCCGATGAGGTCTATGCGCTGGAAGTGGTCGCCATGGTGCTGGCCGAAATGACCGAGCTGGGCGCCTTTGTCGGGGAAGGCGCCGCCTTGGCCGCGCCGCACCAGAACCCGGCCCTGATCCGCGCCACCACCGCACAGGAAGGCGCCGCCGAAGGCCATGTCTGGCTGCATGAGCCGCGCGTCGTGGTCACCAACCCGATTGCCGAAGATCCCCATGCCGAACTGGTCCGCCTGCGCGAAGCGGTGGATGAGCTGCGCGTCAGCGTTGATCAGATGCTGGCCGGCGCCTCAGGCGGTGACGCCGAGCAGGTGCAGGTGCTGGAAGCCTACCGGATGTTTGCCAACTCCAAGGGCTGGATGCGCCGGATGGAGGAAGACATCAGCCGCGGCCTTTCCGCCGAAGCCGCGGTGGAGAAAGAACAATCGCAAGCGCGCGCACGGATGAACATGGCCACCGATGCCTACCTGCGCGAACGGCTGCATGACCTTGATGACCTGTCAAACCGCCTGCTCAGGATCCTGACCGGTCAGGGTCAGAACACCGGCGCTGATATGCCCAGCGACCCGATCCTGATCGCCCGCAACATCGGCCCGGCCGAATTGCTGGATTATGGCCGTTCGCTGAAGGGGATTGTGCTGGAAGAGGGCTCCGTCGGCTCCCACGCCGCCATTGTGGCCCGCGCCCTTGCCATTCCGCTGGTGGTCCATGCCGGTGGCATCACCACCGATGCCCTCAACGGCAACCACATCATGGTGGATGGCGATCAGGGTATCGTGCACCTGCGCCCCGATGACACCGTCGTCACCGCTTTCCGCGATAAGATCGCGATGCAGGCCAAGGCGCAGGAACGCTACGCCTCGATCCGGGAAAAACCGGCCACCACCAAATGCGGCAAAACCATTTCGCTGCAGATGAACGCCGGCCTGATGGCGGATCTGCCCTCGCTTGAAGGCTCCGGCGCCGAAGGCGTCGGCCTGTTCCGCACCGAATTGCAGTTCCTCGTGCGCAACCAGATGCCCAAACGGTCCGAATTGTCGGCGCTTTATGCCCGCGTCTTGGATGCGGCACATGGCAAACGTGTGGTCTTTCGCACCCTCGACATCGGGTCCGACAAAGTGCTGCCCTATATGAAGCCCAATGATGAGCCGAACCCGGCCCTGGGCTGGCGCGCCATTCGGGTGGGTCTGGACAAGCGCGGCGTGATGCGGATGCAGCTGCAGGCGCTGATCCGCGCGGCCGCCGGGCGCCCCTTGACCATCATGTTCCCCTTTGTGGCGCAGTACGAAGAATACCGTCAGGCCCGCGCCGAGATGGAAAAGGTGATGGAACGGGAACGGATCCTGGGCCATGTGCTGCCGGAAAAGGTTGAGATTGGCGCCATGCTGGAAACGCCCTCACTGGCCTTTGCCCCGGACAAATTCTACGAGGAGGTCGATTTCCTCTCCATCGGCGGCAACGACCTGAAACAGTTCTTCTTTGCTGCAGACCGGGAAAATGAACGGGTGCGCAAACGCTATGACTCGCTCAACGTCAGCTTCCTCACCTTCCTCGAAGGCATTGTGAAACGCTGCGAGGCCTCGGGCACCGCACTCTCCTTCTGTGGCGAAGATGCCGGCCGCCCCGTCGAGGCGATCTGCCTTGCCGCCATGGGGCTGCGCGCCCTGTCGATGCGCCCGGCCTCCATCGGACCGGTGAAAAACATCCTGCGATCAGTAGATCTCGACGGGCTGCGCCGGGTCATCGAAGAGGGCAAGCTGCGCGGCGATCAATCCGTGCGCCCGGCCGTGATGAACTACCTGCGCAGCAACAGCTGATCCGCTTTCATCGTTCCCCAAACACTCCCGCCGGAGGCGGCTAAAAAAACAGCGCGCCCCGGCAGGGGCGCACCGCTGTATCAACCGTGCGTCTCCGCCTTACAGATGGCTGATCGGTGGCGCGACGCGGCGGCGCAGATCCTCAACCAGAACTTCAGGCTTGGTGTCCGTCTCAATCGCCAGTCGGCGCAGGCGGAAATGCACATGGGCAATGTCTTGATAATAGCTGGTGTAGGCATAGTTGGTCGCCGCCCCGGCCACGGCGCCCAGCACCGGCACGGTTTGAGCCGCCAATTTCTGCCCCAGCACCTGCGCCAGACGGGGGGCAACCTTGGCCACCAAGGCCTGCATTGAGGCGCCACGCAGCGCCATGCGGGTCGCCAGAAACGCCATATCCGCCCCATCGTCATGGGCCAATGGCCCGGCCGAGGCAAAGACCTGCACACAGTCGAACTGCACGTTTTCCGCGGCCGCATCAAAGCCATGTTCCACCGCCACGCCTTGAATGGCGCGCAGCAGCACGGCTGTGGTCACCGGCAGTTCCGCCATCGCGGTGGGCAAGCCGCCAAAACCGCCGGCCGCGCCCATGGCTGTGGTCACGGTGGTGTTCAGCCACCCGGGCTGATCCGCCACCCAACCGCGCGAGCGATGGGCCGCTTTCATGGTCAGAAACAGGGCCTTTTCAGTGCCTTCATCCAGCCGGTCCCGCACGATTTCCGGCAGCCGGTCCAACAGCCCCTCAGCTGAGGAGCCCAACAGGTTCAACACCTGAATGCCGGGGCCGGAGGCCTTGCGATAACGCTCAGCCAGCGCGGCCATTTCCGCGTCCAGATCCAAAGTCACAGGCGGTGCGTCTTCGATCAACATGATTTGAATATCCCTCCAACAGGGCACAAATAGGCCCCTGACATGTCAGGTGGGAGCGCTGTTGCCCGGTTTCAAGTCAGGCCGGATCAAGGGGGGGGTAGGCTCAGCCGTCAGCCCTCATAACGGGTGACATCACCCTGCACGCCGTCCCAGATCCCATCGGCCAGCCCATGCCCCAGCACCCGGTCGGGGTTGGTGGGCGGCGGCATCACCACATTGGACAACCGCTGAAATCCAAACCGACGGTAATAGGGTTCATCGCCCACCAGCATCACCCGGTGCCAGCCCAGGCGTGCGGCGCGGGACATGCTGTCATGGATCAACGCCCCGCCAAGGCCTTCGCCCTGATGGGTCGGGTGCACCGCAACCGGGCCCAAGAGCAACGCCACATCGGCCCCGATGTGCACCGGCCAGTAGCGAATTGCGCCCGCCAGAATGCCATCGCCATCACGCGCCACAATCGACAGATCGGCCACCGGATCCACGTCTTCGCGCAGACGATAAGACGACAGCGCCGTGCGCCCCGGGGCAAAGCACAGATCATAAAGCGCCTCGACTTCCCACCAGTCGTCTTTGGTTTCTACGTCAAAGTGGAACACGGCCGCCCTGATCCTTTAAGCTGCACATATTGAACTGGAAATGGCCCTAGCATGTGGTTAGGTCTGATACAAACGCGAAACCATATGCGCCGCCACCGGGCGCACCTTTGAGGTCCCATGTTCTACCGCCCCCAAGATGGCCACGGCCTGCCCCACAACCCGTTCAACGCCATTGTCACACCGCGCCCGATCGGCTGGATTTCCACCCGGTCAGCAGATGGGATCGACAATCTGGCGCCCTATTCCTTCTTCAACGCGGTTGCCTATGAGCCACCGCAGGTGATGTTTGCCTCCACCGGCGCCAAGGCGGATCAGGACAACAGCAAAGACACCGTTGCCAACATCCGCGCCACCGGCGTTTTTGCCTGCAACGTTGTGTCCTACGCGCTGCGCGATGCGATGAATGCCAGTTCTGCTGCCTTGCCGGCCGCAACAGATGAATTTGCCCATGCCGGTTTGGACAAAGGCGAATGTGACAGCATCAACTGCGCCTATGTCACAGCCGCCCCCGCCGTGCTGGAATGCAAGCTGACCCAGATCGTAGAGCTGCCCGGTGCCTCCAACACCGCTGTTTTTGGTGAGGTTACCGGCGTGCGGCTACAGGATGACTGCCTGGTCGATGGCACCTTTGACATCACCCGCTACCAGCCGCTGGCCCGGCTTGGCTATCGCGACTATTCGGTGGTGCGCGACCTCTTTGCGCTGACGCGCCCGGATGACCGCTAAACCTTTCCCCCGCAACAGAGTTTCAGACAGGACCAAATACCATGGACACATATATCGGCGTGATCGGCGGATCGGGCATCTATGAAATCGACGGGCTGGAAAACGCCGAATGGGTAACGGTTGAAACACCCTGGGGCGCGCCTTCGGATCAGATCCTGACCGGGGTCTATGACGGGGTGAAAATGGCGTTCCTGCCGCGGCACGGGCGCGGTCATGTGCATTCGCCAACCACGGTGCCCTACCGCGCCAATATCGACGCGCTGAAACGCCTGGGCGTCACCGATGTGATTTCGGTTTCGGCCTGCGGCTCCTTCCGCGATGAAATGGCGCCGGGCGATTTTGTCATTGTGGATCAGTTCATTGACCGCACTTTCGCACGCGAAAAGAGCTTTTTCGGCACCGGCTGTGTGGCCCATGTCAGCGTCGCCCATCCCACCTGCCCGCGCCTGTCCGAGGCCTGCTTCACCGCCGCAACGGATGCCGGTATCAAGGTCCATAAGGGCGGCACCTATCTGGCGATGGAGGGACCGCAATTTTCCACCCTGGCGGAATCCAAAATGTACCGCGAAAGCTGGGGCTGTGATGTGATCGGTATGACCAATATGCCCGAAGCGAAACTCGCCCGCGAGGCCGAGCTGTGCTACGCCTCCGTCGCGATGATCACCGATTATGACAGCTGGCACCCCGACCATGGTGAGGTCGATGTGACCGAGATCATCAAAACGCTGGTCGGTAATGCCGACAAGGGCCGTGATCTGGTCAAACGCCTGCCCGCCCTCTTGGGTGCGGAACGGGACGACTGCCCGCATGGCTGTGACAAAGCGCTGGAGTTTGCCATCCTCACAGCCCCGGAAAAACGCGATCCGGCGCTGGTGGCGAAACTCGACGCCGTCGCAGGCCGCGTTCTGGGCTGAGCCGGAACTGGCACGTTTTCGCCACTCATGGCCGCCTCCTTCGGGGCGGCCTTTTATTTTGCGCCCACCATGTCCAAGTCTTTGACAGATTTTGGTTAAAGCGGATTGATCTCATGCGGCTTGATGGCCTTGATATTGCGCGTTTCCTTGCCTTCCTGGGCATGGTTCTGGTGAATTTTCGCATCGCGGCTGAGGTGAGCGCGGGGGGCGATCTGCCTTCCCTGCTGACAAATGCGCTGGAGGGGCGCGCGGCGGCGCTGTTTGTGGTGCTGGCGGGCATCGGGCTGGGCTTGGCGCGGGCCACGGCGCCACTGATTTTCCGACGGGCCTTGTTTCTGATGGCGCTGGGGCTCCTCAACCTCACCATCTTTGAGGCGGACATCCTGCATTATTACGGTACCTATTTCTTCTGCGCCCTGCCCTTCCTCGGGGCCTCCACCCGTGTGCTCTGGGGTGCGGCTGTTGCGATTACCCTGCTGGCCCTGGGCACGCTGATCTTTGGCAATTACGATCAGGGCTGGGACTGGGACACGCTGAGTTACACCGGGTTCTGGACGGTCAGCGGCTATCTGCGCCACACCTTTTACAACGGCTGGCACCCGGTGCTGCCCTGGCTGAGCTTCCTGTTTATCGGCATGGCGCTGGCACGGCTGGATCTGGCGTCTGCGCGGGTTCAGGCGCGGCTGGCGGTGTGGGGGGCGGTGGCGATGGTCGCCGGGATGATCCCGGCCACGCTGATCACCAGCGGTGAGCTGATGCCGCTTTTTGGCACCTCCCCTATCCCGCCAACCCCGTTTTACATCCTGTCGGCCAGCGGCAGTGCGGCACTGATGGTGGCACTGTGTCTTTGGGCCGGGCCGATGCTGATGCGGTTTGCCCCCAGTCGCGCCATGGCGCTGGCCGGCCGGCAGAGCCTGACGCTGTACCTTGCGCATATCCTCCTTGGCATGGGGCTGCTCGAGGGGCTTGGGCTGCTCTCAGGTGTGCTCAGCCCCGGTCAGATCTTTGCCTATGCACTGGGGTTCTGTGCGCTGTGCCTGATCTACGCCAGCCTGTGGCAACATGTGGCCAAACGGGGCCCGCTGGAGGCGCTGATGCGCCGTGTGGCGGGCTAAACCCCACCCGTTTACGCATCAAAGCTTGCATGAACGCCGCAGCCTTGCCAAACACCGCAGGTAACAGATTGCTATGAAAGGTCCCGCTGTGGCGCCCAAGGACAAAACCGTCAAAGACTACATTCGCACCATCGTCGACTTCCCACACGAAGGGATCATGTTCCGCGATGTGACCACTCTGTTCGCCGATCCGCGCGGGTTCCGCATGGCGGTGGACCAGATGCTGCACCCCTATGCCGGTCAGCGCATCGACAAGGTGGTGGGTCTTGAGGCGCGGGGTTTTATCCTGGGCGGCGCGATTGCGCACCAGCTGGGCACCGGGTTTGTGCCTGTGCGCAAAAAGGGCAAGCTGCCCGGCAAAACCATTTCCGAGGCCTACACGCTGGAATATGGCGAAGCGATTGTCGAGCTGCACGAGGACGCGATTGAGCCCAGTGAAACCATTTTGCTGGTGGATGACCTGCTGGCCACCGGTGGCACCGCTGAGGCGGGGATCAAGCTGATCGAGCGTCTGGGCGGCAAAATCCTGAGCTGCGCCTTTGTCATCGATCTGCCCGAGTTGGGTGGCCGCAAGAAGCTGGAAGCCATGGGCATGGACGTCACCGTTCTGTGCGAATTCGAAGGCCTCTGATCCTCGCGATCACGTGAATTTCTGGGGCGCCGGATACTGGCGCCTCAATTCTCTCAAAAGAGAGACTTGCCGCCCCCGCCCCCGCACCCTATCTAAGGCCTCGGCGGGTGCTGCTCTTCTCGATACACGGTTGCATTCCGGTGGCCTTAAGCAATTCCGAGGGAGCTGGCTCTGTCTAGATCCTGGTCTAGTTACCTGGCGCCCACCTGTACATACAGGTCCTCGGGAATGAGATAACCAAACGGTCGCTGCGGGCCCGCCGCCCTTCCCCCTTTTTGTCTGCTCTGAAAGCGGGCTCCATTGCGTAGAAATGCGGAATTTCCCTTTGCCCCGTCTTGCGCCATCCTGAGCGTCGGAAAGAGGAGGCCCCATAATGTCCCAGCCCATCGCGCTTGTCAGCAATGCCGCCGGTTTCGCCGGTCCCGGTGCGGTTCTTGGCCTGTTGCAGGGCGGATTTCAGGTCTGGGCGCAGGATGCCAGCTTTGCCGATCCCGCGGTGGCTGAAACCTATGCCGCTGGGCGTGCGGATCTGCATCTGCTGTCAGAGAGCGACCCCGCGCAGTTGATCCAGACGGTGGTGGCCGCCGCCGGACGGATCGATGCGCTGGTCAGCAATGATCACTACCCGGCCCCGCCCCATATGCCCCATGACGCCCCCGCGTCCGAGTTGTCAGCCAACCTCGACACTTTGATCACAGCGCCCTTTCAACTGATCCAAGCGGCGCTGCCGCAGCTGAAGGCACAGGGCGGTGGCAATATCGTCATGGTGACCTCAAACCGCACCAACCTGCCGCTGTCTGGCGGTGGCTTTGCCGATGCGGCGCGGGCCGGGGTGAATGCGCTGCTGAAATCACTGGCGCGGGATCTGGCGGCGGATCAGATCACCGTCAATGCGGTGGCGCCGAACTTCCTCTATTCTGAGGCCTATTACCCCAAAGCGATCTATGAGCAGACCGAACAGGGCCGCACCTATGTGCGCCAGAATGTGCCGGCTGGCCGTCTGGGCGATCCGTCTGAGATCGGCGAGGTGATTCACTTCCTCGCCTCTGCCAAGACGCGGTTCATGACCGGCGCGATCCTGGAGTTTTCGGGCGGCTGGCCCTGGGCCGGTGCGCGACCCGAGCTGTAAGCCGCTGTAAAATATCCACAAAACCAGCCCCGCTTTGGCGGGGGTGTTCGTGTTTTGGGCAGGGGTTGACAGGATACCAAAAGGTATCACAACATAAGAGATACCAAATAGTATCACTTGAGGCCCACCATGCCCTTTGACCTACAGCCCAGTTTCCGTGCCCTGTCTGATCCCAGCCGCCGGGACATTCTGCGCCTGCTTGGCGCGCAGGAGATGAGCGTCGCAGATGTGGCGCAGCATTTCGACATGACCCGCGCCGCGGTGAAAAAACACCTTAACGTGCTGGACGAAGGCGGGCTGATCACCACCCGCAAGCGGGGCCGTGAGCGGCTGAACCGGCTGAACGCCGAGGGGCTGCGCCCCGTGGTGGATTGGCTCAGCTGGTTTGACCAGTTCTGGGATCAGCGTCTGGACGCGTTGAAAGCCGCCATCGAAGAGATTGAAGACCCCCATTTGACCCCAAAGGAGACTGAAGATGACTGACACCACCATTCGCAAATCCGTCTTTCTGGCCGCGGACAAACCGCGTGTCTGGGATTTCCTGACCAAGACCGACCTGCTGACCCAATGGTTCCACCCGGCCCAATCTGACCTGAGTGAAGGGGAGGATTACCTGCTGACCAGCCAGAAAGATGGCGACCGCATGTGCTGGGGCACCGTCGAGGTGATGAAGCCGGTCGACTATATGAAGTGGTCCTTCACCGTCGGCCCGATGCAGGGCAAAATGTCAACGGTGGAATGGTGGCTGGAGGAGGCCCCCGGCGGCACCCGGCTGACACTGGAACATTCAGAGCTGCCAAATTCACAGGAGGGCTACGGTCTGGTTCTGGCCCTTGATAAGGGCTGGCATGGCTTCATGGGCAATCTGCACGATCTGGCCACCGCCCCTGCCCCGGCGTGACACCAAGCAAAACCCCGAAAACACAAAAGGCGCCCCCGGGGCGCCTTTTCATCTGCTATCTAGACCGATTTAACGCAGTTGCGTCCGCTTGGATGTCGCTTCCTGACGCACGCGCACGGGCTGCGAATAGTCGACGCGGATCGGACGACCCCGACCAGTTTTCGGCTCATCCTCTTTCAAGCGCATCACAGCGATCCCGAACTGCACCCCGGCAAAGACGATGCCGTTTGAGAACCACAGGAGGAACACCGCCAGCAGCCCGACATCCGAATTTGAAACCAGCGACCAGAGGTTGCCAAGGTTGAACCACAGCAGCATCGCGACAAAGGCAGCAGCAATGGCAAAGCCGATCAGAACGTTGGTGATGTAAAGGCGGACGAGTTTGGGCATGGCAGCGACTCCGTTAAGGCCTAAGGAGAAGGGTATGCCTCAGGCCAGAATGTTCAAGCCCAATATGAAAACCCGCGGCCCTTTCTGACGAAATGCCGCGGGTTCTATTCGTAAATGCATCCAAAGCGCGTTGCGTTCGCGTTCAGAACGCCTCTGGCTTGGCTTCGCGGGCCATGTGATCCAGCACGGCGTTGACGAACTTGGGCTCTTTGCCTTCCGGGAAGAAGGCGCGCGCCACGTCAACATATTCCGTGATCACCACCTTTGGCGGGGTCTCGGACTGGGTCAGCTCAGCGCCAGCGGCGCGGAACAGCGCCCGCAGGGTCGAGTCGATGCGGCCCAGCGGCCATTTCGCAACCAGCGCGCGGTCGGTCATCTGGTCCACCTTGGCCTGCCAGTTCACCGCCTCTTTCACCAGCTGTTTGAACAATGCGGTGTCGCCTTCCAGCCACTCCACATCTTCAACAACCGCACCGAAGCGGTGGTCCAGAAACTCCAGGATGACCTGATCAACGATTTGATCGCTGACCTCCATCTGATACAGCGCCTGCACGGCATAAAGCCGCGACGCAGATTTCATCTTGCGCTTCTGGTTGTTCGAAAGCGGTTTACGCTCTTCTTCTTGGCCGGTGCTCATGCGGTTCGCAGTCCTAAAGATGCCGTGACACAGCAGGCGTTTTTACGGTTACGCCTTGCCTGCCAGCTGGATTTCATCGGCGGGAACGAATCCCACGCCTTTGCGCTGATCGCCCCATTTACGGGCCAAAGCGATCAGGTGCAAGGCCGCAGCCGCTGCACCACCGCCTTTGTTCTGATCCGCCGGATCTGCGCGCACCTCAGCCTGACGACGGTTTTCTACGGTCAGGATGCCATTGCCAATGCAGAGCCCCTGCAGGCCCAGCAGCTGAATGGCGCGACTGGAGTCATTGCAGACCGTTTCGTAATGGGTGGTTTCGCCGCGGATCACGCAGCCCAGCGCCACATAGCCGTCAAAGTTGCTCATCCGTTCGGCAATGCCGATGGCAGTGGGGATTTCCAGCGCACCGGGCACTTCGACCACCTCATAGGTGCCGCCGACGGCTTCGATCTCGGCCACGGCGCCTTTCAGCATATTGTCTGCGATGTCTTTGTAATAGGGCGACATCACGATTGCCAATTTCACCGGGTTGTCAAACTCGGGGCGCGGCAGAATATAGTGTTGTTCATGTCCAGCCATGTCTCAGACCTCCTTCAGGCGTCGCCAAGGATCGGGCGGGTGCCGACGATTTCAATGTCATAGGCATCAAGGCCCACATATTTGGTGCGCGGGCTGTCGGTCAGCAGGATCAGCTCAGACAGGCCCATCTTGGACAGCATCTGCGCGCCAAGGCCGATCTGTTTGATCGTCTTCACGCCCTCTTCCTCCTGCGCGTAGAGCGCGTGACGAGGCTGGCGGAACAGGCAGACCACACCGCGGCCCTCTTCGGCGATCAGTTTCATCGCGCGGGGCAGCTCATCAGCGGGTTTCGGGCCAAGGCCCAGAATATCGGTCGCCTCATGCAGCGCATGGGTCCGGGTCAGAACCGGCGCGCCATCGGTGACATCGCCCTTGATCATCACCACATGTTCCACACCGTGGATCTGATCGGTGAAGATCCGCATTTCCCAGTCACCGCCAAATTCGGATTGAACGGTTTCGCGGCTGGTTTCCACCACGAGGTTGTCATTCTTGGAACGATATTTGATCAGGTCACTGATGGTGCCGATCTTCATGTCATGTTCTTTGGCGAACTCCACCAGATCGGGCAGACGGGCCATGGTGCCGTCTTCTTTCATGATCTCACAGATCACCGCCGAGGGGTGGCACCCGGCCAGACGCGAAATATCAACCGAGGCTTCGGTATGGCCGGCACGCACCAGCACACCGCCACGTTTGGCGCGCAGCGGGAAGACATGCCCGGGCGTTGCGATATGGGCCATGGTGTTCTGTTCATTGATCGCGGTCGCGATGGTCAGCGCCCGGTCCGCGGCAGAAATCCCGGTGGAGACCCCTTCACGCGCTTCGATCGAGACAGTGAAAGCCGTTTCATGACGAGAGGAGTTGTTGACCGCCATCATCGGCAGGCCGAGGAAATCGATGCGATCTGCTGTCATCGGCAGACAGATCAGCCCGCGGCCATGGGTGGCCATGAAGTTGATCGCCGCAGCATCGGCAAATTCCGCCGGGATGATCAGATCACCCTCATTTTCGCGATCTTCATGATCGACGAGGATGTACATTTTGCCCTGACGGGCGGCCTCGATGATCTCTTCAATCGGGCTGATGGCATCACGCAGCTGGGCCTCTACAGGACCAGGTGTTTCAAAGGCAGAGCTTTCGGGCATAGGCTTCCCCTCGGGTCACGGTTTCCTGCCAGATAGCGCAGCGCCCCCTTAAATGCCAGAGGGGACGCGGCGTTTCACACCTCCTGTGCGACGCCGCAGAGCCCGCTGAGACAGCTTAAAACTGCCAGAGTGCCGGCACGAAGCTGAATTGATCCCCCTCGCGCAGCACATGGCCCACGCCCGGGAAGGGGAAATGATACCCCAGAACCGCAATGCGATCCGCGCTGCACATATCCAAAAGCCGTTTGCGGGTGGCCACGGTCTGATCGCCATCTGCGTCAAAGCCATTGTACCAGTCCGGCCGGCGGAAGCTCAGCCAGGAATGGCTCATCGAATCGCCCAGCGCGATCAGCTGCTTGCCGTCGCTGTCCAACATCACGGACATATGGCCGGCGGTGTGCCCCGGTGTTGCGATCAGTCGCACACCCGGCACCACCTCATGGCCGTCTTCGGCCAATGTCCACTCCACGCCGTCACAATTGATCGAGTTCACCGCCCCCAGCACAAACTGCTGGTCGGTCGGACCCACAAGATTGACCAGATCATCCTGCATCCAATAGGCGTGTTCTGCGGTCCCCATGATGTATTCGGCGTCCGGAAACAGCGCCTCATCAAAATCATCGCGGATGCCCCAGATGTGATCGGGGTGGGCATGGGTGATCACCACATGAGTAATGTCGGCCGGATCGATGCCCGCGGCCTCCATATTCGCCAGAAGCCGCCCCGCCGTGTCAAAGAACCGGTGGCCGGAGCCGACATCGACCAGCACCACGGCCTCACCGCTTTCGATCAGCAGGTGGTTGGTGTGGGAATAACCTGCCTGAGGATCCAGGAAATGCCGCGTCAGGAACGCCTGCACATCGGCCGGGTCCGCATTAACACCGACGCCACTGGTGGGGGCTGAGAAATAGCCATCCGACAGGATCGTCAGCCGTGCCTCCCCCAGGGTGAAGCGGAAATAGCCCGGATTTTCATCGCTTGGGGCCCCCAGCTGTGCCTTGGCCGCGGCTGGCAATGCCATGGCCGGGGCGACGGCGGCAAGTTTCAGGATGTCACGTCGACTGGGGGTGATCAGGGCCATGTGGGTTCCTCCTTCGCAGGTCCTTCGCGAGGTCCCGAAGATACCCCAGCGCAGAAGAAACGCAACATCACTTTTGAATATTTAAATTCGAAGGCCCGGATTTGGCATCCTGAGTTTGCTGCGGGAGGGGGCGTTCCCCCTCCTGCCGCTGACCGGCAAGGGACCGGTTCAGCGTCCAGATCAGGCGAAATCGCGCAGCCGGGCGACGTAACGCGCCAGCGTGTCAATTTCCAGGTTGATGCGGTCTCCCACTTTGGCCTGGCCCCAGATCGTCACCTCTTTGGTGTGCGGGATCACGTTGATGCCGAAGGTGCAGCCAGAAACCTCGTTCACGGTCAGTGAGGTGCCGTTCAGCGTGACTGAGCCTTTGGGCGCGATGAATTTGGCCAGCTCTTCCGGGGCTTCAAACACCATGCGGGTGCTGTCGCCCTCGTCATGCATCTCAATCAACTGCGCCACGCCATCGACATGGCCGCTGACGATATGGCCACCCAGTTCATCGCCAACCTTAAGCGCGCGTTCCAGATTGACCTTCCGGCCCACCGCCCAATTGCCGAGGTTGGTCTTTGACACCGTCTCGCCCGAGATTTCCACATCGTACCAGTCGTCACCCTTGGCCACCACGGTCAGGCAGACACCATCACTGGCGATCGACGCCCCCATATCGACCGTCGAAAGGTCATATGAGGTCTTGATCCGGGCGCGCAGATCGCCGCGCTGCTCCAGCTCGATGATTTCACCTAGATCGGTCACAATGCCGGTAAACATGAGGGGCTCCTTCTAAAACCACCCCCAGACCTAGCCGTTGAAGAACAGAAGAACAAGGTGCGCGCGCCCCTTGTGCCCCCCCTTGCGTCCAATGTGCAAAGGGCCGGTGCAATCTCGTGCCTTAATTTTGCCGAAACCCTGCGCTAGGATAGGACACAACCGTTAACCTATTGAGCCAATGAGGATTAAATCCGCGCCATGAGTCGCCCCGTGAACCATAGCGATCACAAGAACCGGGTGTTTCTTTGCCTGCAGGGGCCGCATGGGCCCTTTTTCCACCAGCTGGGCAAGATGCTGCGGCGGGCCGGTGCGCAGGTTTGGCGAGTTGGCTTTAACGCAGGCGACCGGGCCTTTTGGTTCGATCAGGCCAGCTACATCCCCTATCGCGGCGCTGCTGAGGACTGGCCTGAGCAGTTTGGAACGCTGGTCGCGGAAAAGGGCGTCACCGACATTGTGCTTTATGGCGACACCCGTCCGATCCACGCCGAAGCGGTGAAACGCGCCAAGGCTGCGGGGCTGACGGTACATGTGTTTGAAGAGGGCTATCTGCGCCCCTTCTGGGTCACCTATGAACGGGGTGGATCCAACGGACATTCCCGTCTGATGGACCTCAGCGTTGAGGAAATGCGCGACGCCTTGGCCCAAAGCGATATGGACAGCCACCTGCCGCCCGCCCATTGGGGGGATATGCGCCAGCACGTGTTCTACGGCGCGCTCTACCATTGGTTTGTGATGTTCCGGAACGGTGATTACCGCAACTTCCGCCGCCATCGCGATCTGCCTGTCAGCCGTGAATTCTACCTCTACTTCAACCGGCTGATGCTGACGCCGGTGCAGATCCTTGAGCGGAGCTTGGCCACCTTCCGTATCCGCAACGGCGGCTTCCCTTACCATATTGCGCTGTTGCAGCTGGAACATGACAGTTCCTTCCAGATGCATTCCCCCTTCACCACCATGACCGAGTTTCTGGAGCGTACGATTACCGGCTTTGCCAAAGGGGCGCCGGGGCATCATCATCTGGTGATCAAAGCGCACCCTTTGGAAAACGGCCGGGTGCCCCTGAAACGGGAAATCACCCGACTGGCGCGTGAAACCGGTGTGGAAGGACGGGTGCATTTTGTCCGTGGCGGCAAACTGGCCCGGCTGTTGAATGAGGCGCGCAGCGCCGTCACCGTCAACTCGACCGCCGGTCAGCAGGTGCTGTGGCGTGGTATCCCGCTGAAAGTCTACGGCGATGCGGTTTATGCCAAACCCGAATTTGTATCGGATCAGCCGGTGGCGCAGTTCTTTGCCAGCGCCCGGCGCCCGGACCTGCCCGCCTATCGCGATTACCGCCGGTTCCTGTTGGAAACCAGCCAGTTGCCGGGCGGCTTTTATTCGGCACGCGGCCGCCGTCAGCTGCTGCGCCATGTGGTGGATATGATGCTATCTGCCGAAGATCCCTATGACGCCTTGGCCAGCGGCACCGCGGCCCCGAGGCAACAGTTGCGTCTGGTGACCTGACCGACACAAGGTCTAGCGCTGGATTTTTATGTCCGATTCCGATAGGTTGGACAAAAGACTTGAGGCAGATAATACAGGTCGAGGAGACCGAGCAGTGAAATTCTTTAGCTCCCGCCGGGCGAAGTCCGTCGCCCTTTTGGCTGCTGTGGCGCTGGTTGCGTCCTGTGGCCTGCCGCGCGTTGGCCCCACCAAGAAAGAGATCTTTGCAGGCTCCGTCCTGCGAGAGGGCGACGCCTATATCGTAAACGTCAATGACCGGGTGACCCGCGCAACCGCCGTAACCCCTGCCCTTGGCTTCCCCGAAAAGTTCCTGAAGGCTGGCCAGCTGGGCTCTGACATCGTGCGCCCGGGCGACACGCTGAGCCTAACAATCTGGGAAAACGTCGATGTCGGGCTGTACACCCGCACCGGGGCAAACTCGATCCTGACCGAAATTCAGGTTGATGGCGCAGGCTTCATCTTTGTGCCCTACGCGGGCCGCATCCGCGCTGCGGGCAACACGCCTGAACAGATCCGCAACATCATCACCCGCAAGATCGAAGATCAGACCCCGGAACCTCAGGTCGAGGTGCGCCGTGTCGCTGGTGACGGCTCAACCGTATCACTGGTCGGGGCCGTTGGCGGGCAGGGCGTCTTTGCCATTGAACGGCCAACCCGGACCCTGTCGACCATGCTGGCCCGTGCGGGCGGCGTGACCATCGATCCCGAGATTGCCCAGATCACCGTGATCCGCGGCAACGAACGCGGCAACATCTGGTTCCAGGACCTTTATGAAAACCCGGAACTGGACATCGCCCTGCGTGGCGGCGACCGTATCCTGGTTGAGGGCGACACCCGCAGCTTCACCGCGCTTGGCGCCACCGGCACCCAGTCGCGCATCGGTTTTGAAAGCCAGACCGTTTCTGCCATCGAAGCTATCGCACAGGTCGGCGGCCTGCTGGCCACAGCGGCAGATCCCACCGGCGTCTTCATCCTGCGCAACGAACCGGCTGAGATTGCTAACGCCGTTCTGGGCCGCAATGACCTGGAAGGGGCGCAGCGTCTGGTCTATGTGCTGGACCTGACCCAACCCAACGGCCTGTTCCTGGCGCGTGACTTTGCCGTGCGCGACGAAGACACGCTTTACGTGACCGAAGCGCCGTTCACCCAGTGGGACAAAACGATTTCCTCGCTGACCGGTTCGCTCACCACCGCCAACTCGCTGTCCACGCTCGGCGGCAGTTAATGCGGCCGTCCGATTGGATGCGTCATAGCCCCGCCGAGGCCCAGCCTCGGCGGGTTTCCTATTTCAACGCAGGCTTCTGGCGGCAAAAACAGACCCGTCGCATCCTGCAGCTTGCCGGGTATGATCTGCGGCTGGGCAAACCGGGTCAGGACGATCTGATCGCCGTTTGGGGGCATTCGCCCTACGCCAAACGCGGTGAGGCCATGGCGGAAAGAACCGGGGCAAGCCTGATCCGCGTCGAAGATGCCTTTCTGCGGTCCCTGCACCCCGGCCGCAGCGGTGAGCCGCCCCTGGGGCTGGTGGTCTGCAAACGCGGGATGCATTTTGACATCACCCAGCCCAGCGACCTTGAGGCGATCCTGAACCTGCAGCCGCTGGATGACGGCGGCCTGCTGGCCCGGGCGCGGGACTGTATGGCCCGCATTCAAGAGGCGCAGCTGTCAAAATACGCCGCCTTTGATCCAGACGCCCCCCTGCCCGATCCCGGCTATGTGCTGCTGATCGACCAGACGCGCGGAGATGCCGCGATCAAGCTGGGGCGTGCCTCGGCCCATAGTTTTGCCGAAATGCTGATGCAGGCGCAGGAGGACCACCCCGGCGCGCGCATCGTGATCAAAGCCCATCCCGAAACCCGCGGCGGTCACCGCGATGGCCACTATGATCCCGCCACATTGCCCGACGGTGTCACCCTATATGATGGCGCCGCCAGTCCGCATGCCCTGCTGGAGGGCGCGATCGGTGTTTACACCGTCACCTCCGGACTGGGGTTTGAGGCGATCATGGCCGGTCACCGTCCCAAGGTGTTTGGCCAACCCTTCTATGCCGGTTGGGGGCTGACCGATGATGTTTCCCCGCTGCCGCGCCGCCGCCGTCAGCTGACCCGCGCGCAGCTCTTTGCCGGGGTGATGATGCTCTACCCGATCTGGTATGACCCGTATCGCGACCGGCTCTGCGCCTTGGAAGATGTGATTGATATTCTGGCCGCCCGCGCCCGCGCCTATGCCGAGGATCAGCATGGCTGGCAGGCCGCTGGCATGCGGCTGTGGAAACGCCGGCCGCTCAATCGCTTCTTCGGATCCGTCCGACCGGTCCGGTTTTCAGCCAAGCCCACCGATGCCCCGGCCCGCCGCCGCCAGATGATCTGGGCCCGCGCGGCGGAGGCGCTGCCTGCGCCCCCTGCGGGCCTTGTGCGGATTGAGGATGGCTTCCTGCGCTCCCGCGGTCTGGGGGCGGAGCTGGTGCCCCCCCTGTCGCTAGTCAGCGACCGACAGGGGATCTACTACGATCCGAACCAGCCCAGCGATCTGGAGGATATGATCCGCAGCCGCAGCCAGCTGCGTGAGGATCAGCGCGCCCGCGCGGACCAGCTGCGCCGCAACCTGACCAAGGCGGGGCTCAGCAAATACAACGTGGGCCACCCGGTGCAGCAGCTGCCCGAAGGCCATCGCATTCTGGTGCCGGGTCAGGTGGAGGATGATGCCTCGATCCGGCTGGGTACAGGGATGATCAAGACCAACCTCACCCTGCTGCAGGCCACCCGCGCCGCGAACCCAGACGCCGTGATCCTCTATAAACCCCACCCGGATGTGGAGGCCGGCCTGCGCCCCGGCGCCCTGACACAGGAACAGGCGTTGAAGTTTGCCGATGCGGTGATCGAACAGGGTGACCCGGCCCCCCTGCTGCAAGAGGTGCAGGAGGTTTGGACGATGACCTCCCTCCTGGGGTTTGAGGCACTGTTGCGCGGCGTCAAGGTCACCTGTCTGGGCGCGCCCTTCTACGCCGGCTGGGGCCTGACTGTCGATCGTGGCGACGTGCCCGCCCGCCGTGGCACGCTGGTCCCGCTTGAGGGCCTGATCCATGCCACGCTGATCGACTATCCGCGCTATCTGGATCCGGTCAACGGCCAGCCCTGCCCGGTGGAGTTGATTGTGGAACGTCTGGCTGCGGGCATCTCCCCCGCGCCACCCAGCCTGCGCCTGCTGGCGAAACTGCAGGGGCTGCTGTCGTCTTACGCACACCTCTGGCGTCGCGGCTGAACAGCCGCGGCGCAGCCTCGTCTCAATATTAGGTTAACCGCGCCGCCAGCGGTGCAGCACATCGGCCCCGATCGGCCGGGTCTCAACCAGTTGATAGCGCGGCGCCTCTGACAGGCGTTCCAGCCCCATGGCGCCAATCCCCGGCAGGCCTTCAGCGCCAATTGCCAACCCGGCGGTAAACCCGATCAGATCATCCACCAGATCCTGCGCCAACAGGGCAGCCGCCAACGCGCCGCCGCCTTCGCAGAACACCCGGGTCAGCCCGCGCTGCCCCAAGGCCTGCAGAGCCGCCGCAGGATCAATCTGCCCCTGCGACAATGGGCAGGCGATTAGCTCCGCCCCCAGATCGCGCCAGCTGCGCTCCAACAGCGGATCCAGATCCGGGCCATGGCAGATCCACACCGGCACCTCACGCGCGGTGCGGGCCAGATTGCCCATCAGCGGCAGATCAAGGCGGCGTGACAGCACCACCCGCACCGGCTGACGTTCCACCCCCATGTCCCGCACGGTCAGGCTGGGATCATCGGCCCGCGCAGTGCCGCCGCCGACCATCACCGCATCATGAGTGGCCCGTAAGCCATGGACATAACGGCGCGCCTCGGGCCCGGTGATCCACTGGCTTTCGCCGGTGGCGGTGGCAATGCGCCCGTCAAAGGAATTGGCCAGCTTTAGCGTCAGCGCAGGGCGCCCGGTTTCCACCCGCTGGAAAAAGCCCGAAAGATCCCGCGCGGCCTCATCGGCCAGCACACCGGTGGTGACCTCAATCCCGGCATCGCGCAGCATCTGAAACCCCTGCCCTGAAACGCGCGGATCGCTGTCAGTGACGGCGGCCACCACACGGGCGACGCCAGCCGCGATCAGCGCCTCAGCACAGGGCGGGGTTTTGCCGTGATGCGAACAGGGTTCCAGCGTGACATAGGCGGTGGCGCCGCGCGCGGCAGCGCCGGCCTGCGCCAGTGCCACTACCTCAGCATGGGGCCGGCCCGAGGGTTGCGTCCAGCCGCGGCCGACGGTGCGGCCCTCTTTGACGATAACGCAGCCCACAGCGGGGTTTGGCCAGGTATTGCCCTGGCCGCGCCGCCCCAGTGACAGGGCCAGCGCCATGTAACGATGATCCATCGCCTAAAATCCCGGTTTGGGGTTAAGGGTCAGTCTTCGCTCGGGTAATCCGGGCGCAGCTCGGAGACGAATTTATCAAAGTCGTCCGCCGCCTGGAAGTTCTTGTAAACCGAGGCGAAGCGCACATAGGCCACGGTGTCGATGCGGGCCAGCGCCTCCATCACGATCTCACCGATGGTCTTGGAGGGGATATCCGTCTCACCCATGCTTTCCAGACGCCGCACAATGCCCGAGATCATCTGATCAATGCGATCAGGTTCCACCGGGCGTTTCTGCATCGAAATGCGGATCGAGCGTTCCAATTTATCGCGGTCGAAGTCTTCGCGGCGGCCATTGGATTTGATCACCACAAGGTCGCGCAGCTGCACCCGTTCATAGGTGGTGAAACGGCCACCACAGGCCGGGCAAAAGCGCCGCCGACGGATCGAGACGTGATCTTCGGCGGGGCGTGAATCCTTCACTTGGGTGTCGATATTTCCGCAAAACGGACAACGCATGAAAGGTCCCCTCTTTCGCTACACTGCGCAAGTCTGGGGATAAGTCCCCAGTTATCCACATCTACTATAGGTCGCCCTCTAGGATTTGGGTAGGGGTAAATCATCACCGCAACTGATTGTTGCAAAAGCCTCAGTCCAGCAGGGTTGTTTCTATTTCTGCGCTGGCATGCAGGGTTTTATGCACCGGACACTTGTCCGCAATACGCAGGATATCGGCGCGCTGGCTGTCACTCAGATCACCGCGCACATGGATGTCCCGGCGGAACACATCGCGTTTGGTGGGCGCTTGGCCCTCCATTGCCTCCAGATGGCGTTTGTCATGGTAGACATCCACCGCCACATGCTCCAGCGGGTAGCCTTTGCGGCGGGCATACATGCGGATGGTCATGGTGGTACAGGCCCCCAGCCCCGCCGACAGATACTGATAGGGGGTTGGCCCCAGATCGCTGCCCCCGACCGCGGCCGGTTCATCCGCCAGATAGGTGTGACGGCCCGCAATGTTCACGTCCTGCAGGAAACCCATGGCGTCCGCCTCAGACACATGCACCGCACCATCAGGGGCGGACTTGGTCACAGGTTCCGCCGCCAGATCCACATAGCGCGCCGCCCAGGCCAGGATGGTATCCGCCGCATATTCCGCATCTTTGATCCGGGTCACCAGATGATCGGCGTCATCCAGGGTAACAAAGCTCTTGGGATGTTTCGCCGCTGTAAAGATCTCCGCCGCGTTTTCAATCCCCACCACATCGTCCAAAGGCGCATGCAGCACCAACAGCGCCTTGTGCAGGCTGGCAATTGCCGGCGCCATCTCCTGCGCGGCGATATCTTCGAGGAAGTGTTTGCAGATGGTGAAGGGGCGGCCGGCCAGTTCAACCTGCGCACCGCCCTCTTCCTCAATCTCTTTGACCTTGGCGCCAAAGTTATGTGCAACATGCGCCGGATCAAAGGGCGCGCCAATGGTGGCCGCCGCGCGGGCAGAAGGGATCTGACCCGCCGCTTTCAAAACCGCAGCACCACCGAGGGAATGGCCGACCAGCAGCTGCGGCGCGGCGAACCGTTCCTCCAACGCTTGGGCGGCCAGAACCAGATCCGCCACATTGGTGGTGAAATTGGTGTTGGCAAATTCGCCCTCAGAATGACCTAGCCCGGTGAAATCAAACCGCAACACCGCCATGCCCCGCTGCGCCAGATGCTGGGCAATGCGTTTGGCGGCCGGAATATCCTTGGAACAGGTAAAGCAATGCGCAAATAGTGCGGTCGAAGTGATCTCGCCCTCGGGCAGATCCAATCGGGCAGCAAGGGTGCTGCCGTCATGGCCGGTGAAGGTCAGGCGTTGGGTTTTCATGGCGGATCCTCCGGGTGTGTTGGCTGCGGTCTGCCCCATCATCAAAGCCCCGGGGCCCTTCAAACAAGAGGGTTCACAGAAACGTGCCCGCACGGGCCACTGGCGTGATCTGCGTTACACTCCCGCCCCATGCCGGAAATCGCGCTTACTGCCCCGCCAGATGTGCCACCACCTGGCGCTGATGCGGGGCGTCACGATGTTCAAACAGGTAGATCCCCTGCCAGGTCCCCAGCGCCAATTGCCCGGCCACCAGCGGCACCGACAGGCTGACCGGCATCATCGCGGATTTGATGTGGGCCGGCATGTCATCCGGCCCCTCATAGGTGTGGGTCAGATAGGCCATGCTGGGATCCGTGGTGGGCGGCACCAGACGGGCGAAGAAGTTGCGCAGATCCACCTGCACCTCAGGATCGGCGTTTTCCTGAATCAGCAATGAACAGGAGGTGTGGCGCACAAACAGCGTCAGCAGCCCCGCCTGCATGCCCTGATCCTGCACCCAGGCCGCCACATCACGGGTAAACTCATACAGCCCCTGCCCGCGGGTCGAGAGGTTGAACTGCGTCTGCGCCAGCTGACTCATGTGGCTCAGCCTCCGATCAGGGTTTTCACGAAAGGTAACAGGCTGGCCGCCAAGATACCCACCACCGCGCCGATCAGCATGCGGGGCACCATGCCACCAAGCGACGGCGCAAAGAGGCTGAGCAACCCGCAAATCGCGGCGTAGAAGGCAAGGGCAATTGGATCCATGCCCTAGCCTAACAGCTGTCTGGTCTTAGCCAAACACCCCATCGCCCATCTGGTCGATAAAACTCTTGGCCTTTTGCAGGCTGATCTGGGCGGCTTCATCCTGTGAGCCGACGGTATCGGCGCGGATCATCATGTGGGACTTCAACTCCCCATCTATGACCTTTTCGATGCGGGCACCGATCCGGTAGCTGCCGCCCTCGCGGATCGGCTCCACATAGATCAGGAAGCCTGCGTGGTCTTCGGGCTCAGCGCCTTTCGGCTCTGATTTGCTGGCACCACCACCGAAGAGTTTGGAAAATAGGGACATGGGTCGATCCATCATATTTGGGTTTGATACAGTGTGGCGCTTGACCCCATCAGGTGCAAGAGGGCGCGCCTGCACTCAGGTAAAACGCGCCGCCCGCGCCTTAAAGAATGGCACCAGCATCTGGCGGAACGCCGTCACCTTGGCCGAGGGCCACAGATCCGCATGGGCCACCACCCAGATATCGGCGTAGGGCTGCGCTGGCATCAGGCCCAGCGGCTGCAGCCCCAGCGCACGGCCCAGAAACAACGGCATGCGCACCACCCCCAGGCCCGCCTGCGCCGCGCCCGCCATCGCCACCATGTCATCAAAGACCATGGCGATCCGCGATTGTGGTGACTGCGCCCTCACCGCTGCGGGCAGCTCTGCCATCGCCTCATAGACCAGCCAGTCAATCGGGGCCTCGGGCGCCTTGGCCATTGCCTCCACATAGCTCGCCGCGGCAAAGGCGGCCGATTTCTGCGCCGTCAGCCGCCGCCCCATCAGGCTGTCCCCCGGGGCGCGGCTGATGCGGATCGCCAGATCAGCCTCACGCCGGTTGAGATCCAACAGGTCGTTTGAGGCCCGCAGATGCAGGTCAATATCGGGATAAGCCTTGGCAAAGTCCTGCAGAACCGGCGCCAGAACATGGGCGATCAACAGCTGCGGTGCGGTGATCACCAGCGGCCCGCGCAACCGGCTGTCCTGGCCGGAAAGCTGGCGCAGCATCGCGTCGGCCTCCGCCTCCATCCTGGCCGCATGTTCGCCAATCAGCTGCGCCGCCTCGGTAGGATGGTAGCCATCGGCCAGACGTTCAAACAGGGTCTGATCCAGCGCCTGCTCCACCCGTGCAATGCGCCGTGCCACGGTGGTGTAATTCACCCCCAGCGCCTGCCCCGCCGCCGCCAGACTGCCATGGCGCACCAGCGCCAGCACGGTTTTCAAATCGCCCCAATCGGGGTCATCCACTCGCTGCATACCATGCACTATCGCATGGAATGAATGCAAAGTCGCGCGTTTTCGCGTGCCATGACAGATGCCACATAGGGTTCACACATTTGATGGAGAGAGAAATGATCTACGCCTACGCGCAACTGACCGTGACCAACCCTGATGCCCTAAACGCCTACCGTGAAAAGGCAGGCGAAGCGCTGGCCCGCCACGGTGGCAAGGTCGAAGCGGCCAGCAAAGACTTCACCACATTGGATGGCAGCCCTGCGGCGCCTGACACGGCCGCGCTGCTGTCGTTCCCGGATCGTGACGCGGCGCTGGCCTGGGCCAATGACCCGGATCTGGCCGATCTGCACGCCCTGCGCCGCAGCGCCGGGGGATCGGACATCCTGCTGCTGGGTTAATCCAACCGCACCATTGTGTGAGACAAAGAAAAGCGCCCTGACCGTCTGGTCAGGGCGCATTCATCTCCCGTTGCACTGGCGTCTGGGCGCTTAACGCTCCACACAGGTGGCGGCCAGCTGCACCATCGCCTCCTGAGCCTCGGCGGAGGTTATGCAGGGGGCGGCCAGCTGGACGGTGCCACTGTCAGAGCCAACCCAAATGTCAGGGCTGGGCTGCGACAGCACCATTTGCGGCAGAGGGAGGGTGGTCACGTGATCCAACGTCAACTCATAACCAGTATGCGCAAACAGGGAGGTTGGGATCAGCAGTAACAAGACGAGCGCTTTCATGGCTCACCTCCTTTCCTGCCGCTATAGATTGGGTGTCTTGGAAAAACGACAAGAGCCGCGCGCGCTTTGGTGAAGATCAGTCGCGCAAATGTGTTTGCACCGGGTCATGCGGTGCGTCCTGAGGTGCGGTCTGAAGCTCTGACTCAGCCTTAGTCACAGGCACGCTGACCCAGCCATGGTAGCGGATCAACCGCCCCAGCCCCCAGAGCCGCGCTGAGATATCAAAACAGAACCGCCCCGCCGCATCGCCGTATTCCACACTGTCGCTGATCGGCAGCAGGATCCGCGGCAACGGCAGCCCCGCGACCCAAAGGTGCCGCACCGCCACATGCAGCCGCCCGGCCTCAGCCGTCAAGGCCATGCCGATGGTAAAGGGCCCCAGCCGTTCCAGCACCAGTTTGCGGGCCGGATCATACCGCAGGGAGGACCGGGTTTCATGCCCACCAAACAGCCGGATCCATTCCGCCCCGCGGGCATCATTGCGGATCTGCAAAGAAAGCGGCACGGCCTGACTGGACGGCGGGAACCGCCCAAGGCCCAGCAGCAAGCGGACAACCCGCCCCTGCCCGCGTTCCACCGCAGCCTCACCCTGATAGCGGGCCTCTGCATGCACAGCGTGAAACCGGCGCACCGGCTCTGCCACCGGCAGGCCCAAAGCGTCAATCGCCTGCCCAAAGGGATCCATCAGCCAAACCCGCCTTCAAGAAACCGCGCCTTCAGCGCGTCATCCGGCACCACACATTGGTCAAAGCGGCCAAACAGCCGGTAGCGGTTGCGCGCGATCAGATTATAGAGCGGATCCTTCAGAACATGCGGCACCAGACGGATCAGTCGCGCCACACGCCACACCCCGCCAAAGCCGGAGACCAGCTCGGCCAGCGCATCAACCTTGGTGAACGCTTTACCGTCGCGGAACACCAAAATGGTGGTGAAGTTTTCATGCGGCAGCCCGACGCTTTTGAACAGGGCCTGCCCCAAAGGCGACTGGCCAATGACAAACCGCACCTGCTGCTTGCGGTCCCGCTTCAGCACGAAATGAAAAAACCCATCGCAGAGCACACATTCGCCGTCATAGACCATCACATAAGGCGCGTGATCCAGATCCGACTGCCACGCCTGGGTTTGATCGATAGCCCTGTCTTGATGCATCGCTGCGGCCTCCTGCCAATTCAGCCTCGCCCCACAACTTTAGCGCCCTCACGAGAAACAGGAAGCACCATCAGGATGTCACGGTGTCGCAGCGCGCCTCAGGCGAAGGCAGGCCCTACAACGGCACGGGGCCGGACCAAGACACAATGCGCCAACTGTGGTAAGGTTTTGGCATTTGACCCAAGTCCATTTTCAAACCCGAAGGAGGTATTCATGCCCTTCCCACGTCTAAGACCTGTGCTTTTGTCCTGTATCCTCTGCCTGCCCGGCCAAGCCTATGCCCTTGATGACTACGCGATACGCGGCATCGTTTCCGATCTGTTTGACACATTGGAGGAGATCAATCGCAACATTTCCAACGAGGCCTCATCAACGCGAGAGGCGATCAAACAAATCGACACGCATCTGATGCGGAAATACACAGATGAGGTGCCCGCCAAAGGCATTCTGGAGGAAATTCTGGACCAGCTGGAGAAGACCAACCGGCAACGGCCCGACGCCCCGGGGCGCGCCACCATGCCAATGGTCGTCTCGCTAAAGAGCGCAGATGACGGGTTTAACGTCATCTTCGAAGGTCAGACGATTGGCACGGACCGCGGCACAGCATCCGGGTTTAATCCACCGCTGCAATACGATCTGTACGCCATCGCGCGTAATGCGTACCTCGACGCTCGCAATAGCGGTGATGCCGCATCGGCGGAGGTCTGGCGCAAAATCAACCGCAAGATCCAGCGGGGCAAACCGCTTGATCTGGTGATCCAGTGTTGGAATGCGGGGGGCCCGTCGGCAATCGACTATGAGGTCACCCTCAACGGCAGCAAGCAACAGGGGCGCCGTGTCACAGGGACAAACTCCGGTGGCGTCTCCTGCACGGAGACTTATCAGATCTGTTATGATCAGCTGTTGGATCGGGATATCGTTCCAAACCGTGGCGTGACCTGTTCGCAAACTGAGTAACACAGCGAAGGCGCCTTTGCCCCACGATCGAACCAACAAAAAACGCCCCCGAAATCGGGGGCGTTTTGTTATTCACATCACCTGGAGCGCTTACTGATCGAGGAAGCTGCGCAGTTTGCGGGAGCGGCTGGGGTGCTTCAGCTTGCGCAGGGCTTTTGCTTCGATCTGACGGATCCGTTCGCGGGTCACGCTGAACTGCTGGCCCACCTCTTCCAGCGTGTGGTCGGTGTTCATGCCGATGCCAAAGCGCATCCGCAGCACACGTTCCTCACGCGGGGTGAGTGAGGCCAGAACGCGCGTGGTGGTCTCTTTCAGGTTTTCCTGAATGGCCGAATCCAGCGGCAGCACGGCGTTTTTGTCTTCGATGAAATCGCCCAGCTGGCTGTCTTCTTCGTCGCCAATCGGGGTTTCCAGAGAAATCGGCTCCTTGGCGATTTTCATCACCTTGCGGACCTTTTCCAGCGGCATCTGCAGCTTTTCGGCCAGTTCTTCCGGCGTCGGCTCACGGCCGATCTCATGCAGCATCTGACGGCCGGTCCGCACCAGTTTATTGATCGTTTCGATCATATGCACCGGGATACGGATGGTGCGTGCCTGATCCGCAATCGAGCGGGTGATCGCCTGACGGATCCACCAGGTCGCATAGGTCGAGAATTTGTAGCCGCGGCGGTATTCGAACTTATCCACCGCCTTCATCAGACCGATGTTACCTTCCTGAATAAGATCCAGGAACTGCAGGCCACGGTTGGTGTATTTCTTCGCGATTGAGATCACGAGGCGAAGGTTAGCCTCAACCATCTCTTTCTTGGCCTGACGGGCCTCTTTTTCACCCTTTTGAACCTGCGCCACGATGCGGCGGAATTCAGGGATGTCCAGACCAACGTATTGACCCACCTGAGCCATGTCGTTGCGCAGACCTTCGACCTTCTCGGTGGAGCGTTCGATGAACATCTGCCAGCCACGGCCGGGTTTTTCAGCCATACGGTCCAGCCAGGTCGGATCCAGTTCCGAGCCACGGTAGGCCTCAATGAACTCACGACGGTTGATGCGGGCCTGGTCAGCCAGTTTCACCATCGAGCTGTCGATCGACATGATCCGGCGGTTGATGCCGTAAAGCTGGTCGATCAGCGCCTCGATCCGGTTGTTGTGCAGATGCAGGCCGTTCACCAGTTCGACAATCTCGGAGCGCAGTTTTTGATAGCGCGCTTCATCTTCTTCCGAGAAACTGCCGTCTTCGTTCAGCGTGGCCGAGATCCGGGCGTCCTGCATTTCCGACAGGATTTCGAAGTCTTCAGCGATGTTGTTGAGGGTGTCGAGCACACGCTGCTTCAGCGCGGCCTCCATCGCGGCCAGCGACATGTTGGCCTGTTCATCCTCATCATCATCGTCGTCATCATTGCGGATCGGGTTGCCGTCCGCATCGTATTCCTGCTTTTCCTCTTTCTGCGCCGGTTGCGCAGAAGGGGCAGCGGCGACGTTGGCGGCGCCAACGATGCCTTCTTCGTCGTCTTCGCCGTCCTCACCCATCTGGTTGCCAAAGGTGGTTTCCAGATCGATCACATCGCGCAGCAGAATATCTTCGGACAGAAGTTCGTCACGCCAGATGGTGATCGCCTGGAAGGTCAGCGGGCTTTCGCACAGACCCAGGATCATCGTGTTGCGGCCGGCCTCGATGCGTTTCGCAATCGCGATTTCGCCCTCTCGGCTCAGCAGTTCGACCGAGCCCATCTCGCGCAGGTACATGCGCACCGGATCGTCAGTGCGATCCAGCTTTTCGGTGGTGCCCGAAGACAGCGCCACTTCGCCCTTGTTGGAGGAAACATCCACAACGGCGGTGTTTTTCTGTTCTTCTTCTTCGGCTTCTTCGTCTTCGATGATGTTGATGCCCATTTCCGAGAGCATCGACATCACGTCTTCGATCTGTTCCGAGGACACCTGATCGGGGGGCAGAACCTGGTTCAGCTGGTCATAGGTGATATAGCCCCGTTCCCGCGCTTCGGCGATCATCCGCTTTACGGCAGCCTGGCTCATGTCCAGGGATACCTCGGCGTCCTGATCGTCGGGCTTGCGGTCTTCGGTGTCTTTGGCAGCCATGTAACTCTCCTGCAGGCGGACGGATCCGGGCGTGGCATGATTCGTTCAGAGCGAATCAATAACGCGATTCCATGATTCGGAAACCCGTTTACCCGGAATTCTTTCTGTTTTCTTCACCAAATCGCCCGATATCAGCGTCTGGAGAAATTGATCTTCCCCAAAATGGCATCAAAAGCGTCACGTTCATCCCGATTGATTCGGGCGCCGTTCTCTCCGACGTCATAATGGGCGCGGTCTTCTTGTTCACTGCGCAGGGCGCGGTTTCGGGTTTCGGTGGCCTGATGCAGACGGCGGGTCAGCGTATCATCGTCGCTTGCGCCCAGCTCCTCTGCGGCCTCCTCGATCTCAGCGTCCAGGCCCCGTGTGGCCTGCAGTTTCGCCAGTTCCTCGGCCACCGACATACGCACGGTTTCCAGATCACCGGCACGGCGCACCGCGGGCGCTATCGCCACATGGGGCAGCGCAAAGAGGCTTTCAAGGGCATAGGGGCCCAGCGCTTCAAAAATCCGGCCCTCAACGTCGCCCAGCTCACCGCGATCGCACATCTCCAGCAGCAGATCGCGGATATGGGCGCGTTCGGCATCGGCGCAATGCATGCGCTCAACCTGGCTGTCAAATTCCGGCAGCAACTCAGGTGTGCGGATCAGGCTGGCCAGGATCACCGCTTCGCGCAGGTGATCATCAGCGCCCTCCCCAGCGGCCACCAGCATCGAGGATTTGGTGCTGGCCATCGGCGTTGGGGCAAAGCCACCTTTGCGAAAACCGTTGTAGCCGCCCTGAAACCCACGTTGGAACCCGCCGCCGGCTTCGCGGAAGCCACCGCCCTGCCCGCCTCGGCCGCCTTGACCGCCGCCACGGCGCGACTGGCCAAACAGGTCCCAGCGCATGTCCTTGATCGCCAGCCCGTAGTGTTCCCGGATTGAGGGATCGCGGATCAGCTTGATCTTTTCGCGCAGGGATTTGTCCAGCGCCGCCTTACGTTCGGGACTGTCAAACACCTTGCCTTCGGTTTCACGCTGCCACAGCAGATCCACCATCGGCATAGCGCCATCCAGGATCTCTTGCAGTTTTTGCGGGCCTTCCTGGCGGATCAGATCGTCGGGGTCTTTGCCTTCGGGCATCAGGGCAAACCGCAGCGATTTGCCCGCCTCCAAAAGGGGCAGCGCCAGATCAATGACCCGCATGGCCGCACGCAGACCTGCCGTATCACCATCCAGGGCAATGATCGGTTCCGGCGCGATGCGCCACAACAGCTGCAGCTGGTTTTCAGTGATCGCGGTGCCCAGAGGCGCCACCGAGGCGCCAAAGCCACCCTCGGCCAAGGCGATCACGTCCATATAACCTTCGGCAACAATCAGCGGCTGGCCTTTGCCGGCAGCCTCACGGGCGGGGCCATGGTGATAGAGGTTGCGTCCCTTATCAAACAGCGCGGTTTCCGGGCTGTTGAGGTATTTGGCATTGTCATTAGGGTCCATCGCCCGGCCGCCAAAGGCGATGCAGCGCCCGCGCGGATCCCGGATCGGGAACATGATGCGATTGCGGAAGGTGTCATAGGGCTTCTTGCCCTTGTTGGAAGGCTTGGCCAGACCGGCGCCAAGGATCAGCTCTTCGTCCACGCCTTTGCCGCGCAGGTGATCCCACAGGTGCTGCCAGCCTTCAGGCGCAAAGCCAATCTCAAACCGGGCCTGCGTTTCCGGCCCCAAGCCACGCCGCTGCAGGTAGGCGCGTGCATCATCCGCGACACCACGGCTCAGCTGCAGCCGGAAGAACTGCACCGCCATCTCCATGACCTCAGCCAGCTGGCTACGCTTATCGGCCTTTTTCTGTGCCTGCGGATCGCGCTGCGGCATGGTCATGCCAGCCTCCCGCGCGAGGATCTCCACCGCCTCCATGAACTCAACGTTTTCGGTTTCGCGCACAAAGCTGATGGCGTCGCCTTTGGCGTGACAGCCAAAGCAATAGTAGTAGCCCTTGCGGTCATCGACGTGGAATGAGGCGGATTTTTCCTGATGGAACGGGCACGGTGCCCACATATCGCCCTTGCCCTGATTGGACTTGCGCATATCCCACATGACCTTGCGCCCCACCACCTGTGAGATGGAGGTGCGATTACGCAATTCGTCAAGAAATCCGGGAGGCAGGCTCATAAGGGAAACTATAGCGCTGAAGCGCGCCGGTGGCAAAGCCCGCGCGCGAAGAACAAACGGAGGGACGGCTCAGCTTTGGAACTGATTGCAGGCGATCTGAAACGCGGTGGAGGCATCTTCGCCCAGCTGCGCTTCGGGCAGCTGATAGACCCAGTTCACCAAGAGGTCGACATGCTGTTCCAGCAGCGCCTCATCCTCGGCATAAAAGCCGGCTTTCAACTCTTCGTTTTTCAGCAGCAGCTTACGCGTCCGACGCTCACGTTTTTTGTCCAGACGCAGATCCACCGCTTCGGCCACGATCCCGGCCTGTGCCTCACAGCGCGTCCCGCGCTCTTCTTCGGTTTCGCTCAAGGCTGGCGTGGCCACCACAAGGCAAGCGGCAAAGGTGGCAGGCAGAAGGGTACGGAACATCGGGCAGCTCTCTGTTCGGATCATCTGAAAGGTGAGGCACTCTTGATGCCAGCCCCTGCCCCCTGACGCAAGCCCCGCGCGTGGGGCTGTGGCAGGCAGCGCAGAAACGCCTGAAAACATCGCATCGGCTTGGCCTGAAGCCGCAAATCGCCCGTCCCTACCCTCTCAAAAGGCGGGGAGAGGGCCGCGAATCCCTACGACAGAGGTCAAAATCAGTTTTAATTGCCGGTGGCGATTGGGGACAGTTGCGAAACAATTAAGGTTAATGAAACGTTATTGCCGCAAAGCCCGGAACCAAACCCCAGCAATTCCTTGGGCATGCCTTGTTTTCGCCCCGATTGACCGCGAAACCCAACTTAAGAACGCCCCCTAGCCATAAGTGGACCCTAAGACGGCTCTGCTCGTCGGCGTTTATTTGATGTGAGGGACTCGGCGTTGATTTGACAGAGGTTATGAACATGACACGTTCGAAAAGGCTGCATATGGCATCACGCGTGATGCAAGGCCCGACCGCCCTGCGGCGGGGTCTGCACCGTTTTGGTCGCGACGAAAGCGGCGCGGTGGTCATTTTCTCAATCTTCATGTTTATCTGCATGCTGATGGTGGGCGGTGTTGGCATCGACCTGATGCGCTTTGAGCGTGACCGGATGGCGCTGCAGAACACGCTGGACCGTGCCGTTCTGGCCGCGGCCGACCTTGACCAGACCCAGCCCGCCGAAGAGGTGGTGCGGGACTATTTCGACAAGGCGGGCGTCGGCGCCTACCTGCAAAGCGTCACCGTGGACGAAGGCATCGGCTACCGGTCGGTTTCGGCCAAGGCGACCTCGGAACTCGACACCTATTTCCTCAAGCTGTTTGACATCGACACCATGTCCGCCCCCGCCTCGGGCCAGGCGGAAGAACGGATTGATGGCATCGAAATCTCACTGGTGCTGGATGTTTCGGGCTCGATGGGGTCGAACCAGCGCCTGACGCGCCTGCGTCCTGCGGCGAAATCCTTTGTGGATACGGTTCTGGCTTCGGCCCAGGAAGGCAACGTCTATATCTCGGTTGTGCCCTATGCCACCCAGGTTGGCGTTGGCCAGAACCTGCTGAGCAAATACAACGTCACCAATGAACACAGCTATTCGCATTGTGTGGATTTTGGCGACAGCGATTTCAACACCACCGAAATCCTGCCCACAGACCCGCTCCAGCGGTCGGGCCATTTCGACCCGTGGTACAACTATGAAAACCCCTATCTGACGGTCTGTAGCACCAACCCAGATACGCAGATCCTGCCGTTTTCCAACGATCAGAACGCGCTGCATGACTATATCGACGATCTGGAAGCGCTTGGCGCCACCTCGATCGACGTGGGCATGAAATGGGGCGCGGCACTGTTGGATCCCGGCACCCAGCCTGTGCTGAGCCAGATGATCAGCGAAGGGTCCGTCAGTGGTGACTTCGAAGGCCGCCCGCACGCCTACAATGAGCGCACGACGCTGAAGGTTGTGGTGCTGATGACCGATGGCGAAAACACCACGCAGTATTTCCTGAACGATGGCTTCCGTGAAGGCCTGTCACCGGTCTGGTACAACTCCTCGCGCAGTGTGAGCGGGGGCCGCTATTCGGTGCAACAGGGCAGCAACTTCTGGTGGCCGCATACCCAGACCTGGGAAGACCACGCCTATGGCAATGGCACCTATGAGGAATGCGAATGGCGCCGTCGCAATGGCCGCTGGCGCTGGACCTGCTGGGATGAAAATGAATCCGGCACGGCCGTGCAGCTGACCTATCCCGAACTGTGGAACCGACTGTCGGTGAACTGGAACATGAACAACAACATGGGCTTCGACAGCTATCGCTACTACAACTGGTACGATGATGTCACAGACTCCGCCGGCAGCAACACCAAAGACGCGCGGACCGATGCCATCTGCACCGCCGCCAAAGACCAAGGTATCGTGATTTTCACCGTCGGCTTTGAGGCCCCGGATCGCGGTCAGAACGTGCTGCGCGCCTGCGCCAGCTCGGACAGCCACCACTTCGACGTGGACGGCCTGGCCATCGATGACGCCTTTGCCTCGATCGCTGCCTCCATCCGTAAACTGAGACTGGTACAATGACACCTGTGCGTTCCCTGGCCCGGCTGTTACGGGCCCCGTTCTCTGGCTTAACTTCTGGGCTGCGGCGCTTTGCCGGGCGGGAAGACGGCAACGCGACAGTGGAATTTGTCGTCGTGTTCCCGATCTTCATGCTGATCATGGGCTCAACCTTTGAATTGGGCACCCTGACGATCCGTGAAACCATTCTGGAGCGGGCGCTGGATCTGACGGTGCGTGACATCCGCCTGGGCACTGGCACAGCGCCACAGCACGATGAGCTGAAGGCCAGCATATGTGACCGTGCCCCGCTGCTGATTGATTGCGAAGAGAACCTGCGGATTGAGATGATCCAGCTGGATCCGCGCAACTGGACCTCGCCGCCCACCGATGCCGACTGCACCGATCGCAGTCAGGAAGTGGACCCGGTGCGTGAGTTTGTGCATGGCCAGGAAAACGAAATGATGCTGGTGCGTGTCTGCGTGAAGGTGCAGCCCTTGTTCCCGACCACCGGTCTAGGCGATGCATTGGCCAAAGACGGTGCCGGAGATTATTCGCTGATCGCCAAATCCGCCTTCGTACAGGAGCCGCGTTAATGAGTGTTCTGAGTGTCCTGCCCCACCGCCTGCGCCGCTTTGCCCGGCAGTTTGCCAAAGACGGCAGCGGGTCCGTCGCCGTCGAGGCGGTGCTGATCCTGCCCTTCCTGCTCTGGGCGTTTCTGGCCAGCTTTGTCTATTACGATGCGTTCCGCCAAAGCTCGATCAACCTCAAAGCGGCCTACACGATTGGCGATATGCTCAGCCGGGAAACCGCGGCGGTGAATGATGCCTATATCAACTCGCTCCAGTCGCTGTTCGTCTTCCTGTCCAAGCAAGAGTCGGATCCGGCGGTGCGGGTTTCGGTTGCGATGTGGGATGAAGAAGATGACGCCTATACGCTGGACTGGTCCGAAGGCCGTGGCAATCGCCCGCCCCTGACCGAGGCCACCGTAAACGCCATGCGTGACCGCCTGCCGAACCTGCCGGACAATGAGCGTGTTATTCTGGTCGAAACCTGGAGCACCTATAAGCCCGCCTTCAACGTCGGACTAAGTGAGGATGTTCTGTACAATCTGGTGTTCACCAGCCCACGTTTCGCGCCGCAGCTGGTTTGGGAAAACTAATCCCGCCTCAGTTGGCCTAGGCTGATTTGATACAAAAACGCCCCGTCCAATTGGCGGGGCGCTTTGCGTTTGCTTTGCATTTATTGGGCAGCATTAGCCGCGTTCAACTATGAGGGCCTGCAAAAGTTCCGCCATGATCTTGGTCTGATTGCCTGGGGTCACCCCGCCAACGCCTATGCGGCGGCCCAGACGCCACCACAGGCCCGGCCGCCAGACGCGCGGCAGATCTTCTTCAGTTGCGTTCAGATCCAACCGCACCAGAAAACCGTTGGAAGGTTTGAAAGCAAACGCGCCCCGTTCCACCGCCAGAATGGCCTCAATCGGTGCGATGAGGGTACCGTCACTGTCACGCAGCCCAGCGCGGGTCAGATCAATCTGCCCGCTGGTGCCAGCATGCATTTTCATCATCAGCGCCAGCGACAGACCGCCCAGCACGATCACAAAGGCCTGCAGCGCAAAGTTGGCAGGCGGCGTGGCGAAGGCGAAATAGATCAGCAACACGCCCAGCCCCCCCAGCATGCTCAGCGCCAACCAGCGGCGGGTGGCGGAAACGGTCACCGTCGCCAGAACTTCGTTTTGATCTTGCTGCGCCATGCCCGGTCTCCCTGCGGTCCTCTTTGGTCTGGCAGCGCTCATAGCCTTGTCTGCCTGCAGATGCGAGTCCCTTCGCGGAATGCGCCATTGCTTGCCACCCGCGCCCTGCCCCTTCTGCGCCGCTTGCCAAGTCGCCATTGCCCTCCTAACGTGCTGTTTGAGCAGACAAAGATCCGACCGAAAGGCGGAACAGAAGACCGGAGAGTAAAACGTGACAGGCTGGGGCACACCGGAGCAAGAGGCCGAACGCCGCCGCATGCAGGCCGAGGAAGAGCGCCGCCGCCGCGAACAGGAGGCCGCGCGCCGCTACGCGGATCATCAGGCCCGCCAACGTGCCGAGGAGGCGCGCCGCCGCGCCGATGCCGAACGCACGATGGCGATCATGGATGGCGCCAACGGCAACGTCCATTCGCCCCGCCGTTTCAGCAACCCGGGGTCTTTCATCATGGGATCAGTTGCGGCCGGCCGGGACGCCCACACCGGCAAAAGCCGGTATGAGACCACCCCTCCATCTGCGCCACAGACAACCAGCCCAAATGCGGGCCATTCCGGCACAAGGCGGAAAGGTTTCTTTGCCTGGATTGAGGATCTGATCCTCTGGGCTGTGCGGCTGATCGGCTTTGGCATTTTTGCAGTGATCGGCTATTTTATTCTGGACCACATTGGCGTTTTTGACCGTTCGCCCAGCGCGCCGTCGCGCAGCTCAACCGCTGTCCCTGCCACGCTGTCGCTGACCCCGGTGACCCATTTCATCACGGCGGATCGACTGAACATCCGCACCGGCCCGGGGGTGAACCACCCCTCCCTGGGCACCCAGCAGGGCAACAGCTGTATCCGGGTCATTGCAACACTTGGCTCGGGGTGGAGTCAGGTTGTGGTGCCCACCAGCTCAGGCCCAGAAATCCATTACGCCGCCAGCCGGTTCCTGCAACCCCTGGGGCCTGCGGACAACTGCCGCTGATCTGGGTAAGCGTCTGAAAAGGCGGGGCGAAACGCGCGCCACTGTCACAAATCCGTTGCAAAAATTTCACACTTCATAGCGGTATATCGGCCTCTCCCTCAACCGTTGTAAGAAGAGCAGCTGGCGACACAGGTCGTCGCGGGCTGCATCAAGTGCCCTGCGCGGACCCAACCGGTCAAGCGCATATGTTCATGAGTCAGAGGCCCCAGAATGACCATTTCCCTGAAAGCCCAGTTGATTGCCGCATTTGCGCTCTTAGTGTGCCTGTTCACCGCCACCGGCGTGACCAGCCTGCATGAGCTGAAACAGATCAAAACCCGCGGCGAAGAGATCGTTCGCATCAATTTCGAAACCCTGCACCTGATCGAAGAGGTCGCAAAGATCCAGGAAACCATCCAGTCCGAAATCAGCACCTACATCCTTGTTGGCACCAAAGAAGAGCGATCAGCGCTGCGCGCCACGCTGAAGGAACTCGGGCAGCGCAAAGAAGAATTGATCGCCGCCGCGCAGGCCAGCTCCTCCGCCGATACGGCCGCCTATTTGGACGACTATCTGATCCTGAAGGAAGGCATTGAAAAGGTGAACAAAAAGATCCTTCAGGATCTGTTGTTCGGCTCCAAAGGCAAGGCGTCCAAACGTCTGGCCGAGGGCAAAAAAACCTACCAGATCCCGATGGCGGCCCTGATCACCCAAGTGGCTGAGTTGGAAACCCGCAAGATGTATGAGGAGCTGGCGCAGTCTGAAACGGCCTATGCGCAGACCCGGAATGAGATCATCGTGATGATGACCGCCGCGCTGGTGATCAGCCTGCTGGCGGCATGGCATATTGTGGCGACCTTGTCGCGCGGGCTGCAACAGGCCGGAGCCCTCAGCCAGCGCGTGGCCAGTGGCGATCTGACCGAAACCGCCGATCATGGGATGAAGAACGAAATTGGCGCGCTGCTGGACAATTTGAACACCATGGTGGTCGATCTGCGCGGCATTGTCGGGGATGTGCGCACCGGCGCGGCCCATGTGGCCAGCGGTGCGGATCGCATGGCCACGACCTCCGCCGCGATTCAGACGGCGGCGAAGGAACAGGCCACGGCGGCAGAAGAGGTTGCAACCTCGGTGACGGAGATGAGTGCAAACGTCAGCCACACCGCGCTAAGTGCCGAGGAAACCAAGGAGACCGCCCAACACGCCGCCGAAAACGCCCGGGCTGGTGGTGAAACGGTGGCGGCGGCAATGTCCTCGCTGACCACCATTGTCGACAAGATCCAGATCATTCAGGAAATCGCCCGTCAAACCGACCTCTTGGCCCTGAACGCTGCGGTGGAGGCCGCGCGTGCAGGCGAACATGGGCGCGGTTTTTCGGTTGTGGCGGCGGAGGTGCGCAAATTGGCCGAACGGGCGCAGGAGGCGGCTGAGGACATCGGCGCCTTAACGCAAGGCACGGTCAGCACTGCCGAAGAGGCCCGGTTGAAACTGTCGGATCTGGTGCCCGAGATTGAAGCCACCGCGCAACTGGTCGGCAATATGGCGGCATCCAACACTGAGCTGTCCAGCGGGATGCAGCAGATCACCGATGCCATTGCGCGGCTGGATCACAGCATCCAGACCAACAACACCGCGTCCAAAGACATGTCTGCCACGTCGGAACAGCTGGCGGCGCAGGCGCAATCGCTGACCGGTGGGATTGAAGCCTTCCAGCTGAGCAAGGAAGAAGCGGAGCGTTGTGAGAACCCAACGGTGGAAGAGGCCAAAGCGCCAGAGGCGATCCAGTTAGAGCAGCCAATGGCCGAGGAGAAAACGGAAGTCGATCTGCCAAAGGCCGCTTAACCACACTCAGATCAACAAAACGGGGCGCCCCATTTGGGCGCCCTGACCGTCAGACCGACACCGATTTGCGCACCATTTCCCAATACAGCCCTTCCACCTCATCCACCGACAGGCGGCCGGCGGGGCGGTACCAGGTGGTGACCCCGGTCAGCATCGCAATCACAGCCATGGTGGCGATGCGGATATCAGCCGGGGCAAACACACCTTCGGCCACGCCATCGCGCAGGATCTCTTCCAATTCAGCCTCATAGCGGCGGCGCAGTTCTTCGATCGCCTCAAAGTTTTCAGGCGTCAGGTTGCGCAGCTCCATATAGGCGATGAACACCTCATCGGGACGCTTCAGGTGATAGCGGATGTGGAAACGGGCGAAATCCTCCAACCGTTCCAAGGGACTGGCCGAGGTGTCGCGGTTGGCCCGCTGGTCCAGTAGGTCCTCCATGTGCCGGCGCATCAGGTTGAACAACAGCGCCTGTTTATCGGGCGTGTAGTTATAAAGCGCGCCGGCCTGCACCCCAACGTCGCGGGCAATCTGGCGCATGGAGACCGCCGCAAACCCATGTTGCGAAAACAGCCGCAGCGCCGCATCCAGGACGCGGGGGCCGGTGATATCAGAGTGGGAGCCTGCGGTTCTTGCCATGGGCGTCACGGTAACTGAACAGATGTTCAAATCAAAGAGCGAAACGGCAACCCTCTGCCGATCAGGCGGTTTTAACGACACGATCCGGGCAAGCCCCTTGCCAAGGGCCTATCTGACAGGCAAGACGGGGGCGTCTGTTGCCGCTGCCCTTAAGTCACATTTGGTCTGCCATGTTTCTTCGCCTGCCTCTTTGCGCCCTTGCCCTGTCGCTGACAGCTGTGGCCTGTAGCCCGATTGAACTGCAGGACCATTCGACCGCAGCGGCGCGATTGGCCCCCTACCCGTCGCTGGTCCCGATTGAGACCGCACAGGCCGAACATAGCGAAGCCCGCACAGATGAAGACAGCGCCGAAGCGCTGAGCAGCCGGGCCAAGGCCCTGCGCGCACGGGCCCGGGCACTGGTTGCCCAAAATGGCGGCTAAATTGCAACATCCCGGCCGATCCCCCCTGCCCCATAGGGGCTGATCGGCATTTGCCGCGTTGCACAGCGACGCAAAGCCCGATACATCGCCAAGACGAAGATCTGTCAGTTCAGGAGGGCCAGATGAGCCAACCCTTGCGCCTTGGTATTGCAGGGCTCGGCACCGTAGGTGTCGGCGTTGTGAAAATTGTCCGTCAACAGGCTGCCCTACTGACTATGCGAACTGGTCGCGAGGTGACGATCTCGGCCGTTTCGGCCCGTTCGCGCGGCAAAGATCGCGGTGTGAACCTGGACCACTACGGCTGGGAAGATGATCCGGTCAAACTGGCCACCCGTGACGACGTCGACGTTTATGTGGAACTGATGGGCGGCGAAGATGGCCCGGCCAAAGCCTCCATCGAGGCGGCGCTGAAAGCCGGTAAAGATGTGGTCACCGCCAACAAGGCGCTCCTGGCCCATCACGGTCAGGCGCTGGCCGAACTGGCCGAGGCCTCAGGGTCGGTCATTCGCTATGAAGCGGCCATCGCCGGTGGCATCCCGATCATCAAATCGCTGACCGAAGGTCTGGCCGCCAATGAAATCACCCGCGTGATGGGCGTGATGAACGGCACCTGCAACTACATTCTGACCCGGATGGAAGCCACCGGTCAGGGCTACAACGCCCTATTCGAAGAGGCCGACAAACTGGGCTATCTGGAAGCGGATCCGAACCTGGACGTGGGCGGCATCGACGCCGGTCACAAGCTGGCCATCCTGTCGTCACTGGCTTTTGGCACCCAGGTGGATTTCGACGGGGTTGAGCTGGAAGGCATCCAGCGCGTCACCATCGAAGACATCCGTCAGGCGGCCGACATGGGCTACCGCATCAAACTGCTGGGCGTCGCCCAGATGAGCGGCCGCGGTCTGGAACAGCGCATGTCGCCCTGTCTGGTGCCGGCACAAAGCCCACTGGGTCAGCTGGAAGGCGGCACCAATATGGTTGTGGTCGAAGGCTCTGACGTGGGTCAGGTTGTGCTGCGCGGCGCCGGTGCCGGCGAAGGCCCCACCGCCAGCGCGGTGATGGGAGATGTCTGCGACATCGCCCGCGGCATCCGTTACCCGGTCTTCGGTCAGAAAGCCGACAGCCTGAAAAGCGCCCCCCGCGCCCAATCCGCCCTGCCCGCACCCTACTACCTGCGTCTGGGGCTGAAGGACAAACCGGGTGCCATGGCCAAAGTGGCCGCTGTGCTGGGCGAAGCCGGCGTGTCGATCGACCGGATGCGCCAATACGGTCATGAAGATGACAGCGCGCCGGTGCTGATCGTCACCCATAAAACCACCCGCGCCAATCTGGATGCAGCCCTTGCCGGCATCGAACAGACCGATGTTGTGACCGAGGCACCGGTTGCGCTGCGGATTGAAGCGGTGTGATCTGACCACTTGCGGCGCGACCGTCGTGGGGGCGTCGCAGATGAGTATTTTTAGAACATTGAAAGGCCACTGGTGAGCGCTGAGACCCGTGCATTTCTAGGTGTAGAAGCCTCGCTCAACGGGCGGCGCTGGATTGGTCCCGGGATCGAGGTGGAGCGTCAGGCCGAGTTCATGCGCCAGCAGACCGGCCTACCGATGGCCGTTTGCCAGACCCTGGCGCGGCGCGGCGTTCCTGCGCATGAGGCACAGGCCTTTCTGGAACCACAGCTGCGCGACTTGCTGCCGGATCCGCAGAAGCTGAAAGATATGGAAGCCGCCGCCGCGCGGTTCCTGTTGGCCGTCAAACAGCGCCAACGCATTGCAATCTTTGCCGATTACGACGTGGATGGCGGCACCTCCGCCGCGCTGCTGGTCGACTGGCTGCGCCAGATGGGGCGTCAGGCCACGCTCTATGTTCCAGACCGCATTGATGAAGGTTATGGCCCTAATGAAGCTGCCATGGCGTCGCTGGCGGCGGATCATGACCTGATTGTCTGTGTCGATTGCGGCACCCTCAGCCATGAACCGATTGCGGCGGCCAAAGCGGCGGATGTGGTGGTGCTGGATCACCACCTGGGTGGTGAGACCCTGCCTGATGCCGTGGCCGTGGTGAACCCGAACCGTCAGGATGAGGATGGCGCGCTGGCACATCTGTGCGCGGCGGGCGTTGTTTTCCTGATGCTGGTTGAGGCCAACCGCCAGATGCGGGCCGAAGGCGCCAAAGGCCCGGATCTGATGGCGATGCTGGATTTGGTGGCGCTGGGAACCGTGGCGGATGTGGCGCCGCTGATCGGGGTGAACCGGGCGCTGGTGCGTCAGGGGCTGAAGGTCATGGCGCGCCGCGATCGCCCCGGCATCGTGGCGCTGTCTGATGTCAGCCGGATGGAACAGGCGCCAAACTCCTACGCTTTGGGCTTCATGCTGGGGCCGCGGGTGAATGCCGGTGGCCGCATCGGCAAGGCGGATCTGGGCGCGCGGCTGCTGTCCACCGACAACGCGGCTGAGGCGCGCGCCATGGCTGAGCGGCTGGATGAGCTGAACACCGAACGCCGTGACATCGAAAACGCCGTGCGCGCCGCCGCATTGGAACAGGCCGAGGACCGTGGGCTGGATCTGCCGCTGGTCTGGGCCGCTGGCGAAGGTTGGCACCCGGGCGTCGTTGGCATCGTCGCCAGCCGCTTGAAAGAGGCCACCAACCGCCCCGCCATTGTCATCGGCTTTGACGGTGATATCGGCAAAGGCTCCGGCCGTTCGGTCAGCGGTGTTGATCTTGGCGCCTCAATCCAGCGGCTGGCCAGTGAGGGGCTGCTGGTCAAAGGCGGCGGCCACAAGATGGCAGCGGGCCTGACGGTGGAACGTGACAAGCTGGAACCGGCAATGAAACGGCTGTGCGAATTGCTCGCGAAACAGGGCGCCGGGGACGCCGGCCCTGCCGATCTGAAACTGGACGGCGTGCTGATGCCCGGTGCAGCCACCATCGAGTTGATCGAACAGATCGAAAAGGCGGGCCCCTTCGGCGCTTCCGCCGCCGCGCCCCGCTATGTGTTCCCGGATGTGGAGATTCGATTCGCCAAACGGGTAGGCGAAAGCCACCTAAAAATCTCCTTCACCGACGGGCTGGGCGCACGGATCGATGCTATCTGCTTTGGCGCCTTCGACACCCCGCTAGGCGAACGCCTGTCAAACCACGGCGGCGCCCGGTTCCATCTGGCCGGACGGCTGGAAATAAACAGCTGGGGCGGGCGTCAACAGGTCCAGCTGCGGCTGGAAGATGCAAGCCCGGCAGAGGCTTTGGGCTAGGCGATAAAAATCGTCACAACGGTGTCATTTTCCGCTTGCGCCCCACGCGCAGTTTGCCTAAAAACCGCCTCACCAAACGGCTTGTCCCGTTCGTCTATCGGTTAGGACGCCAGGTTTTCAACCTGGAAAGAGGGGTTCGATTCCCCTACGGGATGCCATTTTCACCAAAACTTTCGTGAAACAAAAAAAATCGTGGCCTCGGGCCGCGTTTTTGGCGTTTCAAAGCTCACGCATTTTCAGTATCTTAGAGAACCTACCTGAAAGTATAGGCAGGCTAATCCGACTTTGGGTTGCATTTGCTACATTTGCAACCACCAAGCTCTTTTATCCAAATGTAGTTGACTGAAAAAAGTGAGATATAGATGAATACGATTTGTTGTGTACTGGAGTGGGAAAACGCTGAGGGGCTGGAGCGAGAGGAGGCCCGGCATTTCCTTGGGGCTCTGATCCAAAAATTGGAGGCGTTTGGCGAAAGCCAGAACCGCAAAATGGAACTGATGATCATTTTCGATGAAGATGTTCCAAAAGATGACATTGAAGAGGACCTGACCCTGTCAGAGTCAGGCCCTGTTGAGCGGGTGGAGATCAAACTGCTCTGCGCGCCGGGCACAGGCTATTATGATAAAAAGGGATTGGCGCCTTACTTCACTGAGGCGGATCTGCTGATCTATGCTGACAGCGATTGTGCCTATGTTCCGGACTGGCTGGAACAGCACATCACCGCGATTGAGGTCGAGGGCGCATCGGTGTCATCAGGCTACACTCAAGCCCTGGCACCCGCCAACCTGATTGAGGAGGTCTGCACCTACGCCTGGTTTTTCCCCAGTGAGGACCCACGCGACCGACTGCATCGCAAAGCCAAAAACAGGTTCTTCGCCAACAACTTTGCCGCCAAACGCAGCGTGTTGCTGGATGTGCCCCTGCCCCGGCTGGATGCCTCACGCGGGCATGGTGGGGTCTGGACCAAACGATTGGCAGAACGTCAGGTAAAACTGGTGAAACTGCCGGGGGCCCGGGCGGATCACAAACAATATGACACCGTTGGTGACATGTTCAAACGGGCGCTCATTCTGGGCCGAGACAAAGACTTTGGCCTGTTCATCAACGGTGCTGGTCGTGGCAAACGGATCTGGCGGTCCTTTGTGGCGCTGTTTGAAACAACCGTGAAATTTCTGCAGCGGTTCTTCACCGTGGCCCTGCGCAACACGCCGGTGTGGCACTGGCCTATTGTTTTGGTGCTTGGCCTGGCCTTCCAGTGGATCACAACCGCACGCCAAATGGTCGCTGCCACCGCCCAGACCTACGCCGAGGAGCAAGAAGGCTACTCAGACCTCGCGGCACGCGCCACCACCAGTATTTGGACCGCCACACCAAGTCCTGCGTGACGCCACCCCTTCAAAACAACCAGAAAATATCCAGACAAACCACTGAAACAAAACATTTATTACCAATCATAATTACAAACAAAAATACTTCTCAGATTTTGCCGTTTTCCACTTGCGCCTATCGGGCTGTTTGCCTAAAACCTGCCTCACCAAGCGGCTTGTCCCGTTCGTCTATCGGTTAGGACGCCAGGTTTTCAACCTGGAAAGAGGGGTTCGATTCCCCTACGGGATGCCATTTCTTCTGAAATGTTGTGACAGCAAATGCTCTGATTTTTCAGGCAACGCTGTTGCGTGCACTCAATAGAATTAGCTGGATTTTTCCCTGCTTTTGGACTTGCGGCGCCGTGGCAATCCGCCTAAAACCCGCCTCACCAAACGGTTTGTCCCGTTCGTCTATCGGTTAGGACGCCAGGTTTTCAACCTGGAAAGAGGGGTTCGATTCCCCTACGGGATGCCACTTTCACGATCAGTTTTGAAATTTCGCCACGCCAGCGCTCAAGCGGCTGAATATCAGCCGCCGTGCGTGGTCTTATAGTGCCGGCTGTGATGCCCCAGTAGCGCCAGGATCCGACCATAAGCAAAGCCAAACGCCCGCAGCGCCAGCACATAACTGCTCCCGCCGTTAAACAGTGCAGCAATCAGGCGCAGCGTGCCAAGGATAGTTTTGGCCAGCACAAAAAACGCGGACTTCGCGATCAGTTTAGGGCCGCGCTTGTCGCCATAGCGAATGCGAAAAGACGAGATCGACTGATCCCGCCCACGCCGGAACTGATAGCCGGCGCTGAGGCGTGACAAGGGGATGTGTTCGTAGACCTTCGCCTCGGCCGTCCAGGCGGTTTGCCCGCCGGCCTGCCGCAAGGCCCGAAAAAACGCCGTGTCGGACCCGCCAGAAAGCCCCAAACCCTCATCAAACCGCAGGCCTGTTTCCCGCAGGAACTCCAGCTTCGCCAACCAGTTGCTGGTGACAACAGTCGGCGCCTTGTGCCCGTGCCCTTGTAACTCCAACCGCTGATTGCTTTCTGCCATGCGCTGGCAACGCGCGCTCAGGCCGTTGAAACACATGCGCTGCGCAGCAGTCAGCGGCTCGGTTGGCTCAATCGGAAAATCAGGGCCACCGGTCAGATCCGCGCCAGTTTCCAAATGGTAATCGTAAAGCTTCACCAGCCAGTCGGTCGCGACTTCTTCGTCATCATCGACGAAGGCCAGATGATCAGCCCCCTGCCCCAGCGCTGCGTCCAGCACTGCGTTCCGCCCAAATGGGATACCAGGGCGGGTTTCAAGAACAGCGGTCGCAGGCAACCCGCGCTTTTCCGCAAAATCCTCGACCATTCCACCAATCGTCAGACCAGCATCATTTTCCGCAAAACAAAACGCAACGCGAACACCCTGTGGGATGTCCATCCGCTCAAGACTGGCCAACAGGCGCGAAAACAGATCGGGACGGCGACGCGTCAACGCACCGACAACAATCAAGGGCTGAGCTGGCACAGCCGCTTCCGCAGCTGCAGGGGTCATATATTGCATCTCAGACAATCTAAACGCCACTTACTATCTAAGGTAGTCTACAGCGACCGGATAGCAGTCAAAATTAGAAATGACAAGCAATCGCTCTCCCTAAACGGCAAAGGCCAAATATCCTATCTACCCAAAGCTTACACGACAGCGCGAAATAAGAAAACCGGGCCAAATCCGGCCCGGCTGAAATACGCTGATCTGTGCGACACTTAGGAGTGATCCGCCCCATCATCAGGTGCGTTGGGATCGGCCTGGCCGATGCCTTTGAACACTTTCTTCAGCGGCACAGCCCAAATGACCCCGAGGCCGATGTAGACCATCAGTTCGACCAGAATGGACGGACGGTCCAACAGGCTGACGATGCTCACTGCCGCCACGATATAGGCCGGCAGCCCCACCAGCAGAACCAGCAGGGACAGTCGGCGACGTGCTTTGTAACTCAGAGCCATGAGGGGTACTTAGTCCGCGAAGGGGTCGGTGACCAGAATTGTGTCTTCCCGCTCGGGCGAGGTCGACAGCAGCGCCACCGGGCATTCGATCAGCTCTTCCACCCGTTTGACGTATTTCACCGCGTTGGCCGGCAGATCGTTCCAGCTGCGCGCGCCTTCGGTGGTCTCGGACCAGCCGTCCATTTCCTCATAGATTGGGGTGCAGCGGGCCTGCTGATCGGCGGCGGTCGGCAGATAATCCAGACGCTCACCGTCGAGATCATAGCCAACGCAGATTTTCAGCGTCTCAAACCCGTCCAGCACGTCCAGCTTGGTCAGGCAGATGCCTTTGATGCCCGAGGTGGCGCAGGTCTGACGCACCAGAGCCGCGTCAAACCAACCGCAGCGGCGCTGACGGCCGGTGGTGGTGCCAAACTCATGGCCGCGGGTGCCCAGACGTTCGCCATCCGCATCCGGGGTGCCGTCCTCTTTCAGCAGTTCGGTCGGGAACGGACCTTCACCAACGCGGGTGGTGTAGGCCTTCACGATGCCCAGCACGTAGTCGATCGAACCGGGGCCGATGCCCACACCGGTCGCCGCCTGACCGGCAATCACGTTTGACGAGGTCACAAAGGGGTAAGTGCCAAAATCAATGTCCAGCAGGGCGCCCTGCGCGCCTTCAAACAGGATCCGTTTGCCGGCTTTGCGCTTTTCGTTCAGCACCTTCCAGACCGGCGCCGCATAGGGCAGGATTTCCTTGGCGATGTCTGTCAGTTTTGCAATCAGCGCTTCGCGGTCAATCGGCTCCACGCCCAGACCTTTGCGCAGCGGATCATGGTGCTGCAGCGCCCGATCCACCCGGGCCTCCAGCGTGGCCGGATCGGCCAGATCTGCCACACGGATTGCGCGGCGACCGACCTTATCTTCGTAAGCCGGGCCAATGCCGCGGCCGGTGGTGCCGATCTTGGTCCCTTTCGAGGCCGCCTCTTCCCGCGCGCGGTCCAATTCACCGTGGAACGGCAGGATCAGCGGGGTGTTTTCGGCGATCATCAGCGTCTCAGGGCTGATCTCAACCCCCTGTTCGCGCACGGTTGCGATCTCATTGATCAGATGCCACGGATCCAGCACCACGCCGTTGCCGATGACCGAAAGCTTGCCGCCCCGCACCACACCCGAAGGCAGCGCATGCAGCTTGTAGACCTTGCCATCGATGACCAACGTGTGGCCCGCGTTATGGCCGCCCTGAAAACGGGCGATGACGTCGGCACGTTCCGACAGCCAATCCACGATCTTGCCTTTACCCTCATCGCCCCATTGGGCGCCGACGACGACGACATTTGCCATTGCTGGTCCTCTTGTGATGTCTGGATCGGTTTGCAAATTCAGTCAAACCGGCGTCCGTATAGCGATACCGGCGGTGTGAGGGAACCGAAAACATGGCTGAGCGGGAGGAAATCCAACCTCAACCCGTGGTACGCGCAGCATTGATGCCTTTTGTCTGCACTTAATGGCGTTCTGGCACCGTGTCGTCTGCGGGATGAAAATTCTGGCGCACCCCCGTCACATCCTGAGGTGAGATTATTGCGCCAGCTTCACCGGCGCCCCATGTGGCGTGGTCAAATAGGCCTCTTCCCACCGGGCCCGCGTGTGTTCCACCTGCGCTGAGGAGGCTGCGCCGATTTCCGCCAGAAAGCTCTCAAGCGTTTCCAGCCAGGCGGCAAAATAATCCTCTCCCCCGTTAAGCGCCCGATCATGACCATGTTCCTTCAAGGTGGTCGAGAAGCGTTCGACCCAATCGGTCCAACTGAAATGCCCGGCCACGTTCAGACCGACCGTCAAGGCAAAGACCTGGGCATGCCAGGGTTGTTCAAAAACAGGGTCCGGCGCGGCGAAAAGCCCTTCCCCTTCTGGGGTATCGGCCTGCGGCAAATCCAGACAGCTGCTCATGCTTCTTCCTCCGGTAAAAGGTAGCTTTGCCACAGATCCAGAACCACCTGATCACCCGGATGCTCCGGATGCGCCCACAGTTCCGACGCGGCAAAGCGCACGGCGTAAAGTGGCTCCGGCGCCTCCCCCAACCCATGGGCGGCACTGTCAGGCAGCACATGGTTGCCATGGTAACGCTCAATATGACCCACTGCTCCGGCGGCATAATTGGGCAATCTGGTGTGGCCGCCGTTGACCAAGGCGCTGCTCCTCAAAGGCCGCGTGCGTACCTTCTGCCCCGGTTGGAACCACGCGGCAGGCCCCTCTGGCCGGTCCGCCGGACCACCTTTCGCCAGCACCGCGGCAACCTGCTCGGGTTGCAGCCGACGGGAGGACAGCGGATGGCCCTGCCTTTTTTGCTCTGAAACCCCGGTCTGATCCTTTGCCCTCTCAGCGGCCTGCTCCAGATCCTCTAGGGTCAGAACACCGGTCTCGACCAGCAAGTCAGCAAGCGCCGAAATCCATTTCTCATAGTAGCTGAAGCGGCTGTAATCCTTTGGCGACAGGCGTTCACGTGCATGGCGAGAGGTGTCGATATTCCACTGGCCGAGGCTGCCACAGGCCAGGGTCACAGCCAGCACGCGGGCATGCCATTCCGTTGCAAAAACAGGTGCATCCTGCGGTTCAGGGATGACCGCGCCATCGCCAAAACGCCCGCCCATGTCGTGCACCCGGTTCATTCTGCGGCGCCTTCCACCGACTGATTTGACGTCTCACCATCCTCGGCGACTGACGAGGCAGTAAGCGCAAGACCGGTGCCGATCATGCTGTCGCGGCTGACGAGGGAAACGAGCTGATCCTCAGTCCACCCTTCGGTCCCTCCTGGGCGCATGGGCAACACGAGGTAGCGCACCTCTGCCGTGGAATCCCAGACCCGGACCGAGGTGTCAGGCGGCAGGGTAACCCCGAACTCAGCCAAAACCTTGCGCGGTTCGCGAACAGCGCGGGCCCGATAGGCATCGGATTTGTACCATCCGGGCGGAATACCCAGCAGTGGCCACGGATAACAACTGCAAAGGGTACAGACGACCATATTGTGTTGCTCTACGGTGTTTTCTACCACGACCATATGTTCGCCCTGACGGCCATAGTATCCCAGATCGCGCACCACTTCGGTGGCGTCCTTAAGCAGCGCCTGTTTGAAATCCGGATCCATCCAGGCCTTCGCAACCACGCGGGCACCGTTTTGTGGGCCAATTTTGTTTTGATAGGTGTCGATAATCTCCTCTAACGCGGCGGGGTCGATAAGCCCTTTGTCGCAGAGAATCGTTTCCAAAGCTTTAACGCGCAGCGCCGGTTCCGGCGGCAGCAACGCATGGGGATGGTCGTGATGATCATGTGGCATGCCGACATGCTGGGCCAGAGCGCTGGCGCTGTCCACTTTTTATTAATCATTCAACGCAACAATACGACCAACACGCGATTCCCTAAGGACGAACTAGGAGGAGGCTTGGAGACACAACACCCGACAATACATCACAAAGATGCCTAGACAGACCTGCGGGAATAGGCTCAGCTGTCACCACCGATGTGACAGAGGAGTGTGACACGCATGGGGTTTCTGATCAGATGGCTGCTGGCCTTCGTGCTGCTGACAGCAACGTTTAACCCGACGCAGTGGAACTACAGCAGCTGGGTCTGGCAGAATTTCTCGGATCAGATGCCAATGGCCGTCTTGCTGGGGCTTTTGCTGTCGGTGGGCTACATCATCTATCTGCGCGCCACATTGCGGTCGATCGGCGGGCTTGGGATGGTGTTGATTCTGGCCATATTCAGCGCCCTTGTCTGGGTGCTTTATGATTACGGCATTCTGAGCCTCACGGATGGGGACAGCTACACTTGGTTGGCACTCATCGCGTTGTCACTGGTGCTTGGCATCGGACTGAGCTGGAGCCATGTGCGCCGCACCCTGAGCGGCCAATCCGATATGGATGATGTGGACGAGTAAATAGCCTGACGTTGATTGCACTTGGTTTCTCAACAAGGTGACGGTGCGCGGCAGGGTCGAAATCGGCGATTTAAACGGGAGACATATCGGCTGTCTAAGGACACGACGGTCTCGGTACTGGCAGATAAACTGGGTATTTTGACACCCGAGCGGCCCACCTTTGTGGCCAGCTATCCCGGGATCTAACCCGTTTTATAACACACAGGATCCACGACGCCTGCCCTAGGCAATTATAACATCCCGCACATGACCTAGCCTGTCGCGCAGTCGACTCCGAAAGTGGTTCATCACCCTTCGCTCGGCAGACCCGATCCGACGACTCTTCACCGGCGCATTGCGCCTGTTCGGCAACACCTCAGAGCACGGAACGGAAAGGAACGCAGATTTGCAGCGCCCGAAGCCCCTTCGGGGTTGCACCACCCCGCGAGAGACCTTAAGTAGCCGCATCGAACAAATCCGAAGGCTGCCTCATGGAAAACGTCGTTCTCATCATCCACCTTCTCCTCGCACTCGCCCTAATTGGCGTGGTGCTGATGCAACGGTCTGAAGGTGGTGGGCTCGGCATGGGCGGTGGTGGCGGTGGTGCCGTCAGTGGCCGCGCAGCGGCTACGGCCCTGGGCAAAGTGACCTGGATCCTGGCGATTGGCTTCATCATCACCTCGATCTCGCTGACCATCATTGCAGCAGATAAATCTTCGGACAGCTCGGTTCTGGATCGCGTCGGCGCAGGCAGCGCAGCCAGCGATGCCCCGGCAACCGAAGCGCCCGCGGGCAGCGAATTGCTGCCGCCGTCGGCTGGCGACAGCGCACCGCTGGTGCCGCGCGCCGACTGAACCAAACCCTGACTTTCTGCAAAAGACCGCAACAGCATCTTGCGGTCTTCTTGCTAATTCTTCGCGAATCCAGTATGGCTTGAGTCCCGTGATGCTACGGTTGTGCGCAACCGTATGGGCTTAGCTTGTGGCGTGTGAAATCGCCGAACGGACTGCACGGGAGTTGCCAAAACATGGCTCGTTTCATCTTTATTACCGGTGGTGTTGTGTCCTCACTGGGCAAAGGTCTGGCGTCGGCGGCGCTGGGATCATTGCTGCAGGCGCGCGGCTATTCAGTTCGCCTGCGCAAGCTGGACCCCTACCTGAATGTGGACCCGGGCACGATGAGCCCGTTTGAACATGGCGAGGTCTTCATCACCGACGACGGTGCGGAGACCGACCTGGATCTGGGTCACTACGAACGGTTCACCGGCGTACCTGCGCGGATGACCGACTCGGTCAGCTCGGGCCGGATCTATTCCAACGTGCTGGAACGTGAGCGCCGCGGCGATTACCTGGGCAAAACCATTCAGGTGGTGCCGCATGTGACCAATGAGATCAAAGACTTCATCTCGATCGGCGAAGATGAGGTTGATTTCATGCTGTGTGAGATTGGCGGCACGGTGGGCGACATCGAAGGCCTGCCCTTCTTTGAAGCGATCCGCCAGTTCACCCATGACAAACCGCGTGGCCAGTGCATTTTTATGCATCTGACCCTGCTGCCCTATCTGGCGGCCTCGGGTGAGTTGAAAACCAAACCGACGCAGCACAGCGTTAAGGAATTGCAGTCCATCGGCATCGCGCCGGATATTCTGGTTTGCCGTTCGGAACAGCCGATCCCGGAAAAAGAGCGTGAGAAAATCGCGCTGTTCTGCAACGTCCGCAAGGAATCGGTTGTCGCCGCATACGATCTGAAATCGATCTATGAAGCGCCGCTAGCCTATCACCGCGAAGGTCTGGATCAGGCCGTGCTGGATGCCTTTGGCATCGCACCGGCCCCGCGCCCGGACCTGTCCAAGTGGGACGACGTTGTGGACCGCACCCACAACACCGACGGCGAAGTGAAAATTGCCATCGTCGGCAAATACGTCCAGCTGGAAGACGCCTATAAATCGGTGAAAGAGGCGCTGACCCACGGCGGCATGGCCAACCGGGTGAAGGTCACTGTGGAATGGGTCGACTCGGAGGTCTTTGACAACGAAGACGCCGCCCCCCATCTGGAAGGGTTCCACGCCATTCTGGTGCCCGGCGGCTTTGGAGAACGCGGCACCGAAGGCAAGATCAAAGCGGCCCAATTCGCCCGTGAACGCAAGGTGCCCTACCTTGGCATCTGCCTTGGCATGCAGATGGCGGTCATTGAGGCGGCGCGCAACGCGGCCGGCATCACCAGTGCTGGGTCGGAAGAATTTGATCATGAAGCCGGCGAAAAGCGGTTTGAGCCTGTGGTCTACCACCTGAAAGAATGGGTTCAGGGCAACGCTACCGTGCGCCGCAAAGAAACCGATGACAAAGGCGGCACCATGCGCCTGGGTGCCTATAACGCGACGCTGGCCGAAGGGTCGAAAGTGGCGCAGGTCTATGGCGGCACCGCCATCGAGGAGCGCCACCGCCACCGCTATGAGGTGGACATCAAATACCGTGAACAGCTGGAGGCCTGCGGCCTGCAATTCTCGGGCATGTCGCCGGATGGCCGCCTGCCTGAAATCGTCGAATGGAAGGATCACCCGTGGTTCATCGGCGTGCAGTTCCACCCGGAACTGAAGTCGAAACCCTTTGATCCGCATCCGCTGTTCAAGGACTTCGTTCGGGCTGCGGTGGAAACCTCGCGTCTGGTCTGATCGGTAAACATTCTGTCAAAGGGCGTCCCTTCGGGGGCGCCTTTTTCTATGTGTGTCAGTGATTTGGCGGCAAATTTGCCAGAAAGGCCAGACCGCCCTACCCTATCTGGCATGCGACATCTGCTCCCTGCCCTTCTTGTGATCTGCTTTGCCAGCCAGGCGATGGCTTGCGCTGCGCCGGTCTGTCAGGTGCCGCAGGCAGAGCTGAGCTTTGGCCGGGTGATCACCTTTGATGATCTGCCGTCCTCGCCAGGGGTTGGGCGCGAGGTGGAGGGCGTGCTGGATCAGCCCGGCGCCCAATTTGGCGAGCGGTTTGCCGGCCAGCTGCTGCTGTCTGAGGGTGGTTTTGACCGCATTGAGGGGCGCGCCCTGGCGCCGTTGAGCGTTCTGGCCGGGCAGACCGGGCAGTCCCTTGGCGTGATGCGGTTGACCCAAACCTCGGTCCTGCAGGGCTATGGCCCGCAAGGGTTTCCGAACGTCGATGCCATCGGCGAGGGAGCTGTGGCCATCTTATTTGACCGGGACCAAAGCGCGATTGGTCTGGACATCCGCGGGGGTGAGGCCGGGATGGCCCGGGTGGTGTTTCTGCGCCGCGACGGGACTGAGATTGCCGCGTTGGAGGTGCAGCCCCTGGCCGAGGACAGCTATGGTTTCCGCCGCAATGCTGCCGCGCCAGACATTGCCGGGATCCTGATCCTCAACCGTGATCCGCAGGGCATCGCATTGGACAACATTCGATTTGACGGGCTGGATCTGCTGGGCTGACCCCCGTGCTTTGCCCATCTTGACCTCCCCCGCTGCAGACCGCAGGGTCGCCACAACATCTTAAGGGAGAGAACAGATGACCAAAGCCTATTGGGTGGCCCATGTCGATGTCCGGGATCCGCAGGCCTATGAGAAATATCGCGCCGCCAATGCCGCGCCCTTTGCCAAATACGGGGCCAAGTTCGTCGTCCGCGGTGGCGCACAGGAACAGATGGAAGGCGCCAGCAAATCCCGCACCGTGGTGATCGAGTTCAAGGACTATGACACCGCCAAAGCCTGCTACGAATCGCCTGAGTATCAGGCGGCCAAGGCGCTGCGCGATCCGGTCTCAACCGGGGATTTGGTGATCGTTCAGGGCTATGACGCCGAATAAAGGCTGTTTGGGCGCGGATCAAAGCAACCCAGAGGCGATCAAACGTCCCCTCAGCGCAGCAATGCGTTAAGAAATCTTTGCGACAACTGCGCGGGCATGGCTAAATCAACCCATGTTCCGCAGTCTGTTCACCGCCCTTCTGGGCCAAGAGGCCCGGAAGACCACAGCGACGCTGACCGAGGCATGCTGTGATGATCCCGACGCAGCGCATGCGCTCGGGGCGCTGCTGGTTCGTGTCGCCCGCGCCGATGTGGCAGATGCAACGGCCCAGCTAGAAGCCCTCAATCAAGAATTGGACCGGATCGAACGGCTGCTGTTGCAGCTCTACGGGCTGAGTGCACGGGACGCCGCCGCGATGCGGGCGACCTGTGAGGCGCTGGAGCAGCGCGCGCCCGACACCGAGATCTTTACCGAGATGATTCGACAGGGCGTCGATTTCGATGACCGCCTGCAGGCGCTTGAAGCGCTCTGGGAGCAATCGCTGAAAGAAGGCGGCGGCGACCAAAGCAGCCGGCAGCGTCTGACCCGCGTGCAATCCGCCCTGGGGCTAACCGATGCCGACAGCGTGCTGGCGCGTTCACAGGCGCTGGAACACGTATAGGCCGATCACCGCCATATTTGGCGCAAGCATTGGACCCAGCCGCCCGGCGTGATTATATCCCCCATATGTTTGCAGATTTCCTGAAACGGCTGACCCAGCCGAGCCCCGCCCCGCTGTCTGAATTTGATGCCCGTCTGGCGCTTGCTGCGCTTTTGGTTCGGGTGGCGCGTGCCGACAATGACTATGCCCCCGAGGAAAAAGCCCGCATTGATCGGATCTTGGCCGCACGGTTTGATCTGGACGGCGCTGCCAGCGCGGCCCTGCGCGCCGAAGCCGAAGCGCTGGAGGCCGAGGCGCCGGACACAGTACGCTTTACCCGCGCGATCAAGGATGCGGTGGCTTATGAGGATCGCCTTGGGGTGATTGAGGCGCTGTGGTCGGTGGTTCTGGCGGATGGCGCCCGCGATGATCATGAGGATGCATTGCTGCGCATGGTTGCAAACCTTCTGGGGGTGAATGACCGCGACAGCAACCTGGCCCGCCAGCGAGTCAGCAACGGCTGATTGCCCCGGTCGGCGGCCTGTTGCGAAAGGCGGCTGTCAACTTGATCAAATCCGCCGCTAGATATTGCCTTTTCGCCGCCATTTTGCGACTGACATTGGGTCAGATTGTGCGATTCCTTGTAAAAACTGCCGTTTTGCAAGTTGCACTGACCAAGAATTTGGTCCCTATTGTCTGGCCTAAACGGGGATAAAAGTCAGGGGCACCCTTGTCCGAACAGGATCCAGTTATCGAAATTCGTGGTCTGCATAAGGCCTATGGCGACCTTGAAGTGATCAAGGGCGTCGATATCACTGCGCGTCGTGGCGATGTGGTGTCGCTCATCGGGTCTTCGGGCTCGGGCAAGTCGACCATCCTGCGCTGCGCCAACCTGCTGGAAGACAGCCAGCAGGGCGACATCCTGTTCAAGGGGGAGCCGGTCACCTGGAAAGGCGACGGCGCACATCGTCATCCGGGCGATCCCAAACAGGTGCTGCGCATCCGCACCAACCTGTCGATGGTGTTCCAGCAGTTTAACCTCTGGGCCCATATGACCATCCTGCAAAACGTGATGGAAGCCCCGGTGACCGTTCTGGGCCGGGACCGCGATGAGGTCGAAGCCTCGGCGCGGCGCTACCTGGAAAAGGTGGGCATTGGCGACAAATGTGACGTTTACCCGGCGCAGCTGTCCGGTGGTCAGCAGCAGCGGGCCGCGATCGCGCGCGCGCTCTGCATGGAGCCTGAGGCGCTGCTGTTTGATGAACCGACATCGGCCCTGGACCCTGAGCTGGAACAGGAAGTGATCAAGGTGATCAAAGACCTGGCCGCGGAAGGGCGCACCATGCTGATCGTGACCCATGACATGAAGATGGCGTCGGACATTTCCAGCCATGTCGTCTTCTTGCATCAGGGTTTGATCGAAGAACAGGGCAGCGCCGAAGCGGTTTTTGGTAGCCCCAAGAGCGAACGTCTGAAACAGTTTCTATCGGCCACCGTCCACGCCTAACGCAGGCGGTGTACGATCCAGAAAAAACGATAACACAAACCAACCAACGGGAGAGATCCATGAAGAACCTGATCCTGAGCACCGCCGTTTTGGCGCTGACCGCAGGCGTAGCCGCCGCAGAAACCGTACGTCTGGGCACCGAGGGCGCCTACCCTCCGTACAACTTCCTGAACGACGCTGGTGAAGTCGACGGTTTTGAGCGTGAGCTGGGCGATGAGCTGTGCAAACGCGCCGAGCTGACCTGTGAGTGGGTCACCAACGACTGGGATTCGATCATCCCCAACCTGACCTCGGGCAACTACGACGCCATCATCGCCGGCATGTCGATCACCGACGAGCGTAAAGAAGTTGTAGACTTCACCCAGGGCTACACCCAGCCGTCGCCGTCGGCCTATGCTGCATTGGCCGAAGGTGTGGACGTGAACTCGGCCATCGTGGCTGCTCAGTCCTCGACCATTCAGTCGGGCCACGTTGCCACCACCGGCGCGACCCTGGTTGAATTCCCCACCCCGGACGAAACCGTTGCTGCGGTAAAGTCGGGCGAAGTTGACGCCGTACTGTCGGACAAAGACTACCTGAACCCGATCGTCGCCGAAGGTGGCCTGGTGTTCATCGGTGACGTTTACCTGGGCGGCGGCATCGGCATGGCCTTCCGCAAGTCGGACGCCGACCTGCGCGGCAAGTTCGACGCGGCCATCGCTTCGATGAAAGCAGACGGTTCGCTGAACGCCCTGCTGGACAAGTGGGAGATCGAGGGCAAGTTCTAAGCCCTCCGTTTCTTAAAAATCTTGAGAGCGCGGGCCCCGGCCCCGCTCTCTTCTTCTTCGCCACGGATCGCGATGATCCGCGCCAGTGAAAGAGGCCCACCATTTTTTCCTATTGCGCTGATCCCGCCACCCTGGAAGGCCTCCAGTGGTTGAGCTGCTACCTGACCACAGGCAAGCACATGGGCTTTTACGTGTCCTTTGGCACGGTCCTGTTGCTGCTGGCCGTCACCGCCCCGGTTTCGCTGAGCTTTGGCTTCTTCGGAGCCATGGCCGCCCGGGCCCGCTTCGCCCCGCTGAGCTGGCTGGGCAAAGGTTATATCGCCATCGTGCGCGGTGTGCCCGATATCGCCTTTTTCCTGTTTTTCGTCATTGCTCTGGATCAGGGCATTGAATACCTGCTGCATTCTGTGCGCTGCCCCGACTGGGATGAGCCGATCCGCCGTGGCACCGACTTTGTGGTCTGTGACATTGCCAAGATGCCTTTGAATTCCTCACCGCAGTGGATTCATGAAATCTACGGCTTCAGTCTAGCTGTGCTGACCTTTGCAATCGTGTTTGGCGCCTTTGCCGCCAACGTTATCTTCGGTGCGATGAACGCTGTGCCGCGGGCACAGATGGAAACCGCCGAAGCCTATGGCATGACCCATCGGCAGGCCTTCTGGCGCATTCTGGTCCCGCAGATGTGGCTCTATGCGCTGCCCGGCCTGTCGAACCTGTGGATGATCCTGATCAAGGCCAGTCCGCTGCTGTTCCTGCTGGGGGTTGAGGACATGGTCTATTGGGCCCGTGAACTGGGGGCCAGCAAGCAAGCCCGTTTCACCGATTATCCCCATGGCGACTGGCGGATGTGGTACTTCCTTGGCCTACTGATCTTCTACCTCGCCTTCACCAAAGTCTCCGAAGTTGTTCTGGAGCGGATCACCAAGAAACTGTCCCACGGTCAGGCGACTGTCGGCGGCGAAGCGCAAAGGAAAGCGGCATGAGCTGTTGGCAAACTGTTCAGGACTACGCATTCCGCTCGATCGGCTATGGCGAACGACGCCTGCCAATGGCGGATATCACCCTGTGTGACCAGTTCACCCTGATTGGTTCAGGTCTGATTTGGAACGTCTATTTTGGGGTGGTCGCGGTGATCTTTGGCTTCTTCTTTGCCAACGCCTTAGCGCTGTCCAAAAACTCGGGCAACCGCGTGCTGAACCTCTCGGCCCGCTGGTTCATCCTGATCTTCCGTGGCTCACCGCTGTTTATTCAGTTCTTCTTTGCCTATTTCTTCTTCCTGCAACTCAAAAGCTGGTCGCCAATCTTTGACCCGCTTTCGGCCGCATGGCTTGGGGCACTGATCGTGTTGTTCCTCAACACCTCGGCCTATGCCGGCGAAATCTTCTATGGCGCGCTACGGGCGATCCCCAAAGGCGACATGGAAGCGGCGGATGCCTATGGGTTTTCGGGCTGGAAGAAGTACCGCAAGATCACCTTCCCGACTATGTTGCGCCTTGCGTGGCCCAGCTACACCAACGAGGCGATCTTCCTGTTTCATGCCACCACGCTGGTGTTCCTGTCCGGTTTCCCGACATGGCGACAGCAGGGGGACGCGCTGTACTATGCGAAATATCTGGCAGACAAGACGTTCAACCCATTTGTGCCTTACCCAATCCTTGCCTGCTATTTCATCCTGCTAACGCTGGTGATTGTGGGCATCTTTGGTCTGGCAAACAAATACCTGAACCGGCACCTGCCGCAGGCCAACCGTCGCAAAATTCGCTTGCGTCCTAATCTGATCCGGTAGTAGACAAGATTTGATCAAATTATTCTGATCCCCGTGCCCCCTTCCAAAGAGGGGGCACATTGCTACACTGGGGTCCATAACTGGCGTTTGGTTTGATCACTGATTGGGACCAAGGGCATGGACCACAGCGCGGCGGGCCGCCACAGCCCCGCACCGCGGCGCCATCCCTTCGAAGGCAAGCGATGGTGACGATGAAAGACTGGCTCTCCACCCACCCTGAAATCCGCTCGATCCGACTGGCGGCGGCTGACCTGAACGGCGTGCCGCGTGGCAAACGGATCCCGGTGAAGTTTGCAGGTAAGGTTGCCGAAGGCGCCGCGCGCTTCCCCTATTCGGTTCTGAACCTTGATATATGGGGCGCTGACATCGAAGACTCCCCGCTGGTGTTTGAAAGCGGTGATCAGGACGGGTTCCTGAAAATGACGAACCGCGGCCCATTGCCGATGCCCTGGCTGGAAAACGCCGCGGCGCTGGTGCCGGTCTGGATGTTCCATGAGGATGGCACCCCCTTTGAGGGCGACCCCCGCCAGGCGCTGCAGCGGGTGCTGGATCGCTACGCCGCCAAAGGCCTGTCGCCGGTTGCTGCGGTGGAGATGGAGTTTTTTCTGGTCGATGACAAAGGGCGCGATCTGAACATCCCGCCCCTGCCCACCTCGGGCAAGAAACGGGCCCGCCCCGATATCCTGTCGCTGGCCAAACTGGACGCTTTTGATAGTTTCTTCAGCGATCTCTATGACGCCTGCGATCTGATGGACATCCCCGCCGATGCCGCGATTTCCGAAGGCGGCGTTGGCCAGTTTGAAATTAACCTGATGCATGGCGATGCGATGAAGGCGGCAGATGATGCCTGGCTGTTCAAGATGCTGGTCAAATCGCTGGCCCGCAGCCACGGCTTTGCCGCCACCTTCATGGCGAAACCCTACCCTGAAGAGGCCGGCACCGGGCTGCACACCCATTTTTCGGTGTTGGATCAGGACGGCAACAACATCTTTGACGATGGCAGCGCCACCGGCAGTGACCAGCTGCGCCATGCGATTGCCGGCTGCATGGCGGCGATGCACGACAGCACGCTGATCTTTGCACCGCATTGGAATTCTTACGAACGGATGGTGCCGGGGGCCCATGCGCCGACCTCAATCTGCTGGGCCCATGAAAACCGCACTGCAGCCATCCGGGTGCCGTCAGGCCCGCCCAAGGCGCGCCGGATCGAACATCGTGTCGCGGGCGGCGATGTGAACCCCTATCTGATGCTGACCGCCATTCTGGGCGCTGCCCTCAACGGTATCGAAGACGCGGTAGAGCCGCCCGCCCCGATCAAGGGCAACTCCTACGATCAGGAGCTGCCACAGATGATTGACGGTTGGCAGCAGGCCATCGACGTCTTTGAGGCCAGCGCGCCGGTTGCGCGGATTTTCCCGGCGGAACTGATCCGCAATCTGGTCATGACCAAACGCCAGGAGCTGCGCGAAATGACGGAGATGAGCGCGGAAGAGCGGCGCGACACCTATCTGGAGGCGGTCTGAGCATACCCTCAGGCGCTTTTTGGCTTATTTGGCCGCGCAACCTGCGGCCCATCCTTCCGGGGGACTTGTTCCCAGAACAGCGCCCCCCTACCCTTAGAACAGTAACAAATTTGGTGTTCCATGAAGATCGGCATCCTGCAAACCGGCCACGCGCCCGACGAAGTCAAAGGTGAACTGGGCGATTACGCCACGATGTTTGCCAAACTGTTGGAGGGCAACGGGTTTGATTACGTCGACTACTACGTCGTTGACGGCGTTTTCCCCGCCTCGGTGGATGAGGCCGACGGCTGGCTGATCACCGGTTCAAAACACGGGGTCTATGAAGACCACGATTGGATCCCCCCGCTGGAGGCCCTGATCCGCGACATCCGCGATGCCGGCAAACCGCTGATCGGCGTCTGCTTTGGCCACCAGATCATTGCCCAGGCCCTAGGTGGCAAGGTGGAGAAGTTTTCCGAAGGCTGGTCCGCCGGACCCACCACCTATGACGTGCAGGGCCGTGAGATGACACTGAACGCCTGGCATCAGGATCAGGTGATCACCCCGCCCGAAGGGGCTGAGGTTTTTGCCAGCTCGGACTTCTGCGCCAACGCCGGTCTGGTGATCGGCAAGCAGGTGCTGACCATCCAGCCGCATCCTGAGTTCACCGCCAAAATGATCGACGGTCTGATCCGCTACCGCGCCCCCGGCGTGCTGCCCGATGAGATGATCAAAGAGGTGGCCGGCAATATCGACGCAAAAGTCGACGATCATGAGTTTGCGGTGATGATGGCCAAGTTTTTCCGTGGCGAAGACATCAAAGGGGATCCTGCATGAGCGACTGGAAAGACAGCCTGCCCGAAGCCGCCCGCAGCTACCTTGAAGGCAACCGGCTGGATGAGGTCGAATGTGTGATCTCCGACCTGCCCGGCATTGCCCGCGGCAAGGCGGTTCCAGCGAAGAAATTCGCAAAGCAGGACAGTTTCTTCCTGCCCGACTCGATCTTTTATCAGACCATCACCGGCGACTGGGGCGAAGCCGCTGGCGAGGAAGGCTTCATCGAACGCGATATGCTGCTGCGCCCGGACATGAGCACCGCTACGGCCGCGCCCTGGACCGCGGACTGGACGCTGCAGGTGATCCATGACGCCTATGACCGCAAGGGTGAGGCCGTGCCCTATTCGCCGCGCAACGTGCTGAAACGGGTGGTGGAGCTTTACCGCGCGCAGGGGTGGGAGCCCGTTGTGGCCCCTGAGATGGAGTTTTTTCTGGTCGCCAAGAACACCGACCCGGCCAAATCGATTGAGCCGATGATGGGCCGTTCGGGCCGTCCTGCGGCGGCGCGTCAGGCCTATTCCATGACGGCGGTGGATGAATTTGGTCCGGTGATCGATGACATCTACGATTTTGCCGAGGCGCAGGGTTTTGAAATTGACGGCATCACCCAGGAAGGCGGCGCCGGTCAGCTGGAAATCAACCTGCTGCACGGCGATCCGGTGAAACTGGCGGATGAGGTCTTCTACTTCAAACGGCTGATCCGCGAAGCGGCGCTGCGCCATGACTGTTTTGCCACCTTCATGGCCAAACCCATCGCGGATGAGCCGGGCAGCGCCATGCATATCCACCATTCGGTGGTGGATCGTGAAACCGGGCAGAACCTGTTTTCTGGACCGCAGGGCGGGGAAACCGATGCCTTCTTCCACTTCATCGCCGGGCTGCAGAACCACCTGCCCTCCGCCATCGCGGTGCTGGCGCCCTATGTGAACTCCTACCGGCGCTACGTGCGCGATCATGCAGCACCGATCAACCTCTCCTGGGCGCGGGATAACCGCACCACCGGCATCCGCATCCCGATCTCGGGACCTGAGGCCCGGCGGGTCGAAAACCGCATCGCCGGCATGGACTGCAACCCCTATCTGGGCATCGCCGCCTCACTGGCCTGTGGCTATCTGGGGCTGATGGAGCAGAAACGCCCCAGCAGCGCCTTTAAGGGGGACGCTTATGAGGATGAGACCGATCTGCCCCGCGTGATGGGTGAGGCGCTGAACCTGTTTGAGGAAAACACCGCCCTGCATGAGGTGCTGCATCCGGAATTTGCCCGCGTCTACACCATCGTGAAACGCACCGAATACGAAGAGTTCCTGCAGGTGATTTCCCCATGGGAGCGGGAGCACCTGCTGCTCAATGTCTGAGCGCCACGCCTGAGCCCACCGAAATTAACAACTGAAAGCCCCGGCCCGCGCCGGGGTTTTTCCTTTTGTTCCCTGCGCGTTGTCCCTACGCGCCAAACCACTGCAATCGATTGAAAACACGAACTGTCGTCACAATTTCATTTTGCATTCATAGAATATTGTTTTAGATTTTCCGAAGAGACATTTCAGGAAAGCCGAAGAACTGATGACACTGCCGCCAAACGTCTATGACGCCGAGCCGATCCCCGAAAGCGCCCGCGCTGAAATTGAACGTCTGCTGAACTCCGGCGATCTGTTCCGCTACACCTCTGGTCAGGACGCCCCGGTATCGCTGCTGGAACGCGACTTTGCTGAGGCGCTGGGGGCAAAATACGCCTTGGCGGTCTCCTCCTGCTCAGCGGCGCTGTTCCTGTCGCTGAAGGCGCTGGGGCTGAAATCTGGCGCCCGCGTGCTGATCCCGGCCTTTACCTTTGCCGCCGTGCCTTCGGCCATCGTGCATGCCGACTGTGTGCCGGTGCTGTCTGAGGTGGGCGACAACTACCGCATTGATATGGAAGATTTTGCCGCCAAGCTGGATGACAGCATTGATGCGGTGATGATTTCCCATATGCGCGGCCATACCTCGGATATGGATGCGATCATGGCGCTCTGCGCCGAACGTGGCAAACCGGTGATCGAAGACGCAGCGCATTCGCTGGGCACCAAATGGCACGGCAAGAACATCGGCACGCTGGGGCAAATCGGCTGTTTCTCGTTCCAGAGCTATAAGCTGCTGAATTCGGGCGAAGGCGGCATCCTGATCACCGATGATGCTGACCTGCTGGCCCAGGCCACCATCATGTCCGGCGCCTATGAACACAATTGGAAGGCCCACCTGGCCCGCACCCCCGAAGATGAGGCCGAGCTGAAAGCTGCCTTTGACCGTTGGCAGAACAAACTGCCGCTTTACAACCTGCGCCTTGGCAACCTGTCAGCCGCGGTGGTGCGCGCACAGATCCCTGAATTGATCCGCCGCGTCCAGGACGGCCGCCGCAACCACGATCATTTGGCTGCGCAGCTGGAACTGTCGCCTTGGATCACCGTGCCGGACAAACTGGCGCCAGAAGAGCGCGCGCCCGATTCGATCCAGTTCAATCTGGTCGGCATGGAAGAGGCTGAAGTGCGCGCCTTTCAGGATGCCTCCAACAAACGCGGCGTGAAGGTGCAGGTCTTTGGCCTGTCGACCGACAATGCCCGCGCCTTCTGGAACTGGGAGTTTTTGGGGCAGGCCCCCAGCCTGCCGAAAACCCGCGCCATGCTGATGCGGGCCTGCGATGTGCGCCTGCCCGCGCGCCTGACCCTGCCAGAGGTCGATGTGATCGCAGAGGCGCTGATCAAGGCGGCCCAAGACGTGCGCGGCAACAGCCGGGCCTTCGGCACCTGATCCCACACCGGTTTAGACGGCCCCAATGGGGCCGTTGCCTTCGGCGAGAGTATTTTTGAAAACGATGAAAGCGCTTTCAATGTTCCTGAAATACTCAATCTGCCCGCCAGCCATCACGCGGAGGGTCAGAGCAGTTTCACCACATCTTTCATAAACGGATAGGCTGTGCAGGCCGGATCGATCACCTGGCGTTGCAGGATCGGTTTCAGCACGGCGGCGGCCTGTTCCGGCATGTCCTGCAGGCTGCCGCGCCGCGCCAATAGGGAAATCCGCCGGGACAGCGGCTGGAACGGCAGCTCAAACACATCCAGTTGAGCGGCAAACCGGCGCGCGCGCATCAGCGCCAGCGGGGTCAGGATGGTCCAGCCCATGCCCTGCGCTACCAGCGCCAGAATGGCGTGATAGCTGTCCAGTTCAAAGCGGTGTGCCAGGGTCAGGTTCTGCCGCGCCAGATGCGCTGACAGGATACGGCCCATGTGATGGCGGGTGGTGTAATGCACCAGCGGTTTGGCCTGCAGCTGCGGCAACAGATCGGCATCCGGGTCAAACATGCCTTTGCCGGCTGCCACCACAAAACCGTCGCTGATCAGCGGATGCACCTCCATCCAGTCCGCCTCCTGCCCCATTTCGGCGGCGACGATCACATCCAGTGCCCGCGCTTCCAGCTGATCATAAAGAGTATGGCTGGCCCCGGTTTCCAGCTGGAACTGACACTGCTGCAGCTCATCCGCCAGATGGGTCAGCAACCGCGGGGTCACATCGGCCTCAAAATCCTCAATCATGCCAAGACGGAACCGGGTCAGCACCGCCATATCCGACATCGCCAATTCTGAGCGGGCAATCGCCGCCTCATTCAGGATGGTGCTGGCGCGGCGGCGAAACAGGTCGCCCGCCGGCGTCAGTGCCAGCGGCCGTGTGTTGCGCAAGAGCAGCGTGGTGCCAAGCGCGCCTTCCAGATTGGTGAGTTGCTGGCTGACCGCCGAGGGGCTGGCCCCCAGCCGCCGGGCAGCGGCTGAGATCGATCCCTCTTCGGCGGTGGCCACAAAGACCTCAACGCCCCAAAGCGTGATGCGGCCGGGGCTGTCGACCATCTTACTTGCCCAGTTTGCTCAGCTTGTCCTGCAGGTCGGCAAGCTGCTCTTTGATGGCGTCCAGATCTTCGGCCTCCTCGGCCTTCGCTGCGGGTTTTTCCGCCGTGCCGCCGCTCCAGCCGCCGGCAAGCCCCTGGCCCAGACCCTGGGTCATGGCCTTCATGAAGGCCTCTTGCTGCGCCTGCAACATTTCAAAGCCGGGCATATTGGCCATCGGGCTGGCCTTGGTCATGTTTTCCATCATCTTGGACTGACCGTCGCGCAGCATCTCAAATGAGGCCTGCAGGAACTGCGGCACCATGGATTCCGCCTGACTGGTATAGGTGCGCACCAGATCAGTCAGCACATTCACCGGCAGGATATTTTCCCCGCGGCTTTCATGTTCTGCAATGATTTGAAGCAGATACTGACGGGTCAGATCGTCGCCGGATTTCAGATCCACGATCTGAACCTCACGGCCATCACGGATGAAACCCGCGATATCTTCCAATGTTACGTAGTCGCTGGTCTCTGTGTTGTACAGACGACGACTGGCGTAGCGCTTGATCAAGAGCGGCTTGTTATCTTCTGCCACTTGTTTCCTCCCCAAAATGCAGCACTGCAAAAAACTCTATGCGAGCGCAGAAAAAAAAGAAAGAGCGGGCTTCGTTAGCCCGCTCTGGACACATCTGGGAGGGAGGAGCGATGTGTCAAAGTCTGTCTTTGGGAGGACAGATTATTTGGCGGCTGCCTTTTTGGCAGCGGCAGTGGCGTCTTTGGCGGCTTTTTGAACCGCGGCCGAGGCCTCTTCGCTCATGTCTTTGCCGGCAGCCATCATCAGCTCAACAGTTTCGGTCTGCAGTTTTTTCGCAATCTCAGCGAAAGCAGCCATGTTTTCCGCAGCGGTTTCTGCCTGAGCCGAGGCAAAGTCACCCAGAGCTTTGGCGTAATCGGCCGGCTCTTCTTTGACTTTGGCAACATCACCCAGTTTGGACAGGGTGTCTTTGGTCCATTTCGAGGACAGCTCCGAGGATTTCTCGGCAGCGGCCAACGCGGCGCTGGTCAGCTTTTCGTTCAGCGACGCCTGGGTTTTGAAGGCATCTTCAACGGCTTTGGTGTCCACTGGGAAGGCACCCATCATGTCTTTCATGATCGCGGTAAAATCTTGCGCTTTGGTCATAATTCAAATCCTTTGCCTCGCCCCGCAGGGCATCAGGGTTTCTCTGCACTTGCAAACAATATGCATGCTGCACCGCAGCAAATCAAGTATTTTTGCTGCGGTGCAGAAAATCCCTTTTTGAGATTTGAAATCAGATACTTGCCTTAACGGCAACATAGGTTCCCGGGGCAGGCTCCATCGCGTCATATCCCGAATCACCGGGGATCCGGGCCGGAACCATCTTGCCTGACCGCTTCTTCAGCCAAGCCTCCCAGCGGGGCCACCAGCTGCCTTGATGGAACTTGGCCTCGGCCATCCAATCGTCTGCATCCTTGCTGAGGTCAGTGTTGGTATAGTGGCCGTACTTCTTCTTGCTGGGCGGGTTCACGATCCCTGCGATATGGCCCGATTGGCTGACGATGAAGCTTTTGTTTTTTGAACCCGTCTGCTGGAACCCGCGATAGCAGTCCTTCCAGCGGGCAATGTGATCGGTTTCGCAGGTGATCGACATCAGCGGCACCTCAACATCACGCACATGTAGCGTTTCGCCCAGGATCTTATAACCGCGGGTGACAAAATCGTTTCGCTGACACAGCGACCGCAGATATTGCATCACCATCTTGCCCGGCAGGTTCGACCCATCACCGTTCCAATAAAGCAGATCAAAGGCCGGTGGCGCCTCGCCCATCATGTAGCTTTTGATGGCGGGGCCGTAGATCAGATCGTTGGAGCGCAGGAAACTCATGGTGCGCCCCATGATGAAGCTGCGCAAGATGCCCTGCGCCTCCACTTCCAGCTCGATCCCGTCAACGAAGTCATCCTGCAGGAAGGGCGTGAACTCCCCCTGATCGTCAAAATCCGTCAGCGCGGTGAAGAAGGTGGCCGATTTGACCGAGGTGTCACCGCGTTTCTTCAGCAACGCCAGCGTCAGATGCAGCGTGGTCCCGGCGATACAATAGCCCACGGCATTCACCTGCTTTTCGCCAGTGATCTCTTTCACGACGCGAAACGCTTCCAGATAGCCCTGCTCAATATAATCCTCCATCCCCACGTCTTTGTCCTCGGGACGGGGATTGAACCAGCTGACCACAAACAGCGTGTAACCCTGATCGGTGATCCAGCGGATCAGGCTGTTTTGTTCCTTCAGATCAAGCACGTAGAACTTGTTGATCCAGGGCGGGAAGATCACCAGCGGCGTTGCATGCACCTGATCGGTGGTCGGGGCATATTGGATCAGTTCCATGATCTGGTTGCGATAAACCACCGATCCTTCGGCCGTGGCGACATTTCGCCCCAGCTCAAAGGCGCTGTCATCAGCCAGCCGCACCAGCATCTCACCTTCATTGGCTTCCAGATCCGCCACAAGGTTTTCCAGCCCCTTCACCAGGCTTTCGCCTTCGGTCTCCACAGCGCGTTCCAGCGCATCGGGGTTGGTGCCGAGGAAGTTGGTCGGCGACATCATGTCAACGATCTGCTGCGCAAAGTAATCCAGCCGCGCCCGATCCGTGGCGGTCAGACCATCGACGTTTTCGACGGCGGTGCGGATTGCCTCCGCATTCAGCATATATTGCTGTTTTACATAGTTAAAATAGGGGTGCGTCTGCCAAAGGGGATTGGCAAAACGGCGATCGGTCGGGGTGGTATCTTCGGGCGCTTCCAGCTTGCCTTTGGCCAGGGCTTGGCTGGCCTCAAGGTAGTGTTTGACCGAATTGCCCCAAAACTCCAGCTGGTTTTCGAACAGTTTCGCCGGGTCCTGCAACATGCCCGACCAATACTGCGTTGCCGCTTTGACAAAGACATCCTGATCCGGGCCGCTCAGCTGTGCGTTGGCCGGATTTCTCTTGGACAGGGCACTCATAAACCGGTGCGAGAGGTCCTCAACCTTGGCCAAATTGGCCTCCAGACGCTCCAAATTTTCGCCCTGCAGCCCCTCTTTTGTTGTCATATTAACGAATCCCCCTTAACTTCGCTGCTATGCAGCATTTAATGTTCGCTGAAAATGTGTCGTTGTTATAAACATCCGCAGGGTTGGGATAACGACCACAGGCATCGGGGAAACCCGCACCGGACCAGCTAAGGAGACGCGCATGCGCTACATGGCCACGTACGATCTTATGGAAACTTTCCGTAATACGAACCAATGGCTTGGTGCCTCCGCCTTGTCCCTCGCATCTTATCCGGTTTTTGCCATGGTGCCAAATCCCGCCCTCCAATGGATGGCAGCTTGGGGCGAAGTCACCGAGAGGACATTTCAGCGCATGGTGACCAAGCCCGACTGGGGCATCCATTCGTTCACCTGTGATGACGGCAAGGACCATCTGGTCAATATTGAGACCGTAGTTGAGGGCGATTTTGGCGATCTGATCCATTTTCAGGTCATGGGCCGGGACACCAAACCGCGCAAAGTTCTGCTGGTCGCGCCGATGTCCGGCCACTACGCCACGTTGCTGCGCTCCACCGTGATCTCCCTGCTGCCTGACTGTGAGGTCTATATCACCGATTGGCACAATGCGCGTGATATCCCGGTTTCGGCCGGTAAGTTCGATATTGAGGATTATACCCTCTATCTTGTTGATTATATGCGCCATTTGGGCCCAGACACCCATGTGATCGCAGTCTGCCAGCCAGCACCGCTGACGCTGGCCGCCACCGCCTATCTGGCCGGTGAGGAACCCGAGGCACAGCCGCGCTCACTGACCCTGATCGGCGGCCCGATTGACCCGGACGCCACCCCGACCGATGTGACAGATTTCGGCAACCGCGTCACCATGGGCCAGCTGGAGGAAACGATGATCCAGCGCGTGGGCTTCAAGTACAAAGGTGTGGGCCGCATGGTCTACCCCGGCCTGCTGCAGCTGGCCTCGTTCATGTCGATGAACGGCGAGCGGCACTCCAAAGCATTTTCCGATCAGATTCAACGCGTTATGAAGGGCGAAGCCTCAGACCATGACGCCCACAACCGCTTCTACGATGAATACCTGGCGGTGATGGATATGACGGCAGAGTTCTACCTCTCGACGGTCGAGCGGATCTTCAAAAACTGCGAAATCGCCAAAAACGAATTCACCATCGAAGGCAAACACGTCGACATCGGCAAGATCACAACGGTGGCGGTGAAAACCGTTGAAGGGGCAAATGACGATATCTCCGCGCCCGGCCAATGTGTTGCGGCGCTGGATCTATGCACCGGTCTGCCGGATGAGAAAAAAGCCAGCCATGTGGAACCTGGTGCAGGTCACTACGGAATCTTTGCCGGCAAGAGCTGGCGGAACAACATCCGACCGCTGGTGCTGGAGTTTATTGATGCAAATGCCGGCCCAAAACCGGGTGGCGGTGCGAAAAAGAAAAAGGCAGCTGCGCAAAAATCAGGCAAGGCGCCCGCGCACAAGGCAGCCAAGTAACGCCTCAAGGCCTAGGTTTAACCGAATTGCATCAAGACCAGTCTGCGCTGGCCTTTTGCATGTTACTCTTTGTCATCCCAGACCTTTTGGCGCAGCCAGGACCAGACCGGTTGAATATCCAACATGGCAATCGCCACCCCCAGTGGCAGCATCCAAAAGCCAACAACCGGTAAAAACCCAACCACCCCGCAGGCCATCAAAAACAGCCCCAGGATCAGGCGCACCCCGGGGGGAACGTTCATACGCACCCAATGGCGAAACGCTTCGAATCTGTCCCGCCAGGTTTTCGGATCGTCAGCCAAAGCGTTCCCTTCCGGCGTATTGGTTTGTCACACGGCCCTTTTACGCCGTCAGAACAAAGGGTTGTCCCATCCAGCTGCGCAGCGCATCGGTCACCTGTTCAGGTTGCTCCCAGGTTGGCAGGTGCCCTGCCCTTTCGATGATGCGCAACTCCGCATAGGGGATCAACTCTGCCATAAACTGGTGCCGTTTCACCGGGGTCAAGCCATCCTCAGCCCCGCACATGACCAAAGCCGGACATTTACAGCGCCGCAGCGCGGATTGCAGATCACGCCGCCGCTGCAGGGCGCGCGACTGGCGAATAAACACCTCAGCGCCTTGATCAGCGGCCATCGCATAAAACCGGTTGAGCACCGTCATCCGGTCAGGCCCCTGCGCCAAAAACTCAGGCCGCATCATTTCACGCAACACATCGTCCAACCGACCCGAGCGCGCGGCGATGATCCAGGGTTCATAGATCGTTGCGGACTGCGGTGTTTCCGCCAGCGGGTTCGTATCCAGCAGAGCAATACGGCTGACCCGATCCGGCGCGCGCCGCAAAATCTCCATCGCGACGATGCCGCCCATGGACAGCCCGACCAGCGCAAACTTTTCCGGCAGTTGCGCCAACAAACCCTGCGCAATCGTCTCAATACTGTCGCCAACAGTAATAGGCGCAACAGTGACTGCACGCTCACGTCCCAGGGTCGTGATCTGAGGTTCAAAAATGCGTGCATCGCACATCATACCCGGCAGGAAAACGATCGGTTCAAGCGTCATAAGAAACCAAGATTTTCATCATCTTTCCCAAGTGTTACGCATGCACATCTCGTCACGCACACTTAGCCTGCGCCGACACCTTGCTGCTGTCAATGGCGCAATAAGTGCCACGCGTTACACCTTGCCTCTTCCGGGTGAATGACACCTGTCGGGCCTCGGGAGCCTTAGTTGCACCATCATCCATTCTGATGCCCGTTCCAACAGAACGCGCCTTCTGGAGACAGTGCTGAGAAGGGGTTATGCGCAACCTCCCATAGGTGGCCCTCAGGATCAGCAAAATACCCGTGATATCCGCCCCAAAACACCTCAGCCGGTTCTTTTACTATTCTCGCGCCCGCTGTCTTCGCCGCCGCGATCACGTGATCTACCTCTGCCCGGTCGCGTGTATTGTAGCCCAACGTGATCGCGCCATAGCGCGGGTCATTCGGGCCAACGTGCGCAGGATGTAGTTGCCCCTCATTTACGCCCAAATCTTCTGCCAGCGCGGCTAAAGGATAAAGACCAAGCACCTGCGACAACAGATCAAAAGCAACTATACCCTCCTGTGTTTGCACCCGGCGCCAGCCGAGCTTTTCATAAAATTCCGTTTGTGTTTCAACGTTCTGACAGCCGAGTGTGACCAAAGAAATTCGCTGTTCCACAACATCCTCCAATTCAAAATACACAAAGAACATTAAGGGAACATTAATGATTCGGCGATAGGTTCAATTCAAGGTCAGCGCCCAGTTGATCAGGGCGTCTGTGACCGCGGGCGTTGCATCGGGGCTCATGATGTCACCGGCAATCACATGACGATCCGGATCGTCCTGCGGGCCGGGTTTGGGATGAAAAACTGACACGGGACCGCCCCAACGGGCGGTAACTTCTGCGGTGCGATCCGCCCGAACCACCTGGTCATCCGGGTGGAATATAAACAACGCCGGCGTTGCGATATCCGCGTGATCCACCTGCCAGGCCGCGCGGGTCACCGCAGCCATCGGGAAGACTGCAGTGGTGGGATACTGTGTCGTCCAATCCGCTGCATGCGCGTCATTTCGGGGTGTAAACCCGCGCTCGTGCCCGGCCAAGACCGGCAACCAATGGCGCGCGGCTGGCCAAGTTAAAAGAGGAGCGGCGGCGTTATTCACGCCGAAGTTTGGTGAGATAAACGCCGCAGCCGCCAAAGAGTGAGAATGCACCGGATCAGCCGCAATCAAGGTTGCCAAGCTGCCCCCGGTCGATGTGGAAAGGAGGAGAACCTTTGACCCAATGCGACGCCCGATGGCCATCGCTTCTTGTATGTCATAGATCCACTGATCCGCCCGTGCCGCGCCCAGCGCTGCACCATCGCGGCCATGACCACGCAACCGGGTGTAGTAGAGATTTGCGCCAAGCGCCTGCGCTAGCGTTTCGGGAATTGGCTGAACCTCCACAGCGGAGGCCGAAAACCCATGCACGTAGACAATGGCCCAAGGCGTCTGCTGCTCTGGCGCAGCAGCCCAGATCACCCGTTTTCCTGCGCCGGGACGGATCCCGTCAACCTGGGCTTCGCTCGCCTCCAAATAGGTATCAACACCGTTATCCAAAACGCTGGCATCAAATGCGCGCTCCGGTGAGAGCGACTCGTAAGGTCCAAACACCCATAGAGCCGCCACAACTGCGGCGGCCCCGATCAGATATTTTGCGCCGCGTTTCACTGGCCGCCGTTCAACACGTCTGCGACCGAGGTCTCAATCAGCGTCAGGCATTCTGGCGTCGAAAACCGGTGGTCCGCCCCTTTGACAAGCGTGAGGCGCATGTCGTCGCCACTGGCGTGGTCCAACAGTTTGATCGCAGTTTCGGTGGAAACGGCACTGTCGTCCGTGCCTTGCAGGAATCGCACTGGGAACGGCAATTCAAGCGGCGCGCGTAGCACCAGCCGATCACGACCTTCTTCGATCAACCGTTTCGAAATGATGTAGTCCTCATCGTAGTCGGACGGCAGGGTGACAAAGCCTTGGCTTTCCAACATCGCTTTCTGCTCATCCGTGAAACTGGCCCAATAGCCGTCCTCAGTGAAATCCGGCGCCGCGGCGATTGTGACCATACCTGCCAGCCGTTCCGGCCGGGCGCGCGCCAGCAGGAGAGCCTGCCAACCGCCCATCGAACTGCCCACCACCACAATCGGCCCGTCGATCAGCTGATCGATCACGGCCAATGTGTCCTCGTGCCAATCCCCGATGGCGCCGTCCTGAAACCGCCCTGAACTTGCGCCGTGACCTGAATAGTCAAACCGTAGAAAGGCCTGACCTCGGGCTTCGGCCCAGGCCTCCAGATGGGCGGCTTTTGTGCCTTCCATGTCGGACTTCAGTCCCGAACAGAACACCACTGTCGGGCCAGTGCCGGGGGTGTGGTGATAGGCGATCTTGCGGCCCTGTTCGGTTTCGAGAATTTGCATAGTGGTCTCCAAGTCTTTGGCAGCCAAGATAGTCTGATCGCCCCCTATGGGAAGCGGTTTCTGCGCCATTGACCCAACGATGTACTAAGCAGGCCGTGCGCAACGGTGCGTTCTTTTCAGATCCGCTCAAGCTGGCTCCTTCATAGGACTAGCGCGGGGCGACGTGAGGCAACGGTGCTGCATTGTGCAACATCCCACTCAACACCTCTTAACACCCATCAAAACGGAACCGTCGAAACCTCATTTTTGTAGCTGCGCAGCGAGAAGGAGGAGCGGCTCTGACGGATGCCGCTGATCTTATAAAGGCGTTCCCGCAGAAAGGCCTCATAGCCACGGGTGCCGCTGACCACCACTTTGACGAAGATGTCAAACTCACCACTGGTCATGCGCACCTCCAACACTTCGGGGAAGCGGGCAAGCTGACTGCAGACCGCGGCCACTTCAAACCCTTCGTTGCGGTCCAGGGCAAGTTCGATCAACACCGTTTCGGGCGCGCCCAGCGCTTCATGATCTATGCGCGCGCCGTAGCCCTGAATGACCCCACCGGTTTCCAGCTTCTTCACCCGCTGCCAGCATTGCGAGGCGGAGAGGCCTACAGCCTCGGCCAATTGTGCATTGGATTGACGCCCGTCACGGATCAATTCACGCAGGATCCGCAGATCAACCTCCGGCATATTGGACATGATCAACCAAACTTTCTTTTGCAATTTTCGCCAACAGCAAAATAAATATCAACATTTTTGCACATCACAACAAAAGTTGAAAAAGAATTTTGCGCAAACCTGTTAAACTTAATTTAACCGCTGCGCGATAATGTGACCCCCACGGCATTCCTGCCCGCGCGGCCCCCAACCAGCCTGACGAGAGGAGAGCCCATGGCAGTCGGCAAAGGTAAGGTTTACACTTGGTTTGAAGGATCCTGGCAGGACGGCAATACCGCAATTATTCGCGCCGCAGATCATGTGGCCTGGCTGGGCAGCCAGGTGTTTGATGGCGCGCGCGCCTTTGAAGGGGTGATGCCCGATCTGGATCTGCATTGCGCCCGGCTGACCCGTTCAGCCGAAGCATTGGGCATGATCCCCACCACCAGCGGGGAGGAGATTGCAGCTCTGGTACGTGACCGGGTGAAAGCCTTCCCCAAGGAGGCGGAGCTTTATATTCGCCCGATGATGTGGTCGACCGAAAGCGGCGCTGGCGTGATTGATCTGGATCCCGAAAGCACCGCCTTTGCGATCTGCATTGAGGAAATGGCGATGCCGTCGATCGAAGGCTTCAGTCTGACCGTAGCGCCCTATCGCCGCCCTCGCCAGGACATGGCCCTGACCGAGGCCAAGGCCGGGTCGCTTTATGCAAACAATGCCCGCATCATGGCCTACGCCCGCAAACATGGCTATTCCAACGCGCTGTCGCTGGATGTGGATGGCAATGTGGCGGAAACGGCTTCGACCAATGTGTTTCTGATCCGTGACGGCGTGGTCTTCACCCCGGTGCCGACGGGATGTTTCCTGAACGGCTTGACCCGGCAACGGGTGATCGGCCTGCTGCGCGCCGATGGCTATGAGGTGGTGGAAACCACCCTGACGCTGGACGATTTCCGCCAGGCGGATGAGATCTTTGCCACCGGCAACATCGCCAAGGTGATGCCAGTCTCCAAACTGGAGGATCGCGATCTGGGCATTGGTCCTGTCACACTGCGGGCGCGGCAGCTTTACTGGGAGTTTGCCCATAGCGCCCCCGCACAGGTCAGCGCGGCCTAAAGACCGCAGCGCGAAACGCGCAACCTGACTGGCAATCCCGGGCATCTGCCTGAAAACCTGCACCATCCCGAAAGGCCCCGCCATTGGTGGGGCTTTTCTGCATCAGGTGGTTTCCGCCGCTTGACTTACCCCCGGCCCCGCCGCAAAAGAGGCGCACACCATAACCCGCAACCGGGCGTTCCGTGGGCGCCAAACTGACGAGGAGGCCAAAAGAATGGCTCAAGTCTCCCTTACTTTTCCCGATGGCAATGCACGTTCCTACGAGGCAGGCGTAACCGCCGCCGAGGTCGCTGCCGATATCTCCAAATCGCTTGGCAAAAAGGCCATCTCAGCCACTGTGAACGGCGCCCATTGGGACCTGCAGTGGCCGATCAACGATGATGCGCAAATCGCCATCCACACCCTGCAGGATGATGAGCAGGCGCTGGAACTGATCCGCCACGATCTGGCCCATATCATGGCCCGCGCCGTGCAGGAAATCTGGCCCGATGTGAAAGTGACCATCGGCCCGGTTCGCGATCACGGCTGGTTCTATGACTTTGACCGTGAAGAGCCGTTCACGCCCGAAGACCTCGGCGCGATTGAGGCGCGGATGAAGGACATCATTAACGCCCGTGATGCGGTGAAAACCGAGGTCTGGGACCGTGCCCGCGCGATCCAGCATTACACAGACAACAATGAGCCCTTCAAAGTTGAGCTGATCGACCGCATCCCCGAAGGTGAAGACCTGCGGATGTACTGGCACGGCGATTGGCAGGATCTGTGCCGTGGCCCGCACCTGCAGAACACCGGTCAGGTGCCCGCGGATGGTTTCAAGCTGACCCATGTGGCCGGCGCCTACTGGCTGGGCGACAGCGACCGCCCGATGCTGCAGCGGATCTATGGCGTGGCCTTCAAGAACCGCAAGGATCTGAAGGCCCATATGACCATGTTGGAAGAGGCCGCCAAACGCGACCACCGCAAGCTGGGCAAAGAAATGGGTCTGTTCCACATGCAGGAAGAGGCGCCCGGTCAGGTCTTCTGGCACCCGAACGGCTGGCGCATCTACACGACGCTGCAGGACTACATGCGCCGCATGCAGGACAAGGACGGCTATGTGGAGGTGAACACCCCGCAGGTGGTGGACCGCAAGCTGTGGGAAAAATCCGGCCACTGGGACAAGTATCAGGAAAACATGTTCATCGTTGAGGTGGACGAAGATCACGCCCGCGAAAAGGCTGTGAACGCGCTGAAGCCGATGAACTGTCCCTGCCATGTTCAGGTGTTCAATCAGGGCCTGAAGTCCTACCGCGACCTGCCGCTGCGCATGGCCGAGTTCGGCTCCTGTGCGCGTTATGAACCCTCGGGGGCGCTGCATGGTATCATGCGGGTGCGCGGCTTTACCCAGGACGATGGTCACATCTTCTGCGCTGAGGATCAGATCACCGCGGAAACGGCCAAGTTCATCGCCTTCCTGTCCAAGGTCTATGCCGACCTCGGCTTCCACAACTGGACCATCAAACTGTCGACCCGTCCTGAAAAGCGGATCGGCAGCGATGAAACCTGGGACAATATGGAACAGGCGCTGGGTGATGCCTGTAAGGCTGCGGGTTATGACTTTGAGGTTCTGGAGGGCGAAGGTGCCTTCTACGGTCCCAAGCTGGAGTTCACCCTGACCGACGCCATCGGCCGGAATTGGCAGTGTGGCACGCTACAGGTGGATGCCAACCTGCCCGAACGGCTGGAGGCCAGCTTCATCGGTGCGGATGGGGACAAACACCGCCCGGTCATGCTGCACCGTGCCTGCCTGGGCTCCTTTGAACGGTTCATCGGCATTCTGATCGAAGAACACGCCGGCAAGCTGCCGTTCTGGCTGGCCCCGCGTCAGGTGGTTGTGGCGGCGATCGTTTCGGATTGTGATGACTACTGTCTGGAAGTTGTCGAAAAGCTGCGCGCGGCCGGCATCCGCGCCGAGGCTGATCTGCGCAACGAGAAGATCAACTATAAGGTCCGTGAACACAGCCTGGGCAAAGTGCCGGTCATTCTGGCCTGCGGCATGAAAGAGGTTGAAGAGCGCACCGTTTCGACCCGCCGGTTGGGTGAAAAACAGACCAAGGTCCAGACCTTGGACGAGATTGTTACACAGCTGACGAAAGAGGCGACTCCGCCCGATCTTCTGTAACATTCCAGCGCTGGAATCTTGCGGCCCGTGACGGAAACCCCGTTGCGGGCCGTTTTTATTGAAAAAATCCCGGCTTTTTCGGCCAAAATCTTCACGCTCGCACACGCACCCGTGATGCACAGGCTCGTGAGTGGCGTGTCAGACCGCCGCACGGTTACCTTTTCCCTGTCGCCGATGAAGGCTGACCTGAAATTAAAACCGAAAGGGAAGAGAGAAATGTCCGATACCACCATCAAGACCCTGGCCGTCGCTGGCGCAGTTGCAGCAGCCCTGACCGCAACCACCTCCACCGTGGCCCACGCGATGGAAAAAGAGAAGTGCTACGGCGTTTCGCTGGCCGGTAAGAACGACTGTGCCGCTGGCCCCGGCACCACCTGCGCCGGCACCTCGATCGTTGACTACCAGGGCAACGCCTGGACCCTGGTTGACGCAGGCACCTGCATGGACATCGAACTGCCCGCAATGGCAGACGGCAAAGCCCGCAAAGGTTCGCTGGAAGAGCTGGACCGCGACCTGCCGGCATAAGGCATAGGCAGTATCCCTCTGCCGAAGCAGGGGGCCTGCACCGCCCCCTGTTTTCCCCGCCCAAGCTATCCCCAGAATGGGCGGGGCATTTTTTAAGAGTATCTATGGTAAGCTGGTTCCGTCCTGTTGTCCGGCGGGACCAGCACTTGGCTTTTAGGCCGCTAATTTGCGCCCAATCTCTCGCGGAGCATTTGCATGTTTGATCAGTCCAACCACCTCCCTGCCCTGCCCGGCGTCGGCTATAAGCCACAGCATTACAGTGACTTGCTGGCAGATCCTGCGCCTGTGGGCTGGTTGGAAATCCATGCGGAAAACTACATGGGCGCAGGCGGGCGCCCCATCGCGCAGCTGAAATACCTGGCGGAACGATTCCCCATCTCGGTGCATGGCGTCGGCCTGTCGATCGGTGGTGAGGGCGATCTGGATCCTGGCCATCTGGCGCGGCTGAAACACCTCTGTGACTGGCTGAACCCTGCCAGCTTCTCCGAACATCTGGCCTGGTCCACCCACGAAAGCGCTTTTCTGAACGACCTGTTGCCCCTGCCCTATACCGAGGCGACGCTGAACCGCGTTTGCGCCCATATCGACCAGCTGCAGGATGTGATTGGCCGCCGGATGCTGCTGGAAAACCCCTCCTCCTATCTGGCGTTTGATGAATCGACCTATGAGGAGCCTGCCTTTCTGGCTGAGGTCAGCAAGCGCACCGGCTGCGGGCTGCTGCTGGATGTGAACAACATCTTCGTCTCTGCCACCAATCTGAACTATGACCCACGCGCCTATATTGATGCCTTCCCCCTTGATAAGGTTGGTGAAATCCATCTGGGTGGCCATGATGAGGACGAAGATGATCACGGCGCGCCGCTGCTGATCGACAGCCACGGCCGTGAAGTGGCCGATCCGGTTTGGACGCTGTTGGATTACACGCTGGCCCGCTCCGGCCCGCTGCCGACGCTGATTGAATGGGACACCGATGTGCCCGAATGGCCGCTGCTGGCGGCAGAGGCGCGGCGTGCGGAAACCGCGCTGGCCCAGTTGGACAGCAAGGTGACCGCATGAGCCAAACCGCCTTCAACGCCGCCCTGCTGGACCCGACCGCCGACCGCCCCAACGGGCTGTCAGATGCCGGGGGTCGCCCGGCGGGCAAACGGTTCGACGTCTATCGCAACAATGTCACCGTCTCGCTGCGCGAAGCGCTGGAAACCGGTTTTCCCGCCACGGCACGCCTGCTGGGTGAACAGAACTTTAACACGATTGCAACGGGTTACCTACGGGCCAATCCGCCATCCTCGCCTTTGATGATGCTCTATGGCGGGGGCTTCCCGCGCTATATTTCGGCCATTCCCGCGCTGGCCAAACTGGCCTATCTGCGCGATGTGGCGCGGCTGGAATATGCCATGCGGCAAAGCTACCACGCGGAGGATACGCCTGCCTTGGATCCCGCCCGGCTGGCCAGCCTGCCGCCCGAGGCGCTGAACAATGCGCGGCTAACCTTTGCGGCGGCGACACAGCTGGTGCTGACCCCCTGGCCGATCCACGCCATCCGCGCCAAAGCCTTGGGTGAAAGCGGTGAAAACCCGCCGGCCCAAGCCCAGCCCACCCTGGTCACCCGGCCCGAATTTGATCCGATCCTGACGCCGCTGCCGGCCGATCAGGGTGATCTCTGTGGGGCGCTGATGGCCGGCAAAACACTTGCTGAGGCCAGCACATTGCATCCCGCCGCTGACCTGGGTCAGCTGCTTGGCACCCTTTTGGCCACTCAGGCCCTGACTGACATTCACGTGGAGGAGAGAACATGACCGCCCTTCTGAACCGCTATTTCCGCATCGCCGATGGGCTGGACCGGGCCGATTGGCTGCTGCCGACATTCGCCCGTTTCCTCTTTGCCGCCAGCCTGCTGGGCTATTTCTGGGCCTCGGCCAAGACCAAGCTGGGCGATGGGTTTGTTGGATTGTTTTCGCCCTCAACCGGGGCCTATGCGCAGATCTTCCCCAAAGCCTTTGAAGCGGTGGGATATGACAGTTCGCAGTTCGGGATCTTCCACTGGCTGGTGGTGATGGCCGGCACCTATGCCGAGTTCATTCTGCCCGCATTGATTGTGCTGGGCCTGTTCACCCGACTGGCCAGCCTGGGCATGATCGGCTTTGTCGCCGTGCAGTCTCTGACCGATCTTTACGGCCATGGCGGCATCCAGCATATTGAGACGCTGGGCGCCTGGTTTGACCGCCTGCCCGATGGCGTGATCCTGGATCAGCGCGGTTTCTGGATGCTCCTGCTGCTGACGCTGGTCATCAAGGGGGCCGGACCGCTGTCGCTGGACCGGATCCTGACCCTTAGAAATGTGCTTTCGGCGCGTCCGGCTTCCCAGCCGCAATAGCCAGCAGACCGCCCATGCCCGCAAATCCAATCGGGAACATGGTAAAGGCGTTAAAGCCAAAGGCGTGATACATGCCCGCCGCGGAAATCAACATCAGCCCGCCGCCCCACAGCGCGCGGGCTTTTGCCATCGCGCCCCCGGTCAGCGCCAATAGCGGCGCAAAGAAGCTCATCGCGCGAATTAGCCCTGGGTTTTCAAGCTGTTCTTCCAGAACATCGGCCTCGCCCAACCAGGTCATGAACTCGGTATAGCCGAAGCTGAAAAACCCAACGACCATGCCGATCAGACCGGCGATAATCCCCAAAACCAGAGCTGCATTGCGCATTTAGCTGTCTCCTTTGCTGGTCTTCACATGGGCGATCGCCACCGCGATGGCAAGAGGCAAGCCGAGGGGGAGAGGTGACCGCCCTCTCCCCCTTGAAGGCTGCGATACCGGTTACGCCACGCCCAGTGCGGCCTGCACGGCCTTGGTCCAGCCCAGATGCATCTCATCGCTGTCGGTCACAATCAACGGCCGTTTCATCAGCGCCGGATGGGCCGTCAACAGCTCAAGCGGGGCGACCGCGCGCTCCGCCTCACTCAACCCACGCCACGTGGTCGAGCGGGTGTTCAACAAAGCATCCCCAAAGGCCTCATAGGCTTTGGCGCGAATCTCCTCTCCCATTGGTTGAGCGCGGATATCCACCAGCTCCGCCCCGGGCAGCGCTTTGGCCGCCTTGCGGCATGTATCGCAATTTTTCAGTCCGTAAATTCGCATAGTGACCCTCTGTAGCAGTTCAAAATCAGCAATAACCCGTCAATGCGCGCTATTCATCCTTGTTTTGCTTGATTTTTCAAAAAGCGGTGCAATCATCTTAGCCATGGCCGCGGATCATTGGTTCCCGCTTAGTTATTTGAAGACGTCATTGATTAGGAATCCCGTCCCGTCGGCGCTAATGGACCCCGCGTTTTCCGGGGAAGGAACGGAAAGAAGGAGACACGGAACATGCCAACAGGCACCGTGAAATGGTTTAACACCACCAAAGGTTACGGCTTCATCGCACCGGATGATGGCGGCAAAGACATTTTTGTACATATTTCAGCAGTCGAACGATCCGGTCTGACCGGCCTGGCTGATGAACAGAAGGTCAGCTTTGAGCTGATCGATGGCCGGGACGGCCGCCAGATGGCGGGCAGCCTCGCGCTGGTTTAAGCGATCTGGGTGACGGGCAACCGTCACCCCCGCACTTCCCTAGTTGGTAAAGCAGCCTTTCTGACCTTCCGGGCACACCGCACCGGTGGTCATGGATTTGCTGCCGGTCATTTTGCGTGCTTTGCCACTGCCATGGCGCATCATGGCCTGATAGCTGGTGGATTGGTTCGGCACCCCGCAGCAGATCACTCCGTTGATGGTCACCGGCTGTTCGCCGCTGGGGCAGAAATTGGCGACCCCGCTATAGGGAAAAACCCGCGGTTCGGCCTGCGCGGCGGCAGGGGCGCACAGCAGCGCGGCGGCAATCAGTTGAACAATTGTTTTCTGTTTCATGGCGTCCCCCAAAGAAGCCCTGCGGGGATCCTCCCCGCGCAGATCATTGATGAGATATTAATCTTGAATAACGACAGCTTAACCGACGACAGCCAGGAGCACCAAACATAAAAACGGCGTGTGGATTTCCGAAACCGCTGCAGGGGGTGCGCAACCCAACAGCCGAAACGGCAAAAGAAAAGGCCCACCGGTGGAGCGGTGGGCCTCAGCGCGATCTAGGCGTGGGTGTCAGTGTGCGGACAGTTTGCCGAACTCACCTTCCAGCCGCTGGCGCAGTTTTTTGCTGGCCGCTTTGACCGCTTGGGAAATGTCGGTGCCGTCATGGTGCACCGCATAGGGGCGCATGCCTTCGGGGCGTGCCTCAACCGTGGCGCGGATGTCTTCGCCGCCTTTGGGGCCGCGCATATCCTTCACATGAACCTCCACCCGGGTCAGACGGGACGCAATCGGCGCCAGGGTCGCGCTGACCAGCTGTTCGCAGACTTCGGCCAGCCGTTCGTCACCTTGGATGTTGTGGTCTGTGTTGATCTGAATATGCATCAGAGCCTCCTTCTTGTTTTGATAAGAGCCTATGGTGATTCACCTATGGTCGTTTTGATCTGGGACAAGTCCCGTGCCAATTTCTGCGCTGCAGCTCGGCAAAAAGGTGCCGCAGGGTCAGGAGCGCTTGAAAATCAGGGTCGGAATGCAAACATTAATCAGGCACGTCAGCCAGGAAAGAGAGAGCTAACCGCATGATTTGGAATATGTTTCGCAAACTGACCGGCCGGGGATCTGGCACGGGGTCGGGGCCGAAACTGACCATTGTCGGCGCGGATCGCAAACCGGTGCAACGCCCCCGCCCCCGCACCACAGCCCCCCGATTGTCAGGTTTCCCCAAGTTGGGCCGCCGCAACTGCGCCTGGGTGTCTGAGGGGGCAAAAAACGCCAGCTTCACCCGCTACCGTTGCACCACCTGCGGGGTTGAGGCCTTCAGCCGCGATGGCAAAGCCCCGCGGCAATGCAAGCGTGGGGTCGATGGCGGGTTATGATCCGCTGAATTTTCGGCAATCTTAGCGCCCGACACGAAGGGTGGCGCAGAATGCGCCCGCCCTGTGGGGCGGGTCGGGCGCAGCCAAATCAGAGATTTGGCCACAGGGCAATTCCGGGGGGCAGGGAAACTCCGGATCTTTAACGGCAGACTGAGCAAACAGCCTGCCATTTCAATCGATCATATTTCCCTACCGGAAACGGATCGGGAGGGCCTGACGGTTTACCCCTCCAGCACCTCTTCCAGCTCACGCCATTCACGGGCGCTCATGCCGCAGTTTTCTTTGGTGACCTCTTCGCCTTTCAGCATCCGGCGCACGCAGTCCAGCGCCCCGGCGCTCAGCGCTGCGCCGCCCATGCGGTAGTCCTCAAACGCTTTGAAGGCAAAGGGCACCCAATCGGCGACCAGCTTGCAAATCTCATCTGCATAGACGCGGATTTCATACTGCGCGTGGCTGTCCGCCCGCAGACGCAGGAAGTGCAGCAGGTTGTGCAGATCCACCTTCCAGTACCACTGGGTATAGATGTTCGCAGGCAGGTTCATCCGCGCCAGTTCACGCGCCAGCCCCTGTTTGCCCTCATCCGAGATCATCTCTTCATAGTGGTCATAGGAGCGGGCGGCGTCGCCCTTCAGGATTTCCAGCACCCGCTCGGCCTCAGCCCCGGTCAGCGCTTCCCCCCGGCCTTGGTTGTTGATGACGGATTGCGCCGCCAGCTGTTCGGGCTGCGGGATGTAGAACTCACGGTCCAGGATCGAATAGCGGGCCGAATATTCGTTCACATTGGCGGTCCGGTGACGGATCCACTGACGGGCCACAAAGACCGGCAGTTTGACGTGCAGCTTCAGCTCACACATCTCAAACGGGGTCGAGTGCCAGTGCCGCATCAGGTAGCGGATCAGCCCTTCATCGTTCTGCACGGATTTGGTGCCTTTGCCATAAGACACCCGCGCCGCCTGACAGATCGCCGCGTCATCGCCCATATAGTCAATCACACGAACGAAACCGTGATCCAGCACGGGATAGGCTTTGTACAGATGCTCTTCCATCCCCTCGGAGACGGCGCGCAGGGTTTGACGCGGGCTGGCGCGGAGCGCATCGATTTCGGCCTGCTGTTCCGGGGTGATCGGCATCTGGTCCTCCAAATTGCTGCTAAGGCGAGTCGCGAGCCACTATATCTAGCGTTGATGTGATAAAAAACTGCAATATGGGCTTGCATTTTCAGCTTTTCCCTTACTGCAACAGATTGCCGCTTTTTTCCCGCAAGAGGCGCATCAATCGTTGACTTTTGGCCTCTGGCCTCGGATTCTGAAAGCTAACCGGCCAAAAGAGCCGCATTATTCGAGGATTGAGGCAGATGATCCGTTACGCAAGCGCCCTTCTGGCGCCGCTCTTGGTTGTCGCATGCGGCGAAGACCCGGGCGGAACCAACACCGATTTCGGCATGACCCCGAACACCGCAGATGCCACAGTTGCCGGCAACCTGCAGGCGGTGAACTATGATCCGCTCACGGGTGAACTGGTGCTGTCGCTGAACTCGATCCACGGCAACCAGACCAATGTGACCTATGTGCGCCGCGCCGATCTTGATGCGTCGGTTCCGGGGTATGAGGTCTATATGCTGCAGACCACCCCAGCAGATCGCCACTACACCGCTGTCTTTGCCGAAAGCAACGACAACCACGTGATCGCGGGCGCCGTGATGGATGGCGGCAATGACAACCGTTATTACGGCGGCTCCTTCTATGGCCGTCAGGGGCTGGACGTCTATTCGCCCTATACCGAAACCAGCGGTGGCGAAGCGCAGTATTACGGCACCTATGCCGGCGTGACCAACCTGGACAGCAATGGCGATCAGCTGCTGGATCAATCCGGCATCCCCGCCAGCGCTACACCGCCCAGCCAGTCTGACCGGATCACCGGCACCATCCTGCTGAACGCCGACTTTGCCAATGGCGCGGTGGATGCGGAAATCTTCAACAGGACGCTGGTGGATGACGTTCCGGGCATCGGGCCGCTGCCGGACATCGTGTTGACCGAAGGCGCGTTGAGTAATGACGGCACCTTTGTCGGCATCGCCGAATATGAAGGTGTGCCGGATGCGCAGATCGGCAGCTTCGGCGGTATCTTTGGCGGCAACCAGGCAACCTCGGTTGCCGGTACGGTCTACCTTGAAGAATTTGACGGCCCCGCCGGGACAATCACCGGCGAAGCGGAATACGGTGTCTTTGTACTGACCCGCTGCGGCGCCTCGGGTGATGATCCGGTCTGTGCCGGCCTCTAAGTCGATATCCCAGTTCCTCCGGCGACTGATCGCCGGATCCTGTCTGGTGGCCCTGCCTTTTGCGGCGGTGGCCGAAGACCTGCGCCTGTCCGCGGATGCGTCGCGGGCCCTTGCCTTGCAGGCGCTGCAACAAGGCGATCCCGCAACGGCAGCGCAGATTGCCCAAGGTCTGTTGCAACGTGACCCCGATGACGGCATGGCGCATTTCACGCTGGCCCGGGCCTTTCAGCAGATGCGCCAACCCGGCAAGGGCCGCCGCTCTGCACGGCTGGCCTTCCGCCATGCCGGGGGTGAAACGGATAAGTTCCACGCCGCCCAGCTGGCTGCACGTCTGGCTGTGGAGGATAACAGCCCCACTGCGGCCCAGGTCTGGCTGCGCCGGTCACTGTTGCATGTGCCCGATCCCCGGATGCGACCCCGGATTGAGAAAGACTACCGCATCCTGCGCCAGCTCTCCCCCTGGCAGTTTGGCCTCAGCCTGTCCTTTGCGCCCAGCAGCAACCTCAACAACGGGGCAGACAGCCCCTATTCACTGATCGATGGCGTGCCCGTGGTGGGCTACCTCAGTGGCTCCGCCCAGGCGCTCTCGGGCCTGCGGGCCAGCGCCGATGCCAGTGTCAGCTACCGCCTGTCGCAGTCAAAATCACAAGCCACCCGGATGAGCTTCCGCGCCTTTGGGCAGCGCGTCCACCTGTCGGACGAGGCGCGTGAGATCGCCCCGGATGTCAGCAACAGCGATCTGGCCTTCAATTATCTTGAGCTGGGCCTGAACCAACAGCGCAAAGCCCAAAACGGTGGCTGGGCCTTTGGCGCCGCCCTTGGTCAAAGCTGGTCCGGCGGTGAAAAATATCAGCAAAGCAAACGTTTGCATCTCAGCCGCCGCCTACCGGTCGGCGACGCCTCCCTGCTGGGGCTTACCGGTCAGCTGGAACATATCCGCCATGACAGCGGGCTTGCCGATATTCGCGGACTGACGCTGAGCACCCGGCTGTCACATCGCAGTGACACCACCGGTGACTGGCAGGTCAGCCTGAGCCTGAAAACCGAAGACAGCGACAATGCCAATGCCACGCGCAACCGCGTGGACGGGCAAATCAACTGGTCCCCGCGCAAGAGCAAGGCCACCGCAATGATCCACCCGACGCTGTCGCTTGGGGCAAGCTGGCAGCACTATGCGGATTTCACCGTCGGCCTGCCTGTGCCCGGGGGGCGTGAGGATGAAACCCTCTTCGGTCAGGTGGAATTTACCCTGCAAGCGCTTGACTATGGGGGATTTGTACCATCTCTCAGAGTACAGGCGCGCAAAACGGATTCAAACGTCAGCCGATATGATACCCGCGAAACCACCGTGTCATTCGGGATCAAATCGGCCTTCTGAGCCTTTGCCGCGCCCGTAACTGAGGGAGCGCTTATGCATTTGAAATATCTACACACCATGGTTCGGGTGAAGGATCTGGAAAAAAGCCAGGCCTTTTATGAGCTGCTGGGTCTGAAAGAAACCCGCCGTCATGACAGCGAAGCGGGCCGGTTCAGCCTGATCTTCATGGCCCCCGAAGGCCAAGAAGACTGCCCGGTTGAGCTGACCTACAACTGGGATGGCGATGACGCCCTGCCAGATGACAGCCGCCACTTTGGCCATCTGGCCTATGAGGTCGGCAATATTTATGAGATGTGCCAACATCTTATGGACAATGGCGTCACCATCAACCGCCCGCCACGCGATGGCCGTATGGCCTTTGTGCGCTCGCCTGACAACGTCTCGGTGGAGCTGTTGCAGGAAGGTGAGGCGCTGGAACCAGCTGAACCCTGGGCCAGCATGGGCAACACCGGCCACTGGTGAGCCGGATGGGCCGTTTTCTGACAGTGATCATGATGTTGACCGCCGCACCGGCGGCGGCGCTGGACTGTCGGCTGGCCCTTGTTTTGGCGATTGATGTCTCCTCTTCCGTGGACCCGCGGGAGGACACATTGCAACGTCAGGGGCTGGCCGCGGCGCTGCTGGCCCCTGAGGTGCAACAGGCGTTTTTTGTGACACCCCAACCGGTTGCCCTGTCCGCTTTTGAATGGAGCGGGCGCACCAATCAGAAAATCCTGCTGGACTGGACGCTGATCGACAGCCCTTCCAAACTGCTGGGCGCGGCTGAATCGATTGCCTATTCGCAACGCTCCACGGATGAGTTTCCCACCGCGCTTGGCCATGCTGTCAGCTATGGCTGGAAGATGCTGGACCGCGGCCCGCGCTGCCTGTTTTCGACCATTGATGTGGCCGGTGACGGCGAAAATAACGAAGGGTTTGGCCCCCAACACGCCTATCGCGCCTTTGGTTTTGGTGACATCGTGGTCAATGGGCTGGCGATCCTGTCAAAACGCGATCATGAAGATGACAAGGTTGTCGCGCATTATCAAAGCGATGTTCTGCGCGGACCCGGTGCTTTCCTAGAAATCGCCGAAGGGTTTGAAGATTACGAAAGCGCAATGCGACGCAAGTTGGAGCGGGAGCTGCGACCATTGATGATGGGTGAGGTCACCGAGTGAGACGCGGGAAATTCGGCTGGGGCACCCTGTATGCGATGCTGCTGGCAGCAGCAATTGGCACTGTCTCTTCTGCGGCACAGGCGGCCTGCCGGCAGGCGCTGGCCTTGGGTTTGGATGTCTCAGGCTCCGTTGATGCGCAGGAATATCGCCTGCAAATGCAGGGTGTTGCGGGCGCTTTGCAACATCCCGATGTGATCACCGCCCTGCTGGGGCAGCCCGGCGGCCATGTGGAGGTGATGGTGTTTGAATGGTCCGGCCCGCGTGACCAGCATGTGGTTCTGAACTGGCGGGCGCTACGCACCGAGGCTGACATCGCCGCCGCGGCAGAGGTGCTGCGCGGCGCAGCGCGGGTGGGCGGCGATCCCTCAACCGCATTGGGGGCGGCAGCGCTGATGGGGGCCGAGGCCTTGCAGCAGCGTGATTGCACCCGGCGGGTTCTGGATCTGTCCGGCGACGGGGTTGCCAACACCGGCCCCCTGCCCCAATCGGTGCGGCGTAATCCGCTCTTGCAGGGCATTACGGTCAATGCATTGGTTATCCCCGATCCAAATGCACAGCCCGGCGCAAAGTCCTCCAGCCGCCATCCAACCGACCCTGAGGGGTTGGTCAGCTATTTTCAGGCCAATGTGCTACATGGGCCAGATGCCTTTGCGGAGATGGCGTTGGGGTTTGAAAACTATCAGGCGGCCATGACCCGCAAGCTGATCCGTGAACTGTATGGGATGGAACTGGTCCTTGGCCCAAAGGCCAGCCTGCGTATCGCTGGTCAGTAGATGTAGCGGATCTGATCCGTCCAATAACGTTCCACCCGACGCAGCGAATTGGTGATCTCAACAATGCCGTCGGGGCCCAGCACCCCTTTGGATTGCAGCCCCTCGGCATGGCGGGAAAACAGCGCCGCCACCACATCACGGATATTGCGCCCCTTCGGGGTCAGGCGCACCCGGACCGAACGGCGATCAATCGCACAGCGCTGATGGTGCATATAGCCCATCTCCACCAGTTTTTTCAGGTTATAGCTGACGTTGCTGCCCTGATAATATCCGCGGGTTTTCAACTCCCCAGCGGTGACCTCATGATCGCCAATATTAAACAGCAACAGCGCCTGCACTGCGTTGATTTCCAGCACGCCAATGCGTTCAAATTCATCTTTGATCACATCCAGCAGCAACCGATGCAGCCGTTCAACCAGCGCCAATGCATCCAAATAGCTGCTCATAAAGGCGGCGTGATCACCAGTTTTTAAAGGGTCGTGAAGGCTCATCACCGTCTCCATCCGATCTAAATCGAAAGAGAGACTGCGCAAAAAGTCCCAATATTAGGTTAAGTCAAAACCCTATATGACTAAAATGCGATTTAAACTCGCTGAACCAGCCCTGTCGGCGCTTCAGGCGCCGGTGGCCACGGCGCGGATGTCGGCGATTTGGTCGCGCAGATCTTCGGGGGCGTCCTGCTGGCCTGAGACCCACTGGTACAGGTCCTGATCGTTTTCGCTGAGCAGCGCGTCATAGGCATCAAGGGCGGCGTCATCCATCGCCTCCAGCCGGGCGGCGGCATAGCGCATCAGGATGATGTCCATTTCCTTGATCCCGCGCCGCATGGAGCGCATCTGCAAACGTTTCAGACGGTTTTCGCGGGTCTCAGCCATATCCCTCAGGAGCCTTTCAATTTCAGCCGCAGCTGCTTTTCCAATCGCCCCAGCCGATCCGCCGATGCGGTCATCTGCATCTTGAGATCCCGCAGTTCCGTCAGCAGATCAGAGATGTCCGGATCCATGCCGCTGGGGTCTGCGGGTTCGGTAACGCCCTCCCCTTCGCCCGTCAACAGCCAGCGGATCGAGACATTCAAAAGACCGGCAATCATATTCAGCTTGTTGGCGCGCGGCTCGGACAGGTCATATTCCCAGCCCTGCAGGGTCTTCAGCTTGACGCCCAGGCGTTTGGCCAGCTGGCGCTGTTCCATACCGGCCTGTTCCCGCGCTGCCGCCAGACGATCGCCAAAGGTCGCCATATCCGGGCCGTACCAGTCAAAGTCCTGTTCCTCGGCAGGGGCATCCGCCATTTCGGGCAGCAGGTCATCTAACCCGGCTGTGTCTTTCTGATCCTGCTTATCCTGCATAAATATCCTTTCTGCCGAAGGTTCTTGATCGGCACTGCGCCTCAACCTAAGACATGATCCTGTTAAATAACAACCACCCTACTACCGCATTGAGGTCACCCGATGTCTTTCCTGTCCGAGACACTTGCCCGCGTAAAACCGTCGCCCACCATCGCCGTCAGCAATCTGGCCGCAGAACTGAAGGCGCAGGGCCGCGATGTGATCGGCCTCTCCGCAGGGGAGCCGGACTTCGACACGCCCGAACATATCCGCGCCGCCGGGATCGCTGCAATCAATGAGGGCCACACCCGGTATACGGCGGTGGATGGCATTCCGGATCTAAAAGAAGCGATCTGTGCCAAGTTCAAACGTGACAACGGGCTGGAGTATACCCCCAAGCAGGTCACCGTTGGCACCGGCGGCAAGCAGGTGCTGTACAATGCGCTGATGGCCACGCTGAACCCCGAGGATGAGGTGATCATCCCGGCCCCCTATTGGGTCAGCTATCCCGATATGGTGCTGCTGGCGGGGGGCACGCCGGTGTTCATTGAGGCGCAGCTGGAAAACGACTTCAAGATCACGCCGGAGCAGCTTGAGGCTTCGATCACCGGCAACACCAAGTGGTTCCTGTTCAACTCACCCTCAAACCCAACCGGTGCAGGCTACAGCCGCGAGGAGCTGAAAGCGCTGACAGATGTGTTGCTGCGCCATCCGCATGTGTGGATCCTCAGCGACGATATGTATGAACATCTGGCCTATGATGATTTTGAGTTCTGCACCCCGGCGGAGATTGAGCCGCAGCTTTATGACCGCACCCTGACAGTCAACGGTGTGTCCAAGGCCTATGCCATGACCGGCTGGCGCATTGGCTATGCTGCCGGTCCAGAGCCGCTGATTGCTGCGATCCGCAAGGTGCAGTCGCAATCGACCTCAAACCCCTGTTCCGTCAGCCAGAAGGCCGCCGTGGCCGCGCTGAACGGCACCCAGGAGTTCCTGGCGCCCAACAATGAGATGTTTGTGCGCCGCCGCAACCTGGTGGTTGATATGCTGAGCGCCATTGACGGCATTACCTGCCCGGTGCCGGATGGGGCGTTTTACGTCTACCCCTCGATTGCCGGGATCATTGGCAAGACAACACCGGGTGGGGTCGAGATCACCTCGGATGAGGTGTTTGCCACCGAACTGCTGAATGACACCGGTGTTGCCGTGGTCTTTGGCGCTGCTTTCGGGCTTTCGCCCAATTTCCGCGTCAGCTACGCTACCTCAGACGCCTTGCTGACCGAGGCCTGCAGTCGCATTCAGGCGTTCTGCGCCAAGCTCAGCTAAGCATCTTCCCCGTTTCGCGCCCACGTGGGGCGGGGTGTATTGAGTATTTATGGAACATTGAAAGAGGCCCCCCATGTCCGTCGACCTGCCAGAATATTACTTCCGGGTGCGGGACAATGGGGCCTTTGTCTTCCGCGTGGATACGGAAAACCGCCAGCGCCGGATTGAGTTGGACCAGATTGCCAACGTCAACATCCGCAATGGTGAGATCAAGCCCCACGGTGACCGCAAACTGTCTGAGGCGGATCTGCTGGCCATCCGCCATTGGATGGATGACCGCCGCGCCGTGCTGGCCGAACGGGACATCGATGACATTTTCCGCGCCATCGACCATCTGAACCTGACCACCCACTGGGCGCAAAGCCGCGCCTCAGAAGAACAGCTGGAGGCGGTGACCGATCAGCTGTTGCTGACCATGCACGACCTGCGGTCTGTTCTGGTGCGTAAGAAGGCGGATCGTTTGATGAAAGCGGCCGCCAAAGCGGAAGGTGGCAAGGGCTGAACCCGACCTGCCCCCTGATCCGATGTAAAAGAAAAGGCGCCCAGAAAGGCGCCTTTTTTGATTTCGGGTTGTCTGCGGGTTTTCTACGGCGGGTTAGCTGGTCTCTGCCTTGGCGGCGGTCTGCCGGTCGATCCGCGCCTGGGTCTGTACCATCACAGGGCCCCAGAACCGCGCCATCAGCAGCACACCGGCGCAGGCCAGACCAACCGCCAGGCCGGCCCAGACGCCAACTCCTTCCCAGCCCAGCACAAAGCCCATGCCGTAGCTGATCGGCACGCCAATCACCCAATAGGAAATCGCCGCCATGATCATTGGCACCCGGGTGTCCTGCACGCCCCGCAGCACCCCCAGCGCCAGCGCCTGTGCGGCATCCGCAAACTGGAACAGCCCGGCAGCCGCCAGCAGCGGCACCCCCAGCGCGATCACGATGTCACGCTGCGGATCATCAGGCGACAGGAACAGGCCCAGCAGCGGTTCGGGGAAGACCAGAAAGGCCACCAGCGTCAACGCGGCAAAGACCGCCGACAGGGTGATGATCAGCTTCGCGCCCAGCCGCAGATCGCCCATGCTGCGCCGGCCCACCGCACGGCCGGCCCGCACGGTGGCGGCATTGCTGAGCCCCAGATGCACCATGAAGGTCACCGCCGTGATCTGCAGCGCAATACCATGGGCCGCCAGAGGCAGCGTGCCCAACCAGCCCATCATCAGCGAGGCGGCGGCGAAGAGCCCCACCTCGGCCAGGCTGGTCAGCCCCATCGGCCAGCCCAGACGGGTCACGGCGCGAAATGCCTCCCAGTCCGGGCGCCAGAAGCGGGCAAAAATCTCATGTTCAGGGGTCACGAAATGCAGGTAGGCCCCGAGAAGCGCCATAGAAGCGATGTTCACGATCAGCGACGCCACCGCCGCGCCGCGGATGCCCATTTCGGGGAAGCCCCAGTTGCCGAAGATCAGCGCATAGTTGACCACGATGTTGATCGCCACGGCCGCCAGCGTCACCCAGAGCACCACACCGGCCCGTTCCAGCGCCGAGAGGTAAGATTTGAACACCATCACCATCAGCGCAGGCAAAATCGACCAGCCATTGATCCAGAGGTAGTCCTCGGCCAGCCGCGCCACCTCGGGCGTTTGGCCCGCCAGAAGAAGGATCGGTTCCGAAAACAGCATCACTGGCACGGCGAAGATGCAGTAAAACAGCGACGCCCAGATCGCCATCCGGGTCACCCGGCGCACCTGGGTGCCCTCACCCGCGGCCTCTGCCTCGGCGACCATGGGCATGACCGCGCCGGCAAAGCCCGATCCAAGGATGAACAGCACAAAAAACGCCGTGCCCGCAATCACCTGCGCGGCCAGCACCTCGACGTCATACCAGCCGAGCATCAGCGTGTCGGTCATGTTGATCGAGAATTGCGCCACATGGCTGCCGATCAGCGGCAGGCCCAAAGTGGCGATGTTTTTCAAGTGTTGTTTTGCTGTCAAATCTGTCGTCATGACCCAGCCGTAGACCCGCGCGCAGAGCGTGGCAATCCCCTATCTTCGCCTCACAGGTGACCCTGCGCCACTGCACATGCCTAAAAAACAGGCGGAATAATCCGCAACTTGCCGCCGATCCGTCGCGCTGAGGCTTTCCCTTACGGCATGGGCTTGGCTACTGTCGGGCTTCAGCCAGTGAGGAGACCGCGATGCCAGCCCCGCAAGTTTTTGACACTCTGATCCCTGAGGCGCGTGCTTTCTTAAGTGAGCTGGATGCCAACAACACCCGCGATTGGTTTCTGGACAATAAGGATCGTTACGATAGTGAGCTGAAAGCCCCGGCACTGGCCCTGTTGGATGTGGTGGCCGCGGATTTGGAGCGTATGACCGGCCACCGTGTCAGTCCGAAACTGTTTCGGCCCCAGCGCGACATTCGATTCTCCAAGGACAAGACGCCCTATAAGGCGCATCTGCATATGCTCTGGGATATTGATGGCGGATCCGGCAGCGGTCTGGATCGCAGCGCCTTCTATTTCGGGGTTGAGCTGGACCGGATCGTACTTGGTGGCGGCTGTATGGGCATGGACAAGGCCAAGCTGGTGGCCTTTCGCAAACGGGTGGCCAGCCCCAAAGGCAAGGACCTGATGCGTGCCATGGCAGCGGCCTCCGCCGAGGGCACCCGCTTTTCTGACCCCGATCTGAAACGTGTGCCCGCCCCCTTCCCCACCGATCATCCGCAGGGCGAACTGCTGAAGCACAAAACTTTAACCTTTTGGCGCGAAGTTGATGGCGGCACAAAAGATCTGCGCAAAACCCTGCAAGGGGGATTTGCCAAACTGATGCCGCTGCAGGAATGGTTGCTGGCCCTGAAGTGAGTGTTCATCATCGACGCAGGCGGGCGGATGCCGACTACTTGACCTTGCGTCACCTTCAGTGACCATCACAATCCCGTAGGGATAGGTATATTTTTGGGGCTGATATCGCTACAATGGGTGCTTAAGATCTATTTTTCCACAACGCATAGTGGCGCATTTGGCCTTAACGGCCGCTGCGCAGCCATTCACGCGACCTACCGCAAACCCTGCAATTTCCGCGGCTCCATCGAAGACAATCTCTTTCGGCCAAAGCATACATACTTTGGGATTGGTTTGCCCAAATCGGGCTTTAATTTTCCGCCGAAAGACCGTGAATATAAGACAAGTGAAAGCGTATCGATTTCCAATTTTAATCAGTTTGTGAGAAGTAACGAATCCGTCATTTGGTCAACCAGCGGTAGATGAAGTTAACATGCGACGCCACGACACCCTCAGACGCCTCGTCGTAGAGGAAGAGGCCCCTGTTTCTGACAAGGCAGGAGCCGACCAGGGATTCGTTTTCCGGGATTTCGAAGTTTCGCGCGTTCAGCACATCACTGAGGCCCTGCGCAACTATCCCCTGCGCAACAGCCTGATCTTCATCGGCGCCGTGCTGGCCTGGACCGTCTTCATGACCTATGGCGCCGCGACCCACGGCGCGAACTCACTGGCCATTGGCCTCAGCCCACATGTATCGCTGTTCACACTGATCATCGGTGTGCTGATTTACCCTCGCGCATTGCTCTGGGTGCCGCTGGCGGCGCTGGTGGTGATGTTCTTTGTGCCCTTTGTGCTGCCGTTTGGGGACCATACACCCTGGGCCATGCAACCGGGCGTTTCCTTCCGGTTGGTCTTCTTCCTGCTGGTCATCAACGTGATGACGGGCTTTGGCATCGGCTTTGTTGTGCGCACCCTCTACCGGCGCACCACGCAGAACATGCAGCCCTTTGAGGCTGATCTGCTGATTGCCGCTGTGACCTTTGCGGTTTTCATGCTGTCCGGCCTGGTCATGGTCAACCTGATCAGCCTGTTCGTCTCGACCCTGCCGGCGGTGGAACTGACCGCGCTTGGTTTTGATCAGACCTATTTTGACTTCGCAATGACCCGCATGGTGCGGGGCGCTGTTGTGACCTCGGGCTTCCTGATTGCGATCCAACAGACCCCACGGCTGGAGGAGCTGCGCTTCTCCCTGCCGTTTGTGGTGCTGTTCCCGGCGCTGATGATCCTGCAGGGCATGGGCTTTGGCGGCTATCCGATGCTGGATGTGGCTGTTCTGGCCGCCTTGTTGGCGGTGTCTCTGCCCGTCAGCGCCGCGCCGATCGTGGCAATCCTTGGCGTGTCACTCTATGCAGGGCTCACCGGGCATTTCCTCACTGATACCGTGTTGACTGACCCGCGCGAAGCGATGCTCAGAAACTATTCGCTGGGGCTGCTGGTTCTGGTGGTGCTGATCCTTGCCCTGCGCGGCCGTGGCCGCCATGAACGCGAACAGCGCGTCGCCTCGATCCGGCGTCTGTCCACCGTACGTGGCTTTGCCGGTGTCGGCCTGTTCACCGTGAACGTACCGCGCGACACCATGCGTCTGGACCCGGCTGGCCAACGGCTGGTCGGCCTGCCCGCTGAGGCCCATCTGGATGACCTGATCGGCCGCTTCCGCGCCGACGAACAGTACCTGCTGCGCCACGCGATTGAGAGTGACAGCCACGCCTCAATCACCCTGCTGCTGCGTCTTGCCGATATGCTGGACACCGGTGACAACCGCGTCATGCGCCTGCACCTTTGGGCCGAAACCACCGTGCGCAATGAACGGGTGGTCTATGGTCTGATGGTTGAAGTCACCGAAGAGCACCTGCAGGAACGCGCCCTGACCAACGCGCTGAACGAACTGTCGCTGCGTCAGGACAAGCAGAAGCAGTTGTTCTCCATCGTCAGCCATGAAATCCGCACCCCGGCCTCGGTTCTGTCGATGCTGATCGATGAGATGGAAAATGGCCATGACAGCCAAGAGGTTGTCACCCAGATGCGCGAAGCCTCGACCCAGCTGCTGAGCGTGCTGGATGACATGCGTCAGGCGGTGAACCCCGAAAAGAACCAGCCGCTGTCGATCAAGCCCTATGTGCCTGCTGATGTCGCCGAACGGGTGCGCAACACCTATCAGCTGCTGGCCAAAGGCAAATCGATCCGCATCAGCCTGGATCTGGGCCCGGATTCGATCCGCCCGATGATGGGTGACAGCAACCGGTTGAAACAGATCCTCGGCAATCTGGTGCGCAATGCGATCATCCACTCCGAAGGGTCGGAAATCCGGATCTGCTATCAGCCCGATATGCCCGGCCTGCCGCAAAGCCCCACCCCCGGCACCGCCTTCTGGTCGGTGACTGACGATGGTGTGGGCATTCCGCAGACCGAGATTGAGCGCCTGTTCCAGCCGTTCGAACGCGGCTCCGCTGATGCGCGCAATCAGGCCGAAGGGTCTGGTCTTGGGCTTTATATCGCGAAACAGGCGGTGGAGCTGCTGGGGGGCTCGCTGCAGTATTTTGATGCGCCAGAGGGCGGCGCAGGCTATCGTCTGAACCTGTCGGACAAACCCGCCAGCAAACAGGATATGCAATCACAGATGCCGGCCAGCAAAGCGATTGAGAACAAGAAACTGGGTGAACTGCGTGTACTTCTGGCCGAAGACAACGCGCTGGTGGCTCAGGTGACCTCTAAACAGCTGGGCCGGATCTTTGGTGAGATTGAGCTGGCAGAAAACGGCCGCGAAGCGCTGGAGATGGTGCGCGACAACCCACCGGATCTGCTGATCACCGACCTCTTCATGCCGGAAATGCCCGGCGATGAACTGGTCCGCGCCCTGCAGGCCGAAGGCATCGACATCCCGATCATCGGCCTGACAGCGGCTGTGGTGGGCGATGACATCAAACGCTTCGAAGACGTCGGCGCCACCGCCGTTCTGCCCAAACCCCTGGACGTCAAACGCCTGGCGGGTCTGCTGGAAGACAAGGTTTCTGTTTAGGCCCCCGCCGGGTTCAGAAAAATGAAATGGCGCGCCCCACTGGGACGCGCCTTTTTTCTGTCTCAGACGGGCAACCCTCAGCCCCGGCGGCTATCGGGGTGCAGCGCGGTGCCGAGGATATGATCGGCGCTGGAAATCACGTGGCTGGCGGTGGACACGATCAGCGGGTCCGGCGTGCCGACGACGGCGTGGTCCTTGCCCGGATAGTCCAGCGAGGCAAGGAAGTGTTTCATACAGTTCAGCCGTGCCCGTTTCTTCTGGTTTGACTTGATCACCGTCCAGGGGGCATCGGCGGTATCGGTGTAGAAGAACATCGCCTCCTTCGCCTCAGTGTAGTCATCCCATTTGTCCAGCGATGCCTTGTCGATCGGCGACAGCTTCTACTGTTTCAGCGGATCGGTTTCCCGCGATTTGAACCGGCGCAGCTGTTCGTCCTGGGTGACCGAGAACCAGTATTTGTAAAGCTGAATGCCCGAGCGGACCAACATCCGTTCCAGATCCGGGGCCTGGCGCATGAACTCCAGATACTCGCCCGGTTCGCAGAAGCCCATGACCCGTTCCACCCCGGCCCGGTTGTACCAGCTGCGGTCATACAGAACCATTTCACCATCCGTGGGCAGGTGATCAATGTAGCGCTGGAAATACCACTGGCCGCGTTCCTCATCGCTGGGTTTGTTGAGCGCAACCACACGTGCCTGACGCGGGTTCAGGTGTTCGGTGAACCGTTTGATGGTCCCGCCCTTGCCCGCCGCATCGCGGCCCTCAAACAGCAGCACGAACTTCTGCCCGGTCTCCTGCGCCCAAAGCTGCACCTTGAGCAACTCCGCCTGCAATTTCGCCTTTTCGGCCTCATAGGCGGTGCGGCTCATTTTCTTTTTGTAGGGGTACTCCCCGCTTTCAAAGGCGCGCCGCACCTCTTCGGTGGACGGGGTTGGCGTTTTCAAAGCCTCCGGCCCGCTTTGCAGCGCGCCGTTGCTTTGGATCGTCTCTTTCTGCTCAGGTGTCACAACGGTATCGGGCGCATTCACTGCGGTCATCGGCCTCTCCTGTGTTTGACTGTTGCGGCAAGTGTATCCCGAGTGGCAGCCGAGGGCCTTGATGCACGTCAAAATGCGTCACCGATCTGTCACATTCTCTTGCCCGCCCACCGCGAGAGACAGCCAAGCCATCTTGACGCCAGTGCCCGCAGACAGCACTTTCCCCCCTCAACAACTGCTGCCATAATGCAGCCCCAAAGAAGCACAAGACGAGCAGCCAGAAAGCAGCCCAGACTATGGCCAACGACCTCCTCTCCGGACAGCAAGACGACTATAACGCCTCCTCGATTGAGGTGCTGGAGGGGCTGGAACCCGTCCGCAAACGCCCCGGCATGTATATCGGCGGCACCGATGAACGGGCACTGCACCATATGGTGGCGGAAATCCTCGACAACTCGATGGACGAAGCGGTGGCCGGTCACGCCAACCGGATCGAGGTGGAGCTGAACGCAGACTACTCGCTGACCGTGCGCGACAACGGCCGCGGCATCCCGATAGATCCGCACCCGAAGTTCCCTGACAAATCCGCACTTGAGGTGATCCTGTGTACCCTGCACGCGGGCGGCAAGTTTTCCGGTAAGGCCTATCAGACCTCGGGCGGTCTGCATGGGGTTGGCGCCTCGGTTGTGAACGCGCTGTCAGATTCGATGGTGGTGCAGGTCGCACGCAACAAGGAACTGTTTGAACAGCGGTTTTCGCGCGGCAAACCCTTGGGCGGGGTCGAGAAAATCGGTGCGGCCCCCAACCGGCGCGGCACCACGGTGACCTTCCACGCCGATGAGGAAATCTTTGGCAAGCACCGGTTCAAACCGGCGCGCCTGTTCAAATCGATCCGTTCCAAGGCCTATCTGTTTTCAGGCGTCGAAATCCGCTGGAAGACCCATATCGATGATGGGGAAACCCCGACGGAGGCCACGTTCCACTTCCCCGGCGGCCTGTCGGATTACCTGAAAGAAACCATGGCCTCGGCCTCGACCTATGCCGATCAGCCCTTTGCCGGGGTGGTCGATTTTCAGGAACGCTTCAACGTGCCGGGCAAGGTGGAATGGACGATCAACTGGACGCCGTCGCGCGATGGCTTCATCCAGTCCTACTGTAACACCGTGCCCACCCCTGAGGGCGGCACCCATGTCGCCGGCTTCTGGGCGGCGGTGCTGAAAGGCATCAAAGCCTATGGCGAGTTGGTCAATAACAAGAAGGCCGCGCAAATCACCCGGGATGACCTGATCACCGGCGGCTGCGCGCTGGTCAGCTGTTTCATCCGTGAGCCGGAGTTCGTCGGCCAGACCAAGGACCGTCTGGCCACCGTTGAGGCGCAGCGTCTGGTGGAAAACGCCGTGCGCGACCACTTTGACAACTGGCTGGCCGCAGACAACAAATCCGCCGGTGCGATCCTTGATTTCCTGGTGCTGCGGGCCGAAGAGCGTCTGCGCCGCCGTCAGGAAAAGGAAACCCAGCGTAAATCGGCCACCAAACGGCTGCGCCTGCCTGGCAAGCTGACCGATTGTTCCGCCACCAACCGTGAAGGCACTGAGCTGTTCATCGTGGAGGGCGACTCGGCCGGTGGCTCAGCCAAGATGGCGCGCAACCGGAAAAACCAGGCGCTGCTGCCGCTGCGTGGCAAGATCCTGAACGTGCTGGGCGCGGCGTCGTCCAAACTGGGATCGAACCAGGAGATCAACGACCTGACCCAGGCGCTGGGTGTGGGTCTGGGCACCAAATTCAACGTCGATGATCTGCGCTATGACAAGATCATCATCATGACCGATGCGGATGTCGACGGCGCCCATATTGCGGCGCTTTTGATGACCTTCTTCTTCACCCAGATGCGGCCGATGATTGACGCCGGGCACCTCTACCTGGCCTGTCCGCCGCTGTTCCGCCTGACCCAGGGCGCCAAACGCGTCTATTGCGTCGATGAGGCCGAGCGGGACGGATGGCTGGAAAAAGGTCTGGGCGGCAAAGGCAAGATCGACGTCAGCCGCTTCAAGGGTCTGGGGGAGATGGACGCCAAAGACCTGAAAGAAACCACGATGGACCCGGCCTCACGCACCTTGATCCGGGTGACGATTGATGAGGACGAACCGGGTGAGACCGGCGATCTGGTGGAACGCCTGATGGGCAAAAAACCCGAGCTGCGCTTCCAATACATCCAAGAAAACGCGCGGTTTGTGGAGGAGCTGGATGTTTGAGTGAGGTTAAATTGAGCAATGACCATGTGGAATGAATTTGGATTTAGAACAAACTTATACGACACCCAACCAATCCATGGAAACGATGAAGGTGAGGTACTTCTCGTTGGCCGAAAGAAAGAGCTACGCATAATTAAAAATAGAATATCAAATTTCAACAGCGTAGTGACTGTTGAGGGGCCAAATGGTGTTGGAAAAACAAGTTTAATCTTGGTTGCAGCCCACCAACTTGAAAAGGATACACAAAAAAAGGGTAAGTCTTCACTAGTATTACTTCCGAAACCTCTACAGTTCACCAGCGAAGACAGCGCCTTCGAGTTTAAAAGAAAAGTTTATGCCAAAATAGCTTCATACTTTATCGACAACGAGAAACAATTGGCAAAACGCCTTGATTTGCAGTTTGCACTTCGACCATTACGCGATTGGCTCGAGAATCCACTCTTCACAGAGCTGGGAGGGCAAGTTATGGGCTATGGCGCAAGTATGGGAAAATCCCCAAATACTTCTACTGGCTTTGATTTTCATGGATTTTTCGATATTGTCGAGCGTCTACTCAAAGCAGCTTTCACCGATCAAGGTGGAATCATTTGTGTTCTCGACAATCTGGAAATCTTAAACACTTCGAAGAAAGCTCAGGAACACCTAGAAGCGCTACGTGATGATCTGTTTTCAATTCACGGAGTTAGATGGGTTGTTTGTGGGGCACGGGGAATCGTAAAAAGCGTTGCAAGCACTTCAAGGCTGCAAGGTCGGCTTTCAGATCCACTAGAGGTCAAACCATTACCCAAATCTGAAATACCGAAGCTAATTCAAGCTCGTGTTGACACCTTCAAAAAAAATGGAACGGCTACTCCTCCCGTCGGGGCAGACTCATTTGTGCACATCTTCTCTGTTCTCAATGAAAACTTACGTGACTCTCTTAAGTTTGCCGGGGACTTTTCCGCATGGATTTTCGAAGAAGACAAATATGTCCCAGTTTCGAATGAGCTACATGAACTTTTTGAAATATGGCTAGCTGAAAAAGCTGACGAGTATGCAGAGCAAGTTCAAATACCGCCACGAGCTTGGACACTCTTTGACGACATTACAGCTCGAGGAGGTGTCGTTAGCCCGTCTTCATTTGAAGATTTCAATTTCAATACGTCTCAAAACATGAGGGGCCAAGTAGCTAAACTTGAAGAAGCGGGGTTAGTGAGTTCTGAAATTTCCGATCATGATAAACGGCGCAAAAACATCCGCGTTCTCCCGAAAGGTTGGATTGTGAACTACAAAAGATGTGGATACGCTATTTGAACCGATTTGAGAAAAACAGCCCTCCCTACCCCTCATGCAGGCGGGACAGCGCCTCCTCACACAGGCCCAGTTCCAGCCATTGGCAACCTTCGCAGAGCTTTGACAGATCCCCCGGCATGACGTTCTGGCGGATCCGCTCCAGTGCCTCACCCCAGGTCAGTTCTTCATGCGGGTCAAATTTCAGCGCCATGGCATGGGCCCGGTCGAGGCGGGAAATGCCCTGTTGGTTCACGCAAGCCCGCCCGCGCCGCTTGGGACAGGGGCCGCAGATGTCATCGGCATAGCCCACGACCTTCATCGGTGTCGCCTCGCCCCCCGGGGCGCGCAGCTGGTCCAGCACGATGGCGGTCATATTCTCGGTAAACTCGCCCGAATAGCCCTTGCCCTCATAGCCAATGGCGCAGAGGAAATGATGCGGGCGGAAACGAACGGGCTGGCTCATGGCGCGACGTTAGCCGCTTTGATCTGAAAGCACGATCCCCGAACCCCGAAATTTCCCCCGATTTCCCCCCGGTGACGGGGCGAAAACCGGCCATCAAATGCACCACTCAGACCCTTGGTAGCCAAGGTGACCAGCAGAAAAACCAATGGGTGCAGCGGGATTGGCATTGCCGTTGCATATTCAGGACGAACGCGATTTCCCTTTTCGACCCAATGAGCGATTATGACCAAACGATTTGACGTCTCCCTTGAGATCTCCAAACTGTTGATCCTGCTGTGCAGTGCCAAGCTGGTCGGGGTGTCGGCCCTGACCCGGGCGATCCTGCACAATGGCGGTCACCCGTTGGTCACCACGGCGCTGGTGGTGCTTTATACCGCGCTGGCACTGTCGATCTTTGCCGGCATCCTGCATTTGGGCGCCATCACCCGGCTGGTCGAGACCAGTGAACACCGCCAGCATGTTGCGGATGCCGCAGATGCCGCCCACCCGTGGGAGTTTGTCTCCCTCGGGGAAGGCACGGCGGCGCAGCACAGTGCCTTGGCGCAAAAGGCGATGTTTCTGGTGGCGATCCTGGCGCTGATCCTTGCCCTGCTGGTCGACCGCAATCTGGGTGGGCACCCGACGGGCGCCAGCCAAATGGCAGCTTTTGCCAGCGATCTTTAAGCTCAGCCCTACCGCTCGACCGCGGCGATTAGAGCGAAGGCGGCCTCTTCCACTTCAGCCATGCTGACATCCAGATGGGTCACCACGCGGAACCGGTCGCGCCCCTCACTGTTCAGGCGGATGCCGTGGCGGGCAAGTGTCATGGCGATCTGTTCGGTGCTCTGACCCGTGGCGGAGACATCGACGAAGGCGATGTTGGTTTCCGGCGGTGTGGCGCTGAGCCCCAGCCCCGGCGTGCCGCGCAGCAGATCGGTGAACCGGCGAGCCTTTTCATGATCCTCGCCCAGACGCGGCAGGTTATGCGCCAGGGCATAAAGCCCCGCCGCCGCCAGCACACCTGATTGCCGCATGGCGCCGCCCAGCCGGTGTTTCCACACCCAGGCCCGACGGATGAAGTCGTGTGATCCTGCCAGAACGGCGCCCACCGGGCATCCCAATCCTTTGGAAAGATCAATCCAGGCGCTGTGAAACCCCTGACAGAAATCCGCCGCCGGCACATCCGCGCCCACTGCGGCATTCATCAAGCGCGCCCCGTCCATATGCAGCACCAGCCCCTCGGCCTGCGCCAGATCGCGCAGATCCGCCAGCACCTGCAGCGGCCAGATCGCGCCGCCACCAAAGTTGGTGGTCTGCTCCACAGAAATCAGCCGTGACACCGGTGAGCGGTCGCGCGGTGCGCGCAGGCGGTGGGCCACATCCTCGGCCGTGAAGATGCCGCTTTCGGTTTCAATCGTGGCGATCTGCGCCCCGGCCAGTGCCGCAGCCCCCGCCCCTTCGGAGCGGAAGATATGCGAGTTGGCAGCGGCCAGAATTTCATCGCCCGGGCGGCAATGCACCAGAAAGGCAATCTGATTGCACATGGTGCCGGAGGGCAGGAAAATCGCATCCTCCATCCCCAGCATCCGCGCCACCTCAGCGCAGAGCGCCAGGGTTGTCGGATCTTCGCCGCGTTGTTCGTCACCGGTTTCAGCGCCCGCCATGGCCGCCAGCATGCCAGCGCTCGGACGCGTGGCCGTGTCCGAGATCAAATCAATTGGAAAGGCACTCACGCGGGCAGGTCCAGCTCATTCAGCAGAACCGCCGCCTGCGCGCCGTGCATATCGCGGTCAAAGCGTGATCCCTGCACCGTGGGGCGCGGGACCGAGATCTTGATCACATTGAGCGAGGCGATTTCAAACCGCTTCAGGCTGCTGGGATCCACCTTGAACAGATCAGCGACTACCGTGTTCTGAATGCGCGGGCACAGGGCCTCAAATGCGGTGGCGCTGTTGCAGAACACATCAATGGTGACCCAGAACGGACCGGCGTTTTTGGACCGTGCCTTGGCCCCGAAATCATGCAGCTTTGCCATCTCAGACCTCCGTCACATCAAGGCGGAAGGCCGCCATGGGATCATCCAGTTCCATCACATGGTTGAGACAGAATTCATAAAGCGCGCCGCGATCCGACTGCGCCGGGGAATACGGGAAGGCAAAGCTGGGCAGCTCTTCTTCCTTGGTCAGCGGATGGTGCAGCAGGAAGGGGTTGATCAGTTTGCCGATCTCAGAACAGGTTTCCGGGCTGTCAGCGGTGATGATGCCCATCACGCCAACCTCAACCGGGTTGCCTTCTTTCGGTTCCAGATCGCCAAAGACCGAGTTCACGCCAATCAGGCGGAACTCAAGGTCATAGTCCTCTGCGTTAAGCTCCATCCGGGTGGCAATCAGGTTGCGCACAAAAGCTTCGAGGCTGGCCGCCCATTCCCGGGCGTTTTTCACGTAATGCTCGGCCCGTAGCATCGCCATGATGGTGGCCTGATAGCCCGCCATCCGCGCGCCTTCCAGTTTCACGGTGAAGCGGTCAGACGGCACCCATGTGCCGCCCTCCACCCGCACCTGACGGTCATTGAGCGCGGTGTATTGCGCCGCAGTCACGTCCAGATGCCCACCCGGTTCATAGAGCTGGAAAGGGTCCGAATTTTCATAAAGCATATGGGCCGAAACCGAATGCGGCGTACAACGTGCGCCTTCGGCCATCGGGGTCACGGTGAAGCCAGTCTTGTCAAACTCCACCATAATCACGCCCGAGGTTGGCATGGTGGAACAAAGCGCCCCACATTCTGCGATCTTTGCGCCATGCCAGGCACCGCCTGCATGATCGCCATTGATCAGCGGCAAGGCGGCGACAGTGGCGGTGTCGGTGGTGCGACCGGCAATCACGATATCTGCGCCAGTGGCCAGCGCGGCGCCGATTTGCTCGGCGCCGGCCAGTGCCACGATATTGGAACATTGCGCCAGAGTTTCGGCGGAAATCTCTGGTGCAGGATCGAGGGGGGTGATGCGATCCTTGTCCAAAGCCTCAACCACCCGCTCCGCCGGCTGGCTGGAATACAGGCGGGCAATTTTCAGCGACTGGCCCAATTCGGCCGCCAGTTCAGTGGTGATCTGATACATCCACTCAACCGTGCTGTCGCTGCCGCAGGTGCCTGCGGAACCGATGACCAGCGGCACGCCTGCCTTGGCGCGCGCCTGCATCAGCTGTTTCCACTCGGCCTTGTTGGCCGCGCGGGAGTATTTTGAAGTTCCCGTGCCCAGGTAGAAGGGCCCGCTGTCCGTGGAGCCACCATCAATGCAGATGATGTCCGGATGTTCGCTGAGGCCCCGCTCCAGCGCCTCGGGGTCAAACCCAAGGCCCAGAACACCAGCGGGCACGAGAACTTTGGTCATGGTCTTAGTCCGATACGCGTTGAGGTTTCTTCAGAACGCCGCGCAGGAACATCGGTGCAACGAAGCCAGCAATTGCCACAACCCACAGACCGATCGCAATGGGCGACGACCAGAGGTAAGTGATATTGCCATCCGACAGAACCATGGCACGGCGCAGCGCGTCTTCCATGTGACCACCCAGCAGGATGCCAAGGATGATCGGCACGGTCGGCACGTCCAGCTTGCGCAGAACCCAGCCGAGGACACCGAAGGCCACCATCAGCAGCAGATCGAAATAGCTGCCCGAGAGCGAGAAGATACCAACGAAGCTGATCATGGTCACACCCGGCAGCAGGATCCATGGCGGCACGGACAGCACCTTCACGAAGACCTTCACCATCGGCACGTTCATCAGAAGCAGCACGAAGTTGGCAATCAGAAGCGAGGCGATGAGGCCCCAGACCACTTCGGGACGTTCGGTGAACAGGGTCGGACCGGGGGTGATGTTCAGCGTCATCAACAGCGCCAGCAGAACCGCCGTGGTGCCCGAACCCGGAACACCCAGCGTCAGCATGGGCACCAGCGCACCACCTGCAGCCGCGTTGTTGCCCGCTTCAGGGGCGGCCACACCGCGCGGTACACCGGTGCCGAACTTGCCTTCTTCGCCGGCAATGGATTTTTCACCCATATAGGCCAGGAAGGAGCCGAGCGAGGCACCTGCACCGGGCAGAACACCTGCAACAAAGCCGATCAGCGAGCCACGCAGCTGGGTCCAGCCGGTGGAGATGATGTCTTTGAACGGGATCCGTACCTTATCAAGCTTCACACCGATTGAGGTGTTCTTGCCGTGGCTTTCGATGAAGAAGAACACTTCGGCGATGGCGAACAGGCCCACGATGGCAACCAGGAAGTCGATGCCGTCAAAGAGGTGCAGGTTGCCGAAGGTTAGACGCGGCAGGCCCGAGTTGTTGTCCACACCGATCATCGCAATGGCCAGACCGATACAGGAGGCAATCGCCGCCTTGGCCTGGTTGTTCGATGCAATGCCGCCCAGAGTGGCGAAGGCCAGCATATAGAGGGCAAAGTATTCCGCCGGACCAAACTGGAAGGCCACGCGGGCCAGCAGCGGTGCCAGCAGCATCAGGCCGATGGTCGACAGGAACGCCCCGGTGAAGGAGGCCACACCCGAAATCACCAGCGCGTCCCCTGCCCGGCCCTGTTTGGCCATTGGGTAGCCATCAAGGGTGGTCATCAGCGCCGGTTCATCGCCGGGAATGTTCAAAAGGATGGATGAGATCCGGCCACCATACATGGCGCCGTAGTAAACAGCCGTCATCAGCACCAGCGCCGAGGTGGCATCAAGCCCCATCGAGAAGGTGAGTGGGATCAGGATGGCAACGCCGTTGGACGGGCCAAGCCCCGGCAATGCGCCGATGATGGTGCCAATGAAACAGCCAAACACCGCCAACATCAGGGTGAACGGACTGAGCGCGATGCCGAAGCCGATCGCGAGATTAGCAAACAGGTCCATGTGGGGGTCTCCCTAGCCGTGGAATGCGGCGGGCAGTGCGAAGAGGCTCAGCCCCAGCGCAAATTTGAAGATAGCGAACAGTCCCAGCGACAATCCGGTGCCGGCAAGAGCGGCGGGCACAGGGCGGGGGCTGATCTGATAGCTGAGGATGGCAGCCGTCACAGCAGTGGGCAGCAGGAAGCCAAGAGGCTTCAGCGCGTAGGCGTAACACACAAGCACGATTACCGAGAAAACAAGCGCGCCGAGCGTTTGCAGCTGCGGCCATTCCGGGTCTTCATCGGGGCGCAGGACCACGATGATGCCGCAGATCGCCGCAACAGCTCCAATCAACATCGGGAAGGTTTTAGGACCCACCGGATCCGAGAGGAAGCTCGTCTGGATCTGCGTGGCACTGGCGATATACGCCAGCGCCACCAGAGTGACGACCGCTCCGAAGATACGGTCAGAGATCATTACTGAATCACCCCAATTTCTTTCGACAGGGTGCGGATTTCCGCAACCACGCCGTCAACGTAAGACTGGAAGTCACCGCCAACTTTGGTGAAGGGGGCCAGACCGTTTGCGGCCATGGCTTCCTGCCACTCAGCGCTGTCAGCAACCTTCTGCAGGCGGTCGGCCCACATGTTGAAGGTGTCGTCGCTTACGTCCTTGGGAACGTAGAGACCACGCCAGTTCACAGCAACAACATCGATGCCCTGCTCTTTGGCGGTCGGGATGTCTTCAAAACCCGGTACACGCTCTTCGGTCAGAACGGCCAGGGCACGAACGTCGCCCGATTTCAGGAAGCCAACGATTTCCGACATGTCGCCCGACATCGCCTGGGTGAAGCCACCAACGGTCTGGGTGATAGCGTCTGCACCACCGTCAACACCGATGTATTTCACGGCTTTCACATCTTCGATGCCTGCGCGCTGCAGGATCATCAGCGGTTTCAGGTGGTCAAAGCCGCCCACAGCCGAACCACCGGCAAAGGCCAGCTGGCCCGGGTTTGCTTTGATGGCGTCAACCAGATCGTTCAGCGACTGGTAGGGGCTGTCTGCAGCCACAACCACAACACCCGGATCCGCACCGATGGCACCCACGAAACGAACCTGATCCGCGGTCATGCCGGCATAGGCGTTCTGGGCCAAACGGGTCGAGGTTGCCGAAGAGGCCGCAACGATCAGGTCAGCGTCGTCCGAACGTTCAGTCACAACGTGGGTGAACGCCAGACCACCGCCGCCACCGGCCATGTTGGTCACCTGAACAGGCTTATCAACGGCACCGATGTCATGCATGATCTTGCCGATCTGACGGCAGGTGAAGTCCCAGCCACCGCCCGGGTTTGCCGGGGCGATACACTCAGCAGCCGATGCCGCACCGGTGACGCCAAAGCTCACCACAACGGCGCCTGCGAGGGACGCAAATTTGCGATTCATAATTTTTCCTCCCAATGTGCATTGCACATAGATTTCATTTCAGACAGAATCCGGGCAGCTTCTCCTCCGCCCGCAAATCTGACGTCGCCCAGCTTAGGGTGTGAACCTGTCACCGACCTGTCGCAGAGGAAAATTGATGCGTTTTCTCCTTGTGGAAGATAACGAAAACCTGGCCGAAGCGGTCAGCACCCGCCTTGGGATGGACGGCCATGCCATTGATACGGCTGGATCTTTAGCGGATGCCTGGGAATACCTGGATTACTCCAGCTACGATATTGTTTTACTGGATTTAACCCTGCCAGACGGCGACGGACGGCGATTTTTGGCGCAGTGTCGGGCCCAAGGGAACGATGTACCTGTCATCGCGGTGACCGCGCAATCGGATGTGTCCAGCCGGGTTGAGGTGCTGGATGCAGGCGCGGATGACTACATCTCAAAGCCGGTAAACTTCTCTGAGTTGGAGGCGCGCTGCCGCGCGGTGCTGCGCCGTCGCGGGGGATCGTCACACAATGTTCAGCGCTTTGCCGATCTGGAATTTGACACGCTGCGCGCCGAATTGCGCTTCGGCAATGAGGCGCGTGAGCTGCGCAACCGCGAAATGCGCCTGCTGGAGATCTTCTTTTCCGGCCCCGACCGGATCTTTTCCAAGGTGCAGATCGGGGATCGGCTGTTTACCAGTTCTGAAGAAATCTCGGACAATGTGATTGAGGTCTACGTCGCCCGCCTGCGCAAGAAGATCGAAGGCTCCGGCGCCCAGATCGAAACCGTGCGCGGCCTGGGCTATCGCCTGTCGGAGCGTGGCTGATGGTGCGCAAGCCCTATGCCGCCCCCTCGGCCGGATCCATTCACCGGCGCATGGTGCTGTCACATCTGGCGCTGGGGGCGCTGGCCTCGCTCTGCCTGTTTCTGGCGATCCGCTTTGTGGCCTTTCAAACCGCTGAAGCAACGCAGGACAACCTGCTGCGGGCCGCGGCCAATGCCATTGGCGAACAGATCAGCTCCTCCGGGGAGGAGGTGATTGTGAAGCTGCCACATTCGGCCTTCGCCATTCTGGAAACCCCCAGTCAGGACCGGATCTTTTACAACGTGCGCCTCAATGGCGTGTCAATCACCGGATATGAGGATTTCCTGCCGCCCGAGGAAACATCACGGCTGCGCGAACCCTTTGCCTTTGCCGCCAGCTACCGTGGCTTTGACCTGCGCGCGGTGGTGCTGAACACCTCGGCCCCGGTGGGCAGTGAACAACAAGCAGTGTCGATCCTTGTGGCACAAACGCAATATGCCCAAGGGGAGGTGGCGGATCGCTTTGCCGCCTGGGCGATCCTGATCAGTGCCGGGATTTTCCTGGGCTTTGCCGTCCTTGGCGTTCTAGCCACCAGTTCTGCCCTGCGCCCGCTGCACCGGGTGACCGAGGCGGTGGCGCGACGTGGTCCCAATGATCTGCGCCCGCTGAAACACCCAACCCCGGTGGAACTAACGCCGCTGACCTCGGCCCTTAATGAATTCATCCGCCGTCTGCGCCATTCGCTGCGCCGCACCGAAACCTTCATCGCAGAGGCCGCGCATCACATCCGCACCCCGCTGTCGACGGTGCAGACCGAAACCGAAATCGCATTGCGCAATAGCCCCGATGACGCCACCCGCAAGGTGCTGCGCAAGATCCTGTTTTCGGTTGAGGAAAGCGCCCGATCGGCCAGTCAGCTGCTGGCCTATGCAACGGTCACCCAGCGCTCGGACTCGACGCCGCTGGAACGGGTCGACCTGCGCGCCAAGGTTCAGGAGGCCTATGATGCGCTCTACCCGACGGCGGATCTGAAAGACATAGACATCCAGTTGCAGACCGAAGGCGACGGATTCGACATTCAGGGCGATGTGCTGATGATTGAGATTTCGCTGCGCAACCTGATCGACAATGCGATCAAATACTCGCCCCCCGACACCACGATTTCGCTGCATCTCAGCAGTGACGGCGATCAGCATTGCCTGACCGTCCGCGATCAGGGCCGGGGCCTAGGGCAAGGCGACCCGCAAAAGCTGCTGGACCGGTTCCAGCGCGGCAGTGACACTGCAGGCATCGTTGGCACAGGCATGGGGTTGGCAATCGTGAATGAGGTGGCGCGTTCGCACGGTGGCCAGTTGAGCCTCAAGAACAACAAGGAGGGTGGCGCATGCGCAAACTTGTGTTTTCCAAACTTCCCCTAACCCTGTTGCTGCTGGTGTTGTGGCTACCTGCCCTGCCCGCCCGCGCCTTTGAGGTGGAAGATCACGTGCGCTTTGAAAGCGCGCTGGAGATGGAGGTGTTGAAGCTGCTGTCGATCACCGATCTGGCCACGTTTGAGCCGCTGATCAAGGACTATCAGCGGCTGAACCCAACGGTGACGGTGGACTACACCCAAGTGTCATCGCGTGAACTGTACAAGGCCGTGACCGCGCAGGAAGAACCCTTTGATCTGGCGATTTCCTTTGCGATGGATCTGCAGATGAAACTGGCCAATGACGGGCTGAGCCAGCCCTATCAATCCCGCATCAGCCGCGCCGCACCAGCCTGGTCGCGCTGGCGGCATGAGGTTTTTGGTTTCACCGCAGAACCCATCGTCGCCGTCATCTCAGAAAGCGGTTTTGACGGCCTCGCCCTGCCGCAGACCCGGCAGGAGCTGATTGCGCTTATGCGGGAAAACCCCGACCGTTTCAGCGGCAAGGTGGGCACCTATGACATTCGCACCGTCGGCACTGGTTATCTGCTGGGCACGCAGGACGCCAACAGCTCCGAAGCGTACTGGCGGCTGGCCGAGGTCATGGGATCGCTGGATCCGCAGCTATATTGTTGTTCCAGTCAGATGATCGATGACATCCGCGATGGGGACTTGCTGCTGGCCTATAATGTGCTGGAAAGCTACGCGCGGTCGCGCCTGCAGGAAGAGGATGACGCCCAGATCCTCAGGATGCAGGATTTCACCCATGTGGCGCTGCGCTCTGCGCTGATCCCGGTCAATGCCGAAAACCCCGATCTGGGTGGCAGCTTCATTGACTATCTGCTGGGCCCCAATGGTCAGGCGATGCTGGAGCGTGAGACGGATTTTCCACCGCTCAGCAGCTATGATGCAGCCTCCAGCGGGCCGCTGCGCCCGATCCGCTTTGGCGTCACGCTGCTGGCCAATCTGGACCGGCTGATGCGAGACCGGTTCATCGGCGCCTGGGAAGGGGCGCTGCGGTTAAAGTGACCGGCTAAATGCACCAATCGACGCCTGGGTGATTGGCATCATAGGGCGATGTGCCGAAGGTCAAAAATGGGATTTTCTATCAGAAGCGGCCAAACAACGTCGCCATAAAAGCAAACACTTACCGTAGAGCGCATCGAGAGGGTCATACGCTGCCACCGCCCCTAAAGAGCGGTGGCAAACTTTTCATGGTCAGAGTTGCAATTTAAGCTGGTCAAATTGCAAACTGATGTGAGCTTTCACAAGGACACGCTCACACGTCGCCTCACCCACACTTGGAGTGACCGCAGCTCATGCAGGTCATACAGCCTTCGACCATTTGCAGATCAAACTGACCGCAGCTGGGGCAGGCTTTGCCACGGGGCGCTTCGCCTACGGCCATAACTTCGGCCTGAGGGTCCGTTTTCAGCCCCATGCCTTCGCCTTCGATGAAGTTGATGCGGATCAGGTGTTCCTCGATCACGCCACCAATCGCGGCCAGGATCGAGGGGATGTATTTGCCCTGCATCCAGGCGCCGCCACGGGGATCAAAGACCGCCTTCAACTCTTCCACTACAAAGCTGACATCGCCGCCGCGACGGAACACGGCCGAGATCATCCGGGTCAGCGCCAGCGTCCAGGCGTAGTGCTCCATGTTCTTGGAGTTGATGAAGACCTCAAACGGACGGCGATGGCCGCCGATGATCACATCATTGATGGTCAAGTAGATCGCATGTTCCGAATCCGGCCACTTCAGCTTGTAGGTATGACCTTCCAGCGCCTCGGGACGGTCCAGCGGCTCAGCCATGTATATGACATCCGCGCCGGCATCGACCTCAGGCGTTTTCTCTTCGCTTTCGCTGACCGACAGAACCGAACCGGTGATGTCATTGGGGCGATAGGTGGTGCAGCCCTTACAGCCGGTCTCATAGGCCTCCATATAGACCTCTTTGAACTGCTCAAAGCTGATGTCTTCGGGGCAGTTGATGGTCTTGGAGATGGAGCTGTCGACCCATTTTTGCGCCGCCGCCTGCATTTTGACGTGGGCCAACGGGGCCAGCGTCTGGGCGTTGGTGAAATGGCTGGGCAGTTCGGCATCTTCGCCAAACTTGTCGCGGTACATTTTCACCGCGTAATCCACCACTTCCTCTTCGGTGCGCGAGCCGTCTTTCTGCAACACCTTGCGGGTGTAGCTATAGGCAAAGACCGGCTCGATCCCCGAGGATACATTGCCCGCGTAGAGCGAGATGGTGCCCGTGGGCGCGATGGAGGTCAGCAGCGCGTTGCGAATGCCATGTTCGGCAATCGCGTCACGCACATCCTCATCCATCATCTGCATGGTGCCGGAGGCAAGGAATTTATCCTTGTCATACAGTGGGAAGGCACCCTTTTCCTTGGCCAGTTCCACCGAGGCCAGATAGGAGGCACGCGCGATCTGGCGCAGCCATTCCTCACATTGGGCGGCGGCTTCATCGGTGCCGTATTCCAGACCAACCATCAAGAGCGCGTCGGCCAGACCGGTGACGCCCAGACCAATGCGGCGCTTGTTCTGCGCTTCTTGGGCCTGTTCGTGCAGCGGAAATTGCGAGACGTCCACAACGTTGTCCATCATTCGCACGGCAGTGGCCACCAGTGAGGTCATCTCTTCCAGATCCAGCGCCGCGTCCTTTTCAAACGGGTTGGCCACCAGACGCGCCAGGTTGATCGACCCCAGAAGGCAGGCACCATAGGGCGGCAGCGGCTGTTCGCCACAGGGGTTGGTCGCTGCGATGGTTTCCACGTAGCTGAGGTTGTTGGCCTTGTTAATCCGGTCGATGAAGATCACGCCCGGTTCTGCAAAATCATAGGTCGACTGCATGATCTTGTTCCACAGATCACGCGCCTGAACGGTGTGATAGACCTTGCCGCCGTATTTCAGCTCCCACGGGCCGTCGGCCTTCACAGCTTCCATGAAGTCATCGGTGACCAGTACTGACAGGTTGAACATGCGCAGCCGGGCGCTGTCAGATTTGGCGGTGATGAAATCCTCAACATCCGGGTGGTCACAGCGCATGGTGGCCATCATCGCGCCGCGGCGCGAGCCCGCCGACATGATGGTGCGGCACATGGCGTCCCAGACATCCATGAAAGACAGCGGGCCAGAGGCGTCAGCAGCAACGCCCGCCACAGGGGCGCCTTTGGGACGGATGGTCGAGAAGTCATAGCCGATACCACCGCCCTGCTGCATGGTCAGCGCGGCCTCTTTCAGCATGTCGAAAATGCCGGACATGCTGTCAGGGATGGTGCCCATGACAAAACAGTTGAACAGGGTCACGCTGCGGCCGGTGCCAGCACCAGCGGTGATGCGGCCTGCGGGCAGATATTTGAAATCTTCCAGCGCGCTGTAGAACTTGTCTTCCCAGATCTCAGGTTTCTTTTCCGCCTGCGCCAATGCGCGCGCGATGCGCCGCCAGCTGTCTTCCACGCTCCGGTCAATCGGGGTGCCGTCCTGTTCTTTAAGACGGTATTTCATATCCCAAATCTGCTCGGAAATGGGCGCGGCGAAACGAGTCATAGGCTGCTGTCCTGTCTGTACGAGTATGGCGCAACTGCGCATTGTAATCGGAAATGTCCCCAGACCCCGGCACAAAGATCACGCGTGACAGGGGCCTCTAAAACTAGTGTGCAGCCCCATTGCGGTCAACGGGATTTTATGAGCAAAAACACTTGATCTGGCGTTTGACCGGGTTATCTTCCACAAGCTGTTGGGGGTAAGTCATGTATAACTTCACAAATCTCATCAAGCTCAGCGTCGGCACAGAGAGTGTTGACGGGCTGGCTGAATGGCAAAAAATCCCGCAGGTTCAAACCCCTGACGGATTGCCGCGGCATGTCACACGGATGTGGCCGAAGCGGGAAAAAGAGATCCTGGCAGGCGGGTCGATTTATTGGGTCATCAAAGGTGTGATTCAGGCCCGCCAGCGCATTGTGCGGCTGGATGAGGTGACCGGCCAGGACGGGATCCGCCGCTGTGCCATCGTTCTGGACCCCGAGCTCTTCCGCACCGCCCCTGCCCCACGCCGCCCCTTCCAGGGCTGGCGCTACCTAAAACCCGAAGACAGCCCCCCCGACATGTCCGCCCAGCGCAGCAGCGATAATACGCTCCCCAGCGAACTGTCCGCCGCCTTGGCAGAGATCGGAGTGCTGTAGGCCGATAGGCGTCTTCGCAAACCGTTCGACACCGAAGACACGAAAAAACCGGCCCCGAGGGAGCCGGTTTCATTGTTGAAGAAGGGCCTGGTGAATTAGCCCTCTCCTAAGTCCAACAGGAACGAATAATCTTTGAGTACCTTGCTGTAAGCACCGCGCGAGCCGCCGGCAACATCAGCAGCCACGCCATCTGCCGGGGAAACAGAATTAGACTTGCCACCCAGCGGGATCGAGAACCCAAGAGTTGCGGTATCCACTTCGAACACGTCCTGTTTAAAACGGGCCACTTCCAAAGCGATGCTCATGCCGTTGCTCAGGGTGTAGGAACCGCCAAGGCTTACAGCGGTCAGGTCCTCATCAAAGGCGCCGCTGAGGCGCTGAACCGAACCGAAAACGCCAAAGGTGTCGTTAAGCTTATGGCTGACCGACAGGCCGAGATAATCAACGTCTTCATCAAAGTCGTCGAAAGTCGTGCGCGCAACCTCCGCCGCGAAATCAGTGTTGCCGCCCAGCGAATAGGTGCCACGGAAACCAAACTGATTGAAGTCTTCGCCAAAGGGCGACTCCATCGTGCCAAAGTAGGCCTCACCTGCGAAATTGCCCGCATCGTAGCCAGCAAACACACCGCGCGAGGCTACATCGACGCCAAAGGAAAAGCTCTCAGCAAAGATACCGGCGTTGAAACCGTTGCCAAAAGCATAACCCAAATCAATGTTGGCTTCATTCACATCCAGATCGATACCATCAAGCATATAGCGCTTGGTGCCAGCCGAAAGGTCAAGCAAGAGGCCGCTTTCACCACCATAGGAGAGATCAGCCTTTAATGAAGGTGAGGTGAAACTATCCCCGTATACATTCGAATCAAAGACCGAATAGGAGAAGTCAATCGACCCGGATACTTCTGCCAAGGCCGTACCCGGCACGGCAACGGTGACAGCAAGCGCGACAAGCCTGTACTTTTTCATTTGATATTCCCACAGTTAATTGCGTTCGTTGATTAACCTGAGAGCGAAGCATCCGCAATATATGCAGCCCTGGACTACAGCACCTGTGTTAGACGCGTCACAGGTAGAACTAAGGTGCTACGGTGTTTGGCAAGCTACCCCCCCAAAAAAAACCGGCCCCCAGTGGGAGCCGGGCGGGCTGTTAGGTATTGGCCGATATCAGAAGAACAAGCTACCAGACGAATAGACCCGCTGGAGCGTGCTTCGGGTATTGCCCATGAGACTGCTGGCGCCAGAGTTAAGCGGCAGAGCTTTGCTGCCGTTGCCACCCAGTGGCAAGGTCACACCAAGGCGCACCGTATTCACGTTCAGATCTCCGCCAACACCAGTGTCAAAGTTGTTACGGGCCAGTTCCAGCGACAGCAATGCACCAACGCTGGAAATCGCGTCCAGACGATAGTCCACACCAATGCTGAACTCGGTCGCCTCGAAACCGCCATCATCGGTCGTTTCAGCCCGACGCAGAGCCCCATAGACGCCGAATTGATCATTGATTGCGTGGTTCACGCCCAAACCATAGAGGTTGAAGCCAGCGCCGTCTTCACGCATGAAGCCCACCTCACCCAAAAGCTGGGTCTGCTGCGATAAATTATAGCGGCCGAAGAAACTCACTTCATTAGCGTCTTGGCCATCAATCTCAACTTGACCGAGGGCCAGTTCTCCTTCGAACTCGCTACCCCCAAAACCAAACAGAAGGCCATAGGCATTGATATCCTCATCAGAGCCACCAACACCCAACCCCACACGGGCCAGATAGGCACCGACGCTGAAGCCATTGTTCAGGCTGTAGATTCCTTCAAGATTGATCCGGGTTATGTCGATCTCATCACCGCCACCGACATCCAGCCGGCGGAAGCCACCGCTCGCGCCAAAGGACAGGTTACCGGTTCCGGCATAGTTGAAGTCGAAGTCCAGGGAATACTCGTTGATCTCTTCGGATGCACCGTCGACTGTCGACCGGCCGAGACCAACGGTTGCGGCACCGCTGATTTCTGCGGCGGCCATTGAAGGTAGTGCCAGCAGCGCTGCGGCTGCCAGGGGGAAGGCATACTTCATGATAAATACTCGCGTTATATATTGCTTTTAGTGCGCGCATGGTGCGCCTCCCCTGCCCTGACGGCAACCAGGGAAGGCACGCATAACAAAAAGTTGCGGCAGGACGGCCACAAATTCACGAATATTTCAACCAAAGATCAAGAAGACACTCAATACGAGCAACCCTAGATGAGGGCCAGCGTGCGACTCATCTCTTTGATCACGGCACGTTCTGAGTCGTTTGCTGCAGCCATACGCGAGCGGAACAAGGTCGCTTGCGACTTTAGGATGGTGGCGTCCGACAGGATCTTCAGGTGATTGGCGCGCAGCGTGTCCCCGGTTGAGGTGATGTCCGCCACGGCCTCGGCCGTTTCATTTTTCACCGTGCCTTCGGTGGCGCCTTGACTGTCGACCAGCTGATAATCCGCCACACCGTGATCGCGCAGGAACTCGCGCACCAGTCGGTGATACTTGGTGGCAATACGCAGGCGGAACTTGTGGGTCTGGCGGAAGGCCGCAGCCGCCGCATCCAGATCATCCAGACTGTTCACATCAACCCAGGCATTGGGCACAGCCAGGATCAGATCGGCATGACCAAATCCCAGTTCCGCCAGCGGTTCCACCCGCTGTTCCCACTGGCCCAGCTTTTCGCGCACCAGATCGGTACCGGTGACGCCCAGGTGAATCCGCCCAGCTGCCAGTTCCCGCGGGATTTCCCCGGCAGAGAGCAGCACCAGCTCAACCCCTGCAATGCCTTCAACCTTGCCGGCATATTCCCGGTCCGAGCCGCTGCGCGACAGGGAAATGCCGCGTTCGCCGAACCAGTCAAAGGTCTTTTCCATCAAACGCCCTTTGGAGGGCACGCCCAGCTTCACGCTCATTGGTCAGCCTCCAGCGCAATCAACAGGTCCGGGCGGATCACGCCGCCGACCGCAGGGATATCGCGCCCCTGCCCCAGCACACGACACAGCGCGTCATAGCGCCCCCCGGTGGCCACAGCGGGCAAATCAGGGCGGCTGGCGGCGTGGAAGCCAAAGACAAAACCGTCATAATATTCCATCGAGGTGCGGCCATAGCTGGCCTCAAAATCCAGCGCCTCTACATCAACGCCACGTTTTTCCAGCGCCTTCATCCGGCGCGCCAGACGCTCAACCGAGGCGCTGATCGCCGGCATATCCACCGCGATATCGCGCAGCTGTTCCAAAGCGTTGGGCAGGTTTTCCCGCACCCCCAGAATGGCATCAATCAGCGCCACATCACGTTCGGCCAGCGCTTCGGCCGCTGCATCTTCGCGCAGGGCGGCAATGCGGGCCTCTACCTCACGGCGGGAGCGCAGGCCGATGTCCGGCCCAGCCGCGGCAAAGGGATCTTCGGCAGCCAACAGCGCCGCGCGGGCCGCGGGCACGTCTACCCGGCCAGCATAACGGTCCAGCAATGCGCGGAACCGGCGCGGGCGCCAGATATGGCGGCGCAGAGCGGCTTTGCGCCGCTCGGTGGTCTGCAGGCCCTCGATCGCGGCGCGCAGCAGGCCGATGTCACCACAGGCCGCCCGCAGCGGCTGGTTGCCCAGCGCATCACGGATGATCGCAAAGACCTCCGCATCCGCCTCAACCGGGTTTTCGCGGTCAAAAACCTCATAGCCGACCTGCGTGTATTCATTGGCGCGGTCGGGATCATCTTCCTGACGGCGGAACACTTCGCCCGCGTAGGTGTAGCGTGCAGGTTCAGCCCCATGAGCCATATGCATCTGCACCACCGGCACAGTGAAATCCGGGCGCAGCATCTGTTCGCCGCGCAGCGCGTCCGAGGTGACATAGGCGCGGCCCCGAATATCCTCACCGTAAAGGTCCAACAGGACCTCAGCCGGTTGCAGGATATCCGTTTCCACCAACTGGGCGCCAGCGGCCTCAAACGAGGCACGCAGGGCCGCCGCGCGGGCGCGGATCTCAATCCGGTCAGGCATCGCTGTCATCCTGTTGTGACGCGAGGATCTCACGCACCTTGGTCACCAGTTCAGTGCGGGCCACTTCAAACTGGCTGGGGCGTTCTTTCCACTCTTCCAGGGTGGCGCTTTCGGCGATTTTGGCGCCAAGGATCAGGTCCTTTATCTGCACCACGCCTTTTTCCTTTTCATCCCCACCTTCGATGATCGCGATGGGGGAATGGCGCTTGTCCGCATACTTCAGCTGATTGCCAAAGTTCTTGGGATTGCCCAGATAGACTTCCGCCCGGATACCGGCCTGACGCAACTCAGCCACCATGGCCTGATAGTCGGCCATACGGGCCTTATCCATTACGGTCACAACCACCGGACCGGTGGGCGCGCCGCCCATGCGGCCCTTTTCACGCAGCGCTGCCAACAGCCGGTCCACCCCGATCGAGAGGCCAACTGCCGGTACTTCCTGGCCGGTGAAACGTTTGACCAGACCGTCGTAACGACCGCCGCCCGCAACCGAACCGAACTGCCGCTTGCGACCCTTTTCGTCAAAGATTTCACAGGTCAGCTCAGCCTCAAACACCGGACCGGTGTAATAACCCAGCCCGCGCACGATCGACGGATCAATCAGGATCCGATCATCACCGTAGCCCGCAGCGGCAAAAAGGGCGCCCATCTGTTCCAGCTCAGCGATCCCGTCCTGGCCAACCTTGCTGCCACCCACGGCGGCACGCAGGTTTTCCATTGTGCCGGCCACATCGTCAGCCTTGGAGGTCAGGAAGGCGATCACAGGATCGGCCTGTTCTTCGGCCAGACCAACACCATCGATATAGGCGCCGGAGGCATCCAGACGCCCCTTGCCCAGCAGCTGACGCACGCCTTCGGCGCCAACTTTGTCAAACTTGTCGATGGTGCGCAGCACGTCGTCACGTTTGGGATCCGCTTCGGCAAGGCCCATTGCCTCCAACACGCCATTGAGAACCTTGCGGTTGTTGACCCGAACCAGATAGTCGCCACGTGGAATGCCCACGGCTTCCAGCGTGTCGGCCAGCATCATGCAGATCTCAGCATCAGCCGCCATCGAGTTGGTGCCAACGGTATCGGCATCACACTGGTAGAACTGGCGATAGCGCCCCGGACCCGGCTTCTCATTGCGCCAGACAGGCCCCATTGCGTAGCGGCGATAGGGGTTCGGCAGGTCGTTGCGGTGCTGTGCATAAACCCGGGCCAAAGGCGCGGTCAGGTCATAACGCAGGGCCATCCAATCGCCCTTGTCGTTCTCGTCGGCTTCCTGCCAGGCGAACACACCTTCGTTCGGGCGATCCACGTCAGGCAGGAACTTGCCCAGCGCCTCAACGGTTTCCACGGCCGCAGATTCCAGCGCGTCAAAGCCATAATGATGATAGACCCCGGCGATCTTCTGCAGCATCTCGCTGCGCTCGGTCACCTCGGTGCCGAAATAATCGCGGAAGCCCTTCGGCGTGACGGCCTTGGGGCGGGGGGCTTTCTTCTGCTTGGCCATTGCTTTGTCCTTGCGGCTAATATCGCGCTCGCGTCTATCGGATGCCGCCCTTAGGGGCAAGCTTTGCAAGGGCAATCCAGCCACTTTGCGCCGCGAAAGCGTTATTTTGGCCGGGGTGTTACAGTGCTGTTACGCCCCGGGCGCAACCGCCGCAGAAAACCGGGCCCGATAGGCCGAAGGCGCCAGTCCCGAGATGCGACGAAAATCACGGCGGAACGTCTCGGGCGAGCCAAAGCCGCAGGCCACGCCAATGTCATCCAACCGCAGATCGCTCCGCTCCAGCAGGTCCGATGCCCGCGCCACCCGGGCGCGCCGCAGCCAGGCCTTTGGCGTCTCACCAGTTGCCTCCTCCATACGGCGCGCCAGGGTCCGCTGCGACATGCCCGCCGCAGAGGCCATGCGGGACAGCGGCCAGTCCTCATCCAGCGCGGCCCTTATCTGATCCAGCAAGGGGGCAATCCCACCGGTGCGGGCCATGGGTTCCGGCATCGGCACAAACTGGCGTTGCCCGCCATCCCGCCGCGCTGGCAGGCACAGGCGTTTGGCCACCTGATTTGCCCGTTCCGCGCCGTAGTCCTGACGGATGATATGCAGCCCCATATCCAACCCGGCGGCAGATCCGGCAGAGGTCAGGATCGTGCCATCCTCCACAAACAAAACATCAGGATCCACTGTGACATCCGGGAACCGTTCCGCCAGAATATCCGCATAACGCCAATGGGTTGTGGCGCGCCGCCCGGACAGCAGGCCAATCTGTGCCAGCACAAACACCCCTGAACAAATCGTCGCCAACCGGGCGCCGCGTGCATGCGCTGCACGCAGCGCATCGCGCAACGGTGCGGGCACCGGTTCTGCCGCACCGCGCCAGCCGGGCAACAGGATCAGGTCCGCCGTTTCCAGCCGTTCCACCCCCCCATCTGTGGCGATCTGAATGCCCCCTGTTGCCCGCATCGGCCCGCCGTCGGCGGCGATCACCTCGGTCCGATACCAGCTGGAAAATTCAGGACGCGGCAGGCTGAACAGCTCCACCGCGATGCCAAACTCAAAGGTGCACAGCCCGTCATAGGCCACGATGCACACATGGGGGGATTTCTGCATCATTGGGACTCTTTGGCAAATATTGACCGCATGTAGTCATTTTTGCCCACCACACATTGGCGGCGCAAGGGGCATTTTGGCGGGGTCACCCCGGTTCACACAGATCAGAAGGAAACAGATCATGCCAAGCCCCGTCGCTGCCGTTGCCGCCGCCCCCTCCCACATCGCGCTGGCCCATTTTGAGGCCCGCCTGAGTTTTGAAGCCGATTGCTGGGACACGCACGCGGCGCTCGCCAAAGGCGCCACGGATTTTGTGCTGCTCGATGTGCGCAGCCCGGACCTCTATGCCGCGGGCCATGTGCCCGGCGCCATCAACCTGCCGCATGGCAAAATCACCGCCCGCAAGATGGCGGAATGGCCAGCTGGCACCCTGTTCGTCACCTATTGCGCCGGCCCGCATTGCAACGGCGCCAACAAGGCCGCCGTGCGTCTGGCCCGTCTGGGCCTGCCGGTGAAGGAAATGATCGGCGGCGTCACCGGCTGGTTGGATGAAGGCTTCACCCTCGCCCCGGGCACCGAACCCGGCGATGTGCGGGGCATCGAAGGCTAGGCGCGCACTGGCGGGGATTTCAAATCCCCGCCCGCCATGCTATGCGCGCCCATCCAATGATGAGGTCCGCCATGCAGGAAATGGAAGAACAGCTTGCCCACCTGAACCGCACGGTTGAGGATCTCTCAGATGTGGTGGCCGCGCAGGCCAAGGAAATCGATCTGCTGACCCGGCGCGTGGCCCTACTGATGCAGCGTGAGGCCGAACGCGAGGCAGACGGTGGCAGCCATATCTATGGCGGCCCGGAAACGCCGCCGCATTACTGATCCCGCTGATCAGCTGTCGCCGGATTTACGGTCACTGGCCATCAACTGGCCGTCATGCAGCAAAAGATTGGCCCAATCCTGCGCGCTGACCTCAGTGCTATAAAGGCTGAGGAACACGGTGTTGGGCGTCAGCAGAGGCAGCTTATCGCCACAGGGTTTCTTGGCCCCTACCTTACAGATGCTGCGCTTAACCTTTTCGTAAGCTTTATCCGTATCGCTATAGGGATGCAGATCGGCAGGCAGGCCGTAGCGGATCTGTTCGTGCATCTCGACCGAACCGAACACCACCACCGTTGCCCGTACCTGCCGCAGACAGCCATCCGCGAAACCTTTGATGTAAAAGGCGCGCGCCTCCTCAGATCCGGGGGCGCTGTCATAAAGCCAATAGACCGGTTTCTTTTCCGGATATTGCGCGACCAGCTTGCCGATCTTTTTCTTTGGATAGTCACACAAGGGTGCCGCGCTGCCGAAACCCACTCGGGTGCCAAAAGCAATGCCTTTGGGCGCAGGCGCGTCTTTGGGTTTGCTGCGGAACAGGCTGAAAAGGCCCGGTGCGTTCTTTTCGGTCGCCGGACCTGTCGGCGTCAGGCTGGCGGTCTGCACCGTCGCCTCAGGTGCCTCATCCGCTTTGACGTCTTTCACCTCTGGCAGGGTGTCCAGATCCGGCTTGTCCTCCAGCGGCGCGTCTTTCTGACGGCGCAGCCAGGACAACACGCCCTTGGTTTCAGTGTCGGAGGTCTCTTCCGCTTTGACCTGAACCGGTGCCGCCGGATCGGTCAGATCGGTCACCACCGCAGGTGTTTCCAGCGCCGCGACCTCAACAGCTTCCTGCTCCACCGGCTTGCGTTTCAGGAAGCCAAACAATGACTTACGCGGCTCGGCCTCTACTGCTGCGGTGTCTTCTGTGGTTGCCTCGACAGGGGTTTCAACGTCCGCCACATCCGTCACCGGCGCCTCGTCCGGTTTTGATGTCGGTTTCGGTTTCAAGAAACCAAACAGGGGTTTGCGTTTTGGCTCAGGCGCCGCCGGCTCTGCGCTATCGCCGGCGCTTTCACGGGCGATCAGCCCCGCCAGCAGCGGGTTTTCGCCCTCCAGCTCCGCCGCATCCGGCAGCGCGGCAACGCCATTGCCCGACGCTTCGGAGATTGGCATATCAGAGAGCCGCTCAACCCCGTCGAGCGGGCTGAAACACGCCGCCAAAGACAGGCTCAGCACAGAGGCTGACGTTGCCCGCAGGCAGGTCTGAAAGCGCTTCGGCATAGGCTGGTCTGTCCCCGTCCCTTTGATCCCCGCGCAACCCTACACCAGCGATTCGCACGAATCAAATGTTGCGAATCACAGGTGATTTTTGGGGTCCGCGGCGCGGGGCCTCAAATTTCTTCGACTTCCAGCACGCCATTGATCGATTTGATCGCGCCTTTGATCTGCGGGTTCACCGGGAATTCCTGTTCTGTGTCGATGTCCACCTCACCCGGCAACTCCGGGTTCATCAGGCAGAACCGCACCGGCCCCCGCCCTGCCCCGCGCGCGCTTTCTTTTGCGCCTTCGAGGATCGAGGCGACCGAGGGGATCGCCACGGCATCGTCGACAAAGATCCTGAGCCCCATGTTGCCCGCATCGGCGACGAAGTTGTCCAGGTTCATGACGGAACGGCCCATCGGGTCAAACTGACCTTCGTTAAACCGCGCCTCAAGCGTCATGACCACATGGTTGGTCTGATCAAACACCGCCCGCACCTTGTCAAAGTCTTCGGGGAACATCACCATGCCCGCGACCTGCCCGGTTGGGTCAGAAATATTCATTCGGAAGAACCGGGTGCCGCGGCCGGATTTTCGCTCCTGCAGGCCCGACACCAGCACGCCCACACGCGCCACGGCAGCGCCTTCTGCTTCGGCCTTGAGTTTCAGCCCCTCAAGCGTCAGCAGTTTTTTCCGTTTCAACGCAGGCAGATAGTCATCCAGCGGGTGACCGGTCAGGTAGAAGCCAACGGCCTTATGTTCCTCGGCCAGACGATCCGCGGCGGGCCAGTCAGCCACTTTGGACAGGCGCGGTTCCGGCAGATCCTCCCCCGCTTCACCAAAGAGCGACACCTGATTGGATTCCCGCTGTTCGTGGATCGCTGCCGAGTAGCTGACCAGACCTTCGAGGCTGTCAAACACCCGGCGACGGTTGGGATCGATGTTGTCAAAGGCCCCGGCGCGCGCCAGCATTTCCAGCGGCCGCTTGCCGACCCGTTTCAGATCCACGCGACGGGCAAAATCGAAGAGGGTCACAAAAGGTTTGTCGCGCTGATCTGTGTTGAGGCGCGCGTCAGAAATCAGCTTCACCGCTTCGATCCCGACGTTTTTCAGCGCGCCCATACCGTAGATCAACTCGCCCTCAACCACGTCGAATGTCGGCAGTGAGCGGTTGACGCAGGGCGGCACAATGGTGATCTCAAGCCCGCGACGCACCTCTTCTGCGTAGATTTCCAGCTTGTCGGTCAGGTGGATATCGCAGTTCATGACGCCCGCCATGAATTCCGCCGGGTGGTTCGCCTTCAGCCAGCCGGTCTGATAGCTGACCACCGCATAGGCCGCAGCGTGTGATTTGTTGAAGCCGTAGTTCGCGAATTTCTCCAGCAAGTCAAAGACTTCGCTGGCTTTCTTCTTCGGCACACCGTTTTCAGCGGCGCCTTTTTCGAACTTCGGACGCTCCGCGTCCATCGCCTCTTTGATCTTTTTACCCATCGCCCGGCGCAGCAGGTCCGCGCCGCCCAGGCTGTAGCCCGCCATGACCTGGGCGATCTGCATCACCTGTTCCTGGTAAACAATGATGCCCTGGGTTTCCTCAAGGATATGGTCGATCAGCGGATGCACCGATTCCAGATCCTGCTGGCCATTCTTCACCTTGCAATAGGTGGGAATGTTTTCCATCGGGCCTGGACGATAAAGCGCCACAAGCGCAACGATGTCTTCGATACAGTTCGGCTTCATCTGCTGCAGCGCGCTCATCATGCCGCCGGATTCCACCTGGAACACCGCCACGGTTTTGGCGCTGGAGTAGAGTTTGTAGGTCGCCTCATCATCCAGAGGGATATGGCCGATATCGTCCACTGCCCCCTCTTTGGGTTCATAAAGCTCAGTCCCATCCGGGCCGATATGCAGGTGGCGGCCGTTTTTCTTGATCAGATCCACCGCGTTTTGAATGACAGTCAGGGTCTTCAGACCCAGAAAGTCAAACTTCACCAGACCGGCCTGTTCCACCCATTTCATGTTGAACTGGGTTGCCGGCATGTCCGAGCGCGGATCCTGATAAAGCGGCACCAGACGGTCCAGAGGGCGATCCCCGATCACCACACCCGCCGCGTGGGTCGAGGCGTTTCTGAGCAGCCCCTCAACCTGCATGCCGTAGTTCAAGAGGCGGTCCACAACCTCTTCGTTGCGGGCCTCCTCGCGCAGGCGCGGTTCCTCTTTCAGACTGTCGACAATCGACATTGGCTTCACCCCTTCAACGGGGATCAGCTTGGACAGGCGATCGACCTGCCCATAGGGCATTTGCAGCACCCGGCCGATATCGCGCACGGCAGCCTTGGACAGCAGCGCACCAAAGGTGATGATCTGACCAACCTTGTCACGGCCGTATTTTTCCTGAACGTATTTGATCACCTCCTCACGCCGGTCCATGCAGAAATCGATATCGAAGTCCGGCATGGATACACGTTCGGGGTTAAGAAAACGTTCAAACAGCAGGCTGTAGCGCAGCGGGTCCAAATCGGTGATGGTCAGCGCATAAGCCACCAGCGAACCCGCGCCCGAACCACGGCCCGGCCCCACCGGAATGCCATGGTCCTTGCCCCATTGGATGAAGTCGGCAACGATCAGGAAGTAGCCGGGGAAGCCCATGCCCTCAATGATGCCCAGTTCGAAATCCAGACGTTCCTGATATTCCTCGAGGGTTGCGGCATGCGGGATCACCTTCAGACGCGCCTGCAACCCTTCGTTCGCTTGGCGGCGCAGTTCGGCCACCTCATCATCTGCAAATTTCGGCAGGATCGGATCACGCCGATAGGTGCCAAAGGCGCAACGCCGGGCGATTTCAACTGTGTTTTCAATCGCTTCTGGCAGATCCGCAAACAGCGTGATCATCTCTTCCTGCGATTTGAAATAATGCTGCGGGGTCAGGCGACGGCGCGGTTCGGCCTGATCGACATAGGTGCCTTCCGAAATACAGATCAGCGCATCATGCGCCTCATACATGTCTGTTTTCGGGAAGTAGACATCGTTGGTGGCCACCAACGGCAGGCCCATATCATAGGCCATTTCCACGAAGTGACGTTCGCAAAGGCGCTCCTCAGCCGGCAGGCCGTCTTCGCCGGGGTGGCGCTGCAATTCTACATAAAGCCGCTGCGGATAGATCGACGCCAGCTGGCGCAACAGCGCCTCGGCACGGTCCCGGAACCCCTGCTGCAACAACTGGCCCAGCGGGCCACCAGCGGCCCCGGTCAGGCAGATCAACCCTTCGGAGAACTCCTCCAATTCCTCGATTGAGACCTGCGGGATCTGCCCACCATTATCTACATAAAGGCAGGACGACAGACGCATCAGGTTTTCATATCCAGCCTCGGTCTGCGACAGCAAAACAATCGGCGCAGGCGCAATCGGGGCCTCACCCGGGGCTGCTTTGGCATAGGTCACATCGACCTGACATCCAACGATAGGCTGCACCCCAGCCCCTTGGGCAGAGACCGAAAATTCCAACGCGGCAAACAGCGAATTGGTGTCGGTCACCGCAACGGCCGGCATGCCCATATCGGCGCAGAGCCCGGGCAGTTTTTTCAGCCGCACCGCCCCTTCCAGGAGCGAATATTCGGTGTGGGTTCTCAGGTGAATGAATCGAGGCGCGTCAGTCATGCAGACCATTCTATGCCACACCTCCAGAGGGGAAAAGTGGCGAATGGGTGCCACAGCACGCTTCTTGCGTTATTCTGGGGCTAACCGATTGTTCTGAAAGGAGACGCATGCATCTTCCTTACGACCCCAAGACCGATCTGGAAATTGACCGCGTGATCATGGCCGCGCCCTCGACGATCTGGCGCTGTTGGACGGAACCGGAGCTGCTGAAACAATGGTTCTGCCCCAAGCCTGTTGAGATGGAAGAGGTCCGGCTGGACCCGCGTCCGGGCGGGGCGTTTTATGCCAGGATGAGAACCCCGTCAGGCAAGACGGTTGAGACCGATGGTTGCATCCTTGTGTTCAAACCCGACAATATGTTGGTCTTCACCGATGCGCTGGCGCCCGGATTTCACCCCCGAAAACGCAGTTTTTTGACCACCGTTGTGCTGCTCAGCCCCGAAGTGCTGGGCACGCGCTACATCATCCGCGCGCTGCATGCGGATGAAGAAAGCAACAAAGCCCATGAAAACATGGGATTTCATCAGGGTTGGGGCCAGTCCACAGACCAGTTGGAAGACCTGGCAAAGTCGCTGCGTTAGCCCCGGATGTGAGCGCCAACAACTACAATTATTGCGCCCAAAATTTGTGCACAGCAACATTCTTAGCCGCAGTGCAGCGATGAATTTTCTTGAATTCGCGTTGGAATCTCGCTCTGCTAATCGAGCAAGCAAGGACGCCCGCACGTTTTCTACGCCGCATCGAAGACGCGCCTCTGGGGATGGACACTTGGTAAGGCGGCAGGTTTTAGCATATGACTGTTCCCTTTCTTCGGACCGGAGAGAGCGAGGAACTGCGCGGCGCGGCCCTGCATTTGCAGCGGCACGTCTACCTGCCACGGATCGCATGTTTCGCGCATTCTCTGCCCTATTCCGCCCCACTCCGTTCTGTGACGCGGCAACACAGGCCTGCATTTCGCACAAAAAAACCGCAAAAGACCGGTCTCAACCGGCCTGACGCTGCGCCTTGGGCCATTGCTGTTTGCATGGCCCAGACGCTAGTAAGTGCAAAAGCGGAACCGATCCAACGAAAGGAAGACTTCGCGTGACAGGGACGCTCCTTACACTCAACGGCCTGACCAAGGCCTATCCGGGCGTTGTGGCCAACAACAACGTTTCGTTCGAAATCGGCGAGGGCGAGGTCCACGCCCTGCTGGGGGAAAATGGCGCGGGTAAATCGACGCTGGTGAAGATGATCTACGGTCTGGTCAAGCCCGACAGTGGTCAGATGACCATGCGCGGTCAGGATTATGCGCCGGTGAAACCTTCGGCGGCACGACAGGCCGGTGTGGCCATGGTGTTCCAGCACTTTTCGCTGTTTGACGCGCTGAACGTGGCCGAAAACATCGCCCTTGGCATGGAAAACCCACCCAAGATGGGCGATCTGGCCAGCCGGATCAAAGAGGTCTCAGAAACCTATGGCCTGCCGCTGGATCCCTACCGCACTGTGGGTGATCTCTCGGCGGGGGAACGTCAGCGGGTCGAAATCATCCGCTGCCTGCTGCAGGATCCGAAACTGTTGATCATGGATGAGCCGACCTCGGTTCTGACCCCGCAGGAGGTCGACATCCTGTTTGAAACCCTGCGCAAACTGTCCGCCGAAGGCACCGCGATCCTCTATATCAGCCACAAACTGGAAGAGATCCGCGCCCTCTGTGACAACGCCACCATCCTGCGTCTGGGCGAAGTGGTGGGGGATTGTGTTCCACGCGACACCACCGCCCGCGACATGGCGGAGATGATGGTGGGTTCCAAACTGCATGTGCCGGAACGCGCAGGCGGTGACATCGGGCAAGTGTTGTTGGAGCTTAACGATCTGACAGTGGCCTCCCCGGCGGAATTTGGCACCTCGCTGAAGGGCATCAGCATGCAGGTGCGCTCGGGCGAGATCTTGGGCATTGGCGGCGTGGCCGGCAATGGTCAGGATGAGCTGTTGGGCGCGCTGTCTGGCGAATTGCCAACCAGCCCCGGCACGATTGTTCTGGAAGGCCAGGAGGTCGGCAATCTGGGCCCTGTGGCGCGCCGCAAATTGGGTCTGCTGACCGCGCCTGAGGAACGGCTGGGCCATGCCGCGGCCCCGGATATGAGCCTGATTGAAAACGCCGTCCTAACCGGATCCGTCCGCGAAGGGTTGGAAAACAAGGGTTTCCTGAAATGGGGCAAGGCGCGCAGCTTTGCCGAGACCATTATTGAGAAATTTGACGTCCGCACCCCCGGCCCCGGCAACGCCGCCCGGTCGCTATCTGGCGGCAACCTGCAGAAGTTTGTGATCGGCCGTGAGGTTCTGCAACGCCCAGACGTGCTGGTGGTGAACCAGCCGACATGGGGGGTGGATGCCGCGGCGGCGGCAGATATCCGTCAGTCCCTGCTGGATCTGGCAGCGGCCGGCGCTGCGGTGATCTGCATCAGTCAGGATCTGGATGAGTTGATGGAGATCTCAGACCATTTTGCCGCGCTGAACGAAGGCCGCCTGTCCGATATCCGCCCTGCCAAGGGCCTGACTGTGGATGAGATTGGCCTGATGATGGGTGGTGCCCATGGGATGGAGGTGGCGCATGTCTGATCTGCCCCCCATCGAGTATTTGAAGAACATTGAAAAGGAGGGCATGGCGTGATCAAGCTGGAGAAACGTCCCCAGCCGTCGCAGGCCTGGACCTATCTGACGCCGCTGCTGGCGGTTGTGCTGACCATGGTGGTTGGCGGCGCATTGTTTGCCTGGCTGGGCAAAGACCCGCTGGTGGCAATCAAAACCATCTTCTGGGAACCGCTGTTTTCCGAATTTGCCTTTTACTACCGGCCGCAGCTTTTGGTGAAAGGGGCGCCGCTGGTGCTGATCGCGATCGGCCTGTCGCTGGGCTTCCGCGCTGGCATCTGGAACATCGGCGCTGAAGGGCAATATATCATGGGCGCCATCGTCGGCGCCGGTGTTGGCTTGGCCTTCTACCCGATGGAAGCTTTCTACATCTTCCCGCTGATGGTCATCGCAGGCGCCTTTGGCGGCTGGATCTGGGCGATGATCCCGGCGTTTTTGAAGGTGCGTTTTGGCACCAATGAGATCCTCGTCTCCTTGATGCTGGTCTATGTGGCTGAGCAGCTCTTGGCGTCGATGTCGCTGGGTTTGTTGCGCAACCCCGAGGGCATGGGCTTCCCCGGTTCGCGGAACCTGCGCGATTACGCTTCGGCCCATAATGCCGAGCTGATCACCGGCACCGGCATGCATTGGGGTGTGGTGGCGGCCCTGATCGCGGTGATCTTTGCCTATGTGCTGCTGAACCGTCACATGCTGGGCTTCCACATCCGACTGACTGGTGAAGCGCCCCGTGCGGCGAAGTTTGCCGGTGTGAACCCCAGCCGGTTGATCCTGATCTGCCTTGGCACCTCGGGGGCGCTGGCAGGTGTTGCGGGGCTGTTTGAGGTCTCGGGCCCGGCGGGTCAGGTCAGCATTGATTTCAACGTCGGCTATGGCTTTACCGCCATTATCGTCGCCTTCCTGGGCCGGTTGCATCCGGTTGGTATCCTGCTGGCCGGTGCGCTGATGGCGCTGACCTATATCGGCGGTGAGATTGCACAGTCCAAACTGGGCCTGCCTGCGGCTGCGATCCAGCTGTTCCAGGGCATGCTGTTGTTCTTCCTTTTGACCGTGGACGTTCTGACCAACTTCCGCATCCGTCTAGCAAAGCGTGAGGTGGCGTGATGGATTTTTCTTCGATTAACCCCGTTCTTCTGCTGGCCTCACTGATTGTGGCGGCAACGCCGCTGCTGTTGGCGGCCATTGGCGAACTGGTGGTGGAAAAAGCCGGGGTGCTGAACCTTGGTGTGGAAGGCATGATGATCACCGGCGCGATCTGTGGCTTTGCGATTTCCGTCAACACCGGCTCCCCTGTTTTGGGGCTTGTTGCAGCGGCCATTGGTGGCGCTGCGCTGAGCCTCCTGTTTGCGCTGCTGACGCAATATGCACTGGCCAATCAGGTGGCCTCGGGTCTGGCGCTGACCCTCTTTGGTCTGGGCCTGTCGGCGCTGATCGGTCAGGGCTATCAGGGCATCAAGCCGCCCAGCTTCCCGCGGTTTGATATTCCGCTGCTATCGGACATCCCCTTCATCGGGCCGGTGCTGTTTACCCAGGACTTTATTGTCTACCTGGCCTTCTTCCTGACGCTGGGTGTCTGGGCGATGCTGAAATACAGCCGCGCCGGTCTGATCCTGCGCGCGGTCGGTGAAAGCCATGATGCCGCCCATGCCCTGGGCTACAAGGTGGTGCGGATCCGCGTTATCGCGATCCTGTTTGGCGGTGCCTGTGCCGGCATGGGCGGGGCTTACATCAGCCTGATCCGCGTGCCGCAGTGGACCGAGGGCATGACCGCGGGGATCGGCTGGATTGCGCTGGCGCTGGTGGTCTTTGCCAGCTGGAAGCCCTGGCGTGTTCTGCTGGGCGCCTGCCTGTTTGGTGGCATCAACGTTCTGCAGCTGAACTTGCAGGCGGCGGGTGTGGCCATTCCGGTCGAGTTCCTGGCGATGTCACCCTATGTCATCACCATCATCGTGCTGGTGATCATGTCGGCCGACCGCAGCGGCGCCCCTGCATCCCTTGGTAAGGTTTTCCATGCGGGCAACTGACCACGGGTCTGGCACCGCGCAACAGCTGCGCATTCGCGGTCTCCTCAACGGGCGAGATGCCCGTTGGGGGGCCGCACCGATCCTGTTTCTACACGGGCTTATTCTGGCCTCAGCCTTTGCCTATGCGCTGGCGACGGTGCCCGAACTGCCCCCAGCGGCCTATCAGGCGCTTTACGCTTTTGAACGCTTCGCCGCCTTTGTCTTTTTCATCGAATACGGTCTGCGCTTTTTCGCAGCACGTCACCGTCTGTCTTACGTCTTTTCCTTTTGGGGCATTATCGATCTACTGGCCTGGCTGCCCTTCATCATCCTTGAGATGAGCGGGGCCAGCGTGCTGCGTCTGTTGCGCCTGTTGCTGCTGGCGCGGATGCTGAAGCTTCTGGGTCATTCCCGCGCGATGGACCGGCTGGTTCTGGCGCTGCGATCGGTCCGTCAGGAATTGACGCTGTTCTTCTGTGTCGCGGCGCTGCTGCTCTATGTTGGCTCCGTCGGGATTTACCTCTTTGAACATGAGGCCCAGCCTGAGGTGTTTTCTTCAGTTCCGGCGGCGCTTTGGTGGTCGGTTGTGACACTGACCACCGTGGGCTACGGTGATGTGGTGCCCATTACGCTGGGGGGCCGCATTTTCACGTCCGGGCTGTTGCTCTTGGGGGTTGGGATCTTTGCGGTACCGGCAGGGGTTATAACTTCAGCAATTATCAGTCGAGACATCGAAGATATTGAAGAAACTCTGGAAAAAATAGAAACCAGCGAGCAAAAGACTCGCAACCAGAAGCGCGCCGTTGCAAAAGGCGGCAAACACAAATCAAACTGAGACTTCAACAAGGAGAGCGAAGATGAAAAGAAGAACCCTGCTTGCAAGCGCAGCCCTGGCCATGGGCCTTGCCTCGGCCGGTTTCGCCGCAGACACCACCAAAGTGGGTTTTGTCTACGTCGGCCCCGTCGGTGATGGTGGTTGGACCTATGAGCACAACAAAGGCCGTCTGGCTGTTGAAGAGCACTTCGGCGACAAGGTTGAAACCGTATTTGTTGAATCGGTTCCCGAAGGCCCCGACGCTGAGCGTGTGATGACCCAGATGGCGCTGGAAGGCGCGGAGCTGATCTTCACCACCTCGTTTGGCTACATGGACCAGACCATCAACGTGGCGAAGAAATTCCCGAACGTGAAGTTCGAGCACGCTACCGGCTACAAGCAAGCTGACAACGTGTCGGTCTACTCGGCCCGTTTCTACGAAGGTCGCGCCATTCAGGGTCACATCGCCGGCAAAATGACCGAGTCGAACGTGATCGGCTACATCGCCTCCTTCCCGATCCCGGAAGTTATCCGCGGCATCAACTCGGCCTATATCCACGCCAAGAAGGTGAACCCGGACGTCGAGTTCAAAATCATCTGGGCCTACACCTGGTTTGATCCGGCGAAAGAAGCCGACGCTGCCAAGGCGCTGATCGAACAGGGCGCAGACGTGATCCTGCAGCACACCGACTCCACCGCACCGCTGGCCGCCGCTCAGGAAGCCGGTGGCGTGATCGGTTTTGGTCAGGCATCGGACATGGCCGAGTATAAAGACGGCCCGCGTGTTTCCTCGATCATCGACGATTGGGCCCCTTACTACATCGCCCGTACTCAGGCTGTGATGGACGGTTCCTGGGAAAGCAAGTCGACCTGGGATGGCATCGGCGCAGGCATGGTTGGCATCGGTGAAATCACCGACAAAGTGCCTGCCGAGGTTGCCGCCGAAGCGATGGAACTGAAAGCCAAGCTGGCATCGGGCGAATACCACGCCTTCACCGGCCCGCTGAACAAGCAGGACGGTTCGGTCTGGCTGGAAGCAGGTCAAACCGCATCCGACTACGGTGATGACGGTCTGGCCGGCATGAGCTTCTACGTTGAAGGCATCACCGCCGAGATCCCGAACTAAGGTTCCGGACCTCAAGATCTTGCGAAAGCCCCGGCCATTGGTCGGGGCTTTTTCGTTGCGCGGTTAGGGTCAGTACAGCCCCCGATTAGGTGCAATGGCGGACCTGTGGTAGGCTGGGGGCATTGATTTTACCCACTCCATTTTCAGGTCACCCCTCATGACACAAACACCCGACCCCGCTGTCGCCACAGCCCCGACAGATGACACAAAAAACACCGTGGGCGCAGGCCCCTGGGATGTTGCGCTCTACTTTGTTCAGCGCTTTCCCGCTTTTGCCTTTGCCCTGGCCGTGATTGCCGCGCTGTTTTACGGCGCCAGCTACATCATCCAACTGAACATCAGCGCCAATGAAGAACTGAAAGAGGTGCGCCAGCAGATCGCGCAAGAACGTGACAAACACCAAAAAGCACTGGCCGTCATGACCGCCGCCGCTGAGGCGCAGTTGGAAGAGGCGCGCCTTGCCCAGGAAGCCGCGCGGATCGAAACCGCCAATGCCAAAATCGCCATAGCCGAGGCGCGCGCCACCGTTGCCCAAGCCCAGGCCGAAGCCCGCGCCACTGTTGAGGACACGCTGATGCGCACAGCCGAACGGGTCCAGACATTGGTGATCAATCAGCTCTCCAGTGTTGAGGATCTGGACAGGATCAGGCTGGCAAATGCGGCAACCATGCGGGACCAGCTGAGCAAAGCCGAAGAACGGCGCGACACCCTGCTCAAAGAGGTTGCCGAATTGGAAGAGCGCGAAACCCTTGTTGGGCTCAATCTGGTGTGGGAGGCCGCGCTGGCGGCCGCCAAAGACAACAACTAGTATGAGGTCGGCAAGGAGTTCCAGCAGTTCGAAAGCTACGTGGATCTGAAAGATGAAACCACGCTTAAGTCCTTGAAGAGCAAGGTCACCACCACCGAATCCGCCACGCTGCGGGCGGCGGCAAGCCTGTCACTGATGGCCCACAACAATGACGCGCTATGGCTTGAACAATTCCTGCGCACCCTGAAGGACAGTTCAGATCTGGACCCGGACTGGATCCGCTCAATCCGCAACGGGTCGGATATGCCTGAAAGCACCTGGGATGACGTCAATCAGGCATTGGCCCCTACCCTCTTCCAAGATCCGGCGCAGAGTGAAAAGGACGTTTACTTGCTGGCCTTCCTCTCCGGATCCTTCCCTTACCGATACTCCGGTGAGGGCAACGGCATCCCCCCCGACCCGCGCAAATGGGCCCTGATCAGTCAGCTGCTATCCGTTGTGCGCAATGATCTGGCGCGGTTTGACCCGCAGCTACGCCTCACCGCGCTGGAGGAGCTGCGCTGGCTCTCCACCCCTGCCACCCATGTCTGGGCCAGCCAGCTGCAGACATCGGCGGAGTTCACTGATCAGTACCATCAACAGAGCCTCAAGCGTCTGCTGGATCAGGACAGCAATTACCCCGCCTTTGCCACCGCGCCAACCGCAACGGTCACGGCCTTCTGGACCTCACCCGATCTGGCTGACATGCGCGATCGATACCTCACCGAAGGCACCCATGACGGCTACAGCTATCAATAAGCGCGCGGTTATCGGAAAGACCCAGCGATGACGCATACGCCGGCGCGCAAGCAGGACCCGCAGGCCGAGGTCACGGCCAAAGTCACCGGCGGGTGCCTTTGCGAGGCGGTTCGCCTGTTCCTCACAGGCGCACCAAAACGCGTGGGTCTCTGCCATTGCATGGACTGCCGCAAACACCACGGCGCGGTTTTCTATGCGGCAGCGGTGTTTGCCCCCGAGGTCGTCACCATCACCGGCACGACCCACTGCTTTCGGGATAGGCACTTCTGCCCCACCTGCGGCAGTTCCGTCTTCGCCCGCACCGATGATGAGGTGGAGGTACATCTGGGCGCCCTGGACCAGCCCTCGCGCTGGCCGCCCAGTTATGAGCTTTGGACCACCCGGCGTGAGGCCTGGTTGCCAGAGCTTCCCAATACGGAAACCCTGCCAAAGAACCGCGGGGGCGATAGGTGAGCCCTCGGCTCAGACCTCTTCATCCGGATAAGGCAACTTTGAAATATCCACATTGATGAAATCAGGTTTCGGGGTCACCTCAAACCGGCGGGCCGGAAGGGTCGGCTGCCCTGTCAGCAAAGCATTGCATACCCGGTGCATCCCATCCATCAACCGCCCCTCCGCGCACAGCAGGATCGGGTAGCGCAGATCAGCAGCCTGCACCAACCGCATATGCGCCACCAGCGCCTCAGGTGTGGGCCGGTCATCGGGATTGGGAAACCACCAGTTTTCCCGCAACTCCGCGATGTCAGCCACGGCAACATCCAAAACGGGTAAAGACGCAGCCTGCCGCAGCAGATGATGCACATCCCAGATCCAGCGATCCTGCCCCACGGGGCGGCTGTGATACTGTTTGCGCAGGCGCGCCACCGGCCCCGCCGCTTAATCCAGCGGAATGCTGACGCGCAGCTGAACGGTTTCCAGACCGGGGTTCACAGCCTTGATGTCCGCGTTGGAACGGTGGTCGTAGCTCAAGCCGATCCGCACGCCATTGCGAAAGTTATACCCCACCTCAACGCCGGACCGGAATTCAATCGGAAAGCCCAGATCCGGCCCATCACCCTGCACATAGATCCCCGGCATCGCATGCAGCTGCACATAGGCCCGGCCACGGGCGAAATCTTTGGTCCAAAGCTGACCAAAGCCCAGCCAGGCATCGCCGGTATCGGTCACCGACAGCCCGATGGCATTTTGGAACGGCCCCATCTTGTGGTCCATGTCGTAGCGCACATAGACCTCTTCCCCATCGAATTCGCGCTGGAATTCCGTTTTGCCGACCGCAATCGTGAACCGCTCCTGCTCCGGCGTACGCGCCAGACATCCAGTATCGCAGAAGTTCATCTTCATATCGGTGAGGCCAACAATGGCAAAAAGGATGGCAAAGGTCCCGTTCATGGCGCAGCTCCTGACTCGTTAAACGAGAGACTGCAAAATCTGAGGCCCCCTGTCATCTTTTGCCGCCCTGCGCGAGAAAATTGCCCAATACTGCGACCGATCCGCCACCGTTTTGCAGGCCGGTTTCGGCGCTGCTTAGAGGGCCGTTCAGGGGGTGGAAAAAAAATGAGGCAATTGGCGGATTTTTTTCGATTTGCCTCTAGACACCCCCCACCCCCTCGCATAGAACGCCCCCACCCGAACGGAGACGTTCACCCAGGCCCGGGTAGCTCAGGGGTAGAGCAGTGGATTGAAAATCCTCGTGTCGGTGGTTCGATTCCGCCCCCGGGCACCATTTTACTCTAAGAAAAACAATGAGTTGGTGATTTGGCCGCCGTTGCACCTCTCTGGTTGGTTGCCCGGGACTGCGCCGGGACTGCGTTTAGGTTAGCTCACGCATGAAGCAAAGAGAATGCGTTCGTTTCACTCTTGGCATAATCAGAGAAGCTCTAAGGCGAGAAAATTCTGAGATGGGTTTGTTTCAGGTTGAATGCTCCACTTGATCAGTGTCTCTTAAGGCGAAATTAGATTTAAGAGGACGACCATTGCCGAAAATAATGGTGAGTCCCAAACTGGTACCGGGAATCTTCCCACATCTCGCGGCGCGGTTTGTTATCTGGCGAATGACCGGATCGTGCATAAGTGGCAAGCCTATGCCGGGCGCTTCGAACCCGTGACCGTCCGGGCCCACCTGCGCAGCATCCGTATGTTAGAGGTTCATCTTGGCGGCAAAGCTTTCGACAAGGTCACCCCGACGGACGCGGCCGCCTTCCGCGACCACTTGGTCAAGCTGGGTCAAACCCCTAAAGTGGATGGTGGATTGAGCAACTCCACCATCCGCCATCACGCGTCTCAGGTGCGTCAGTTCTTCGAGTGGCTTCGCATACAGGATGGCTATAAGCGCCTCAGTCAGAACATCTTGCTCAACCTCGAGCTGCCTAAAGCGGTGCGCGCAAAAACACTGCCGCGTGAAGACCGGGACTATCTCACGATCGAAGAAGCAGAAGGGATGTTGGCGAAGATGCCCGGCAGCACGATCGCAGAACGTCGAGACCGGGCCATCATCGCTTGTGCCTATATCTGCGGATTGCGCGCAGCGGCCCTTACCACGCTTCGCCTGAAGCACATCGACATGCAGAAGAAGGAAATGCTCCAGGACGCCACCGAAATGCGGGCCAAGAACGGCAAGAGCTTTCGCAGTTTCTTCTTCCCTCGCACGGAAGCCTTCCAGCAGGTTCTTGGTGAATGGCTGACCGAACTTGGGGCCCTTGGCTTTACCGAGGATGACGCAGTCTTCCCCAGCTTGAATGATCTGACCTACCACGCACCCGGTGCCGCCCCGGTGTCTCCAATGCAATCCTCCGCCGCGGTAGGCAATGCCTTCAAGGCCGCCACGGCCCTGATTGCTCGCTGTTGCACACCGCACTCTGCACGCGACACATTGGTCTACCTAGGCAACGAACTGACGAGCTCACGTAAAGAAGAAAGGGCCTTCTCCCTCAACCTTGGGCATGCGAGGCCGCAAATCAAAGAAACCTACTATGCCAAAATGACGGACGAGCAACGCCGCAGAACGATCGAAGGGCTTTGTGCGGGCACCCAGTTTACCGCCAAGGAGCAGTCAATGGTTCTCGACTTTTACGAAAGCCGCTTCGAACGCGGTTCCAAAGAATACAAATACGCCAAACGGCTTGCCGAAAGACGTGCCGCCGCGCGCGATGGGGAGGATATATTGGAATAGGACTGCGATCGGCGAGCGCTCGTTCACTCACCTGGCCGCCGGGGAACGGTCATACTTTCTTTGTGGCACACCCTACAGAGAAGGCCGCTTCCAACCCAAGCCAGCCTGCCTCCCTGCTGACTGATTGCAAGCGCGCAGACGCAGTTTTGGGCTTATTCCGTTGAAAAACTCTTCCTTGATCGGCTCCCAATTCGCTGATTCAATTCCTTTAGGGATTGGGGGATTTTGCGATGATGGGACCGAAGCAGGAAGCGCAGGCGGCATTGTTCTACGAGTTCTCGCTGGAAGACCATGTCCCGCAAGACCACCTGCTGCGCTCGATAGATCGGTTTGTCGATCTTAGCGATATCCGCCTTTATCTTGCAGACTTTTATAGTCACACGGGTCGTCCTTCGGTCGATCCGGAGCTACTGATCCGCATGCTTTTGGTGGGCTATTGTTTTGGCATTCGGTCTGAACGGCGGCTCTGTGAAGAAGTACATTTGAACCTTGCGTATCGCTGGTTTTGCCGCCTTGACCTGTCCACTCCGGTCCCCAACCATTCGACGTTCTCCAAGAACCGGCATGGTCGGTTCCGTGAGAGCGAGCTGTTGCGCCATCTGTTCGAGACAACTGTCGCCCGCTGCATCACGGAAGGTCTCGTAAGTGGTCAGCGCCTGGCCATTGATGCCAGTCTGATAGAGGCGGATGCCAACAAGCAGAACTCAACGCCTAAGGAAGATTGGAACGCATCAAACGTCGATCCGACTGATGCGCCCCGTGCTGTGCGGGAATATCTCGACACACTGGATCAAGCTGCCTTCGGTGCCGCGAGCAAGGTACAACCGAAGTTCACATCCCATTCTGATCCAGCAAGTCAGTGGACAGCCGCCCGTAAAGGACCCGCTTTCTTTAGCTATTCCGACAACTACCTGATCGACACGGATCACGGTGTGATTGTGGATGTCGAGGCCACCCGCTCAATCCGGCAGGCTGAGGTCGGATCAACAAAAACGATGCTGAAGCGAGTGAAAGCCAAGTTTGACCTGCATCCTGAACGTCTGATCGCGGACACAGCCTACGGCACCGCACCGATGCTGGGCTGGTTGGTCGACCGCAAGATAGCCCCGCATATTCCTGTGTTCGACAAGTCAGGGCGCAACGATGGCACCTGGACCCGCGCCGACTTCGAGTGGGATGCTGAAAACAATCAATACATCTGCCCGGAGGGCCACGCTCTGAAGCAGTTCCGACGAAATTATTCGGACCCGACCCGTGGCCCGACCGGAAAGGGCACCGCACGATATCGCGCATTGAAGCTGACCTGCCAAGCATGCCCATCTAAAGCGAAATGCTGTCCGAATGCAGACGCGCGCAAGATTACGCGCGAGGAACACGAGGACGCCCGCCAGGTTGCCCGCGATATCGCCAAGACCCCACAATACGACATCTCGATGAAGCTCAGAAAGAAAGTGGAAATGCTCTTCGCGCACCTCAAACGCATACTCGGGCTGGGGCGGCTGCGATTACGAGGTCCATGCGGCGCAAACGACGAATTCCTCCTCGCCGCCACCGCCCAAAACCTCAGAAAACTGGCCAAAATCTTTCCTGCACCGCAGAAAGCGCGAAAAGCCTGACCAGAAAGGCACTCGCGCGCAGACCAAAGCACCGATTTCTGCGGCAGCAATACGTTGTTTTTCAACAGAATCGGCGGGGAGCAGTCATTCGCTGCGCCTGCGGGGGTAGCGTTTGAAACTGCAATAAATGGACATTTGCAACTTGGAAATCGTAGGAATCAAGCCCTCCCGCATTTCGATTGCAGAAAGAGCGCCCACAATAATTTATGCGGGCGCTCCGCGAGGATCGGACGCTGTTACTCGGCCGGCAGCGGGTCCTCATCGTCCACTGTCGATGAGACACCGGCCGCGTTTCGACGGCTATCATTGATGATTGCCTTGATCAGAGCAAAGCCCATCAGCACCATCGCAAAGCTGAACGGAAGCGCGGCAATGACCATCGCGGTTTGAATGGCTTTCAGGCCGCCGACAACGAGCAGGGCGCCAACGACCAAGGCCAGCGCAATACCCCAAAAGATGATATGGGGGCGCGCCTTGGGGCCATCATCACCGGCGGCGTTGATGGTGTTGATGATCAACACGGCCGAGTCCGCGGATGTCACCAGATAGGTTAGCAGCAACACGACGACGATGACCGAGAACACCCATGTCAGCCCGTCGCTGAGCAGGACCGAAAGCGTGGCATAGAGCTGATCGGAAATCCCAACGCCCAGGATCGCGTTTCCGGCGGCGCCGCTCAGTTCCAGATCAATGGCTGTGCCGCCGATAAAGGCGAACCAGATAAAGCACATGATCGACGGAATGATCATCGCGCCCAGAATGAATTCCCGCACGGTTCTGCCGCGCGAAATCCGTGCCAGAAACAGGCCGACAAACGGCGTCACGGCAATCCACCAGGCCCAGTAGAACACGGTCCAGCCGCCTTGCCAGCCAGCCAGGGCCGCACCCTGTTCGGTGCCGTCGTCGGACCAAACGGTAAAGCTGATGCCGGGCAGCGCCTGCAGGTAATCCCAGATGCCGACGAAGAACACTTCGAGGGCGAACATAGTGGATCCGAAGATCAGGAAGAACGCCAGCAGAAAGAAGCTCAGCCCCATATTCAGGTTCGACAGCCATTTGATCCCGCGTCCGACGCCGGACAGGGCCGACAACGTAGATGCGCCGACAATGACCAGAAGGGCGAACAGGATCGCAGCGAAGGATGCTTTCTGGCCGCCGTTTCCGTCGGCCACCAGCAACCAGTCACCGACGCCAATGCGTGCCAGGCCGGCCACGAACTGTTCCACACCAAACCCAAGCGTCTGGGCAATGCCCAAAACGATGGCGACCACCGACACGATGTCGACCAAATGCCCCAGCGGCCCCGACAGCGACTTGCCAAACAGCGGGATCAGCGCGGTGCGCACCGTCAGCGGCAGATTGCGGCGGTAGGAAAAGTAGGCGAACGCCAGCCCGGCTATTGCATATGCGCCCCAGGCCGACAGCCCCCAATGCGCGAAAGACCAGATATAAGCCGAGCGCACGGCCTCTGCAGACGTACCGGCGACTTCGCCCATGATCACGTTGGGGTTGTTCTGGAAATGGTAAATCGGTTCAGCGGTCGCGAATGTCAGCATCCCGATCCCGATACCCGCGCTGAACATCATGGAAAACCATGAGAAATTCGAGAACTCCGGCTTTTCATCGTCTTGTCCCAATCGCAAACGGCCGGAGACAGGCAAAACCGCCAGAACCAGGCAGAGGATCAGAAAAAAGGCTACGGCATAAATATACCAGTAGTTAAACACTCCGAGTATGAGCGTGTTGAGCGATCCCAGCGCCGATGAAGCGCTCTCGGGAAATGCTACGGCCCACACGATCAACGCGGTTACGAGGAGCTTGGCTCCAACGGCCACATTTTTAGAAAATCCGGCGTAAAAGCCGCTCTCTGAAACTGGAATATCCAGTTTGTTTAAAGGTGGTTTCATTATTTCCTCCCATTAGTGTTTAAGTCTACCGGTCGGCAAACCGTGGGACCGGTCTGCCGATTGGTTTCGCGTATTGAGATTTCAGGCTTGGGTGTTCAGCCCAACAAGCGCTCGTCGAGGGGGTAAGTCGAGATCGTCTCGAACCCGCCGTCGGTTACAACGCCCTGGTCCTCCAGCTTGACCATGTGGTCGCCGCCGACCTCGCCGACCAGCGCTTCGACGCACAGAGTTAGGCCAGGTTCGAGGATGGCGTTGAAGGCGCCGTCCACCAGACGGTCGGGATAGGCGATCAGGGGCCATTCATCGCACAGGCCCACCCCGTGCATCGGCGAGGAATATTTGAGCTCCTGATACTTGTCCTGCAACACGTGTAGGGAGCGGGTCAGCTCTTCCATATGCAGTCCGGGTCGCAGCAACGCCGTGTTGAAGCGAATGTGTTCGACCGCCTCTGCGTAGCTCTCGCGCATGTGGGCCGGCGCAAGGTCGTCGCCAATCCACCAAGTACGGCTAAGGTCCGCGCAGATGCCATAGGGCCCAATCAGATCGGTGTCGAAGGCAAGGATCTCGTTCTCGGAGATGACCCTGGGCCCGCATTCCTGGAACCAAGGGTTCGTGCGTGGGCCCGAGGTGAGCAGCCGTGTTTCGATCCACTCGCCACCGCGCTTTATGTTCTCAGCATGGAGCACGGCCCATACGTCGTCCTCGGTCACACCGCCCTTTGGAATTTCGGTGCGCGCGAAGTCCTCCATAGCGGTCATGGCGCGCTCGCAGGAATGGATGGCGCAGCGCATGGCGCGTATCTCGTGTTCGGTCTTGATACCCCGCGTGCGTTCGGTGACTTCTTCTCCGTCGCGATACTCCAACCCCGCGCGGCGGATCGCATCCAGGCCAGCGGGTTGGATCTTGTCGATGCCGATTTGGGTATGTCCCGGAGCATGGATGGACAGCAGGTCCGCCACCTCGGCCGCGAAGGCGTCGGCCGCCGGGCCGATCCTGTCGCCGCGCGCAAAATAGAACATGTCCGCTCCGGACCGGCTCTCGCGGACAAGCGGATTATACTCGGCTAGGAAAGGTGCGTTCTTGTAGTCCCAAAGAACCATATGCCCGTCGGCACAGAGCAGGCAGGCCCGGAACGGGTTGTGGGTGTTCCACAATTGCATGTTCGTGGTGTCGGTTGCGTAGCGGATGTTCAAAGGATCGAACATCAGAAGGCCCCCATAGCCGCGCGCCACGATGGCATCGGTCAGGCGTTGATGCCGGTCTTTGCGCATCTCGGCCAGGTCGGGCAGTTCCAGGCCCGCCTCGCGCCATTCGGCGTGGGCGAGCGCAGTCGGCCCGATCTCGACCCGGTTGCCGTCATTTTCCGTCCCGTCGCCAAGGCGTGCGCCCTGGCTTGGGTCAATCTTCCGATGCTCCCTGTAATGCGTGTTCATTTTGTGCATTCCTTTCAGAAACTTGGTGACATGCGAAAAAATGCCCGCAAGCCTTAGGCTCGCGGGCATTGGATCAAGCTGCGTTTGTCGCCTGCTCCGTATACTTGCCGATGGCTGCGCGCGGGCTGCGTGGAGTGCGATTTTCCGCAGTGTAATCGTTGATCAGATCGCAGGGCGTGTAGTTGCGATCGATCTCGTGCAGATCCTCAGCATCCAATTCTGTATCAAGCGCAGCAACGGCCGTATCCAGTTGTTCAACGCTGTCTGCCCCCACCAGCATCGATGAGATTTCGGGCTTACCCAAAACCCATGCTTGCGCCACTTGCGCGGGCGTGATGCCTTTGGTTTCGGCCACACGCTGCACGGAACGGGCGATGTCAAAGGATGCTTGATCGTTGTACATCTGTGCGGTAAAGAAGTCAGTCTTATTGCGGGTCGAGTCCGGAACGTTGGCCAGGCTGCCACGCGCCAGCGGGCTGAATGACGACACACCAATCCCCTGATCCATGCAATAAGGGATCATTTCGCGCTCTTCTTCACGGTAGGCGCAATTCAACTGAAGCTGCATATTGATCGGCTTAGTCCAGCCATTTTTTTCGCAGACATTCAGGATCTTGGCGAATTGCCATGTGTACATGGTCGACACGCCGATGTAACGCGCCTTGCCGCTGCGCACGACATCGTTCAGGGCTTCCATGGTCTCTTCGACCGGGGTTTCGGTGTCGAAGTAATGCAGCATATAGATATCGACATAATCCATCTTCAAACGTTGAAGCGAGCCATTAAGAGCGTCGAAGATATGCTTGCGCGACGTCCCAAAAGAGTTCACGCCCTGACCAATCTGGTAGCCAAGTTTGGTTGTCAGGATCAGCTCATCCCGTCGTGCCAGGCGGCGCAGGATATTGCCCACCACGGCTTCACCTTCGCCCGCCGAATAAAAATCAGCCAGATCAATGAAGTTGATCCCTTTGTCCAGTGCATGGCCTATCAGCGGCTCGCTTTCGGCTTCGTTAAAAATCCACGGCTTCCAATCCTTGGACCCCATGTTCATTGTTCCAAGGCACAACCGCGAGACGCGTAGACCCGAATTGCCAAGGCGTGTGTATTTCATTTTACAGTCTTTCCTAATGAAGGGACGGAAGGTTTCCTTGCCCGGTGCAGGATCACCCGTAGGCGATCCAGACCCCTTTGGTTTTGGTGTAAGAAGACAAAGAGTGGATCGCCATTTCCTTGCCCCAACCACTTTCTTTGAAACCGCCAAATGGGCTGGATAGGCCGTAGCAGCCATAACGGTTCACAAAGATCATGCCCGCATCGAGACGATCAGCCATTCGGTGCGCGACGTTGATGTTGCCGGTGTAGACCCCGGCCGCCAGACCATAGGTGGTGTCATTGGCCAGGGTCAGGGCATCCTCCACGGTATTAAACGGCGTACAGGACAGAACCGGACCAAAAATTTCCTCTTGGGCAATGCGGGCGGAACCCGGCACATTCGCAAAGATCGTCGGACGGATGAACAGGCCGTTGGCATTGTCAGCCTGCTGATCCGCGTAACCGCCGGCCACCAGTTCGGCTTCTCCCTTGCCGATCTCGATGTAATCCATGATCCGCTTGAACTGCGCCTCGTTGCATTGCGGCCCCTGCTGTGCATCCGGGGACAGCGGATCGCCGCAACGAACTGCCTCGGCCTTTTCGATCAGGCGGCTCATGACATAGTCATAGCTGCCCTTCTGGATAAGGAAGCGGGTTGGCTCGGAACACTTCTCGCCCTTGTGCGAGAACATGACGGTAAAGGCGCGGTCAATTGCAGCATCCAGATCTGGCGTGTCATCGAAGATGATACAGGGGGACTTGCCGCCCAATTCCAGCGTCACCGCCTTGAGGTTCGACTGACCAGAGTTTTGCACGATCTGACGGCCCACATTGGTGCTGCCGGTGAAGGACACCTTGTGAACGTTGCGGCTGACGGTCAGATGGTTTGCTGCAGCGCCATCGCAAACCAGCAGGTTCAGCAGCCCGGCAGGCAGGTCCAGTTCACGGTCGATCAGTTCGAACAGGTACTGCGTTGCCAGCGGCGTATACTCAGACGGCTTCATGACAACCGTGTTGCCCATGGCCAGCGCTGGAGCAATCTTCAGGCTGGCCTGATAGAGCGGGAAGTTCCACGGCGCAATAAGGGCGCAGACGCCCACTGGTTCCTTATTGGTGAAGTTCAGAAAACCGTCTTCGACCGGAGAGACTTCTCCATAGAGCTTATCGGTCCAACCAGCATAATATTCAAAAATGTCGGCACAGGTCGGGATGTCATCGGCCATGGCTTCGGACAACAGCTTACCATTTGGCAGGCTTTCCAGAATGGCCAGTTTCTGCTCGTTTTCGCGGATCAGGCGGGCAATGGCATTGAGCACATCGGCGCGTTCCTTTCGCGTGGTCTTGCGGCTCCACACATCGCTTTGATGGCAGCGATGGGCTGCGGCGGCGGCAGCATCCGCCTGGCTCGCGTCGGCCAGCGCAATCGTGCTCAGGGTTTCGCCTGTGGCGGGGTTCTTCACATCCCAGGCTTGACCTGCACCGGCAACCCACTGGCCGTTGATATATTGCTTCTTTTCTTCGTTTAGCCAGGTTTTGGCCCAGCTCAGATCTGCATCTAGTGTCATTGTTAGTCCTCTGTTCCGGCAAGAGCCGCGCGGACGATGGACACATCCCCCGCGGCCTGTTTCGCCATAGCCGAAGCACGGCTGTAGCCAAATCTACGTTTGAATTGCATGAGGCTGGGCCCCAGCCCTTGTGCGTTTTCGGTGTTGCGCGGGATGTTCAGTTCCAACCCCTGCACGCAATTGCGACGCAGCGAAGTCACCCCGCTTACGAGCAGGTCAATCATGTCGAGCAGGGCGATCAAGACCAGCATTTGCCAGGGGTTGTAATCTAGTTCCCCGTGATCCTGGGTCATGCGCACCGTCGCCGCGCGACCGCAGGCCATCATGGCGCATTGCATGGTGAATTCAGGGATCGTCGGGTTGATCTTGCCAGGGATGGCCGATGACCCTGGCTGCTTTTGCGGCAGGAGAATTTCGCCAAGTCCTGCATTGGGACCCGATGCCATCAGCCGCAAATCGCCGCCAAATCGGAGAAGTGTCCGGGCGATCTGATCCAGCGACGAGACCAGGTTTTGCAGCGGATCATGCGCTTGCGAAGCGGCAAACAGATTATCTGCCCTGCGCAGATCATGGGCCAACCCGGCTTGCTTCAGGACTGCGTTCAACTGATCGAGGATTTGGTCAAAGAATTTCGGATCGCAATCATCCGAACGACCGATGATGTTTCCGCCTAGGTTCACGGCCGCCAAATCATTTGCGTCTGCGTCGGCGCGCTCCGTCAGCTTGCGCAGATTGTGGGCAACCCCACCGAAATAGTCCCCGGCTCGAATATCCACAGCATCTTGCAGGCAGGTGCGCGCCAGTTTGGGATGCTCCCCCATCTGTTTTGCGCTTTCATTGAGGTCACTAGCCAACCCCTGCAGTTGAGTTTCCAGCTCCGTCCAAGCGGCACGGGCCGCGATATGGCAAGCGGTGGACAGGCAATCGCTGGTGGAGTGATTGAGGTTAATGTGATCATTTGGATGCAGCGGTGCGTTGCTGCCATAAGACGTGCCCAGTTGGAGGTTGGCGAGATTGGCCAGCACTTCGTTGACATTCATGTTGATGCCGATCCCACCACCCCCATGAAATGAATGTATGGGGAAATGTGCATCCAGTGACTGATCCAACAAACGATCAATAGCCACGCTAATAGCAACTTCCGCGTCTTGCGGTATGGCACCAATGGAGACGTTGGTCTTGGCAGACGCGCGTTTGACATGCAGCATTGCCTTGATCAACTGCGGATAGGCAGACACCTTTTGCGCACCAAATATGGGAAAAAGCCCCAGAGACCGCTGAGTTTGAGCGCCATAAGAGGCATTCGCAGGGACAGATACCGAACCAAGAATATCATGCTCTGTTCTGAAGTGATCCACGGACACCACACCTCCCTTGTGTCGAGTTGCCATGGCGTATCTGTGGTGAAAACTAAGGATTCAGGCAAATTACTAATGGGAATGGTCATTCTTTTTTGTAATGATCTTTATTCAAAGCTCGACTAAGATCGGTGGCGCTCTCCTTCTGCGATCCACGGAATATGCTCTTGAAGAATTCACCCAGCCTCACCTCGCTCAGAGCGTTTTCGGTTACCGGCAATTGCTTGAGTGTGACCGCCGCAGCCCGGCAGCTTGGTGTCACCCAGAGCGCAGTCAGCAGGCAGATAAAAGCGCTAGAAGATACGCTGGAATTCAAGCTTTTCGATCGCGTCGGCAACAGCATTACGCTGACGGCGGAAGGTCAGGTCTTTCATCAACGGGTCTTCGAGACCTTTGGTCTCTTGGAAGACGCCGTAGACAATGCGACCGGTTCTTTTCAGAGGCAAAAAATTAACCTGTTGGCTCCACCAACTTTGGCGGCCCGTTGGTTGACCTTGCGTTTGGCGTCCTATCCTCAACGGTTTCCGGGCGTTGAATTGGCTATCCACACCGAGCCATGGCCCAACATTCGGATGGATTGCGTCGTTAATTTCGGTACAAACCCAACTGTAGGATCAGAACACGTTCAATTGCTCGTGGAGCAGCATATTGCAGTCTGCTCACGCCAGCTCTTCGAGGACCGTGAGGCCTTCCGCACAAGCTGTCTGCTGCATGTATTCGACAAGGGAAAACGCTTTCCTCTCTGGCAGGACTGGCTGGCACTAGAACCGGACCACCCCGACCTGCCCACCGGGGCATCAATGGAATTTGCATCCCTTGAGCTTGCCATTCAAGCGGCCAAGAATTCGGTCGGCATCGCCATGGTAGATCGCAACATGATTGAATATGAGTTGGACGCGGGCAGCTTGGTCCAGATTTCGCCGACGACGGTGGTTGGCCCGAATGGTTATTGGCTTGAGATTTCTAGCGAGCAGCAAGCGAAGGGGCGCTCCGTAAAGTTTTTTCGGTGGCTGAGAAGTGTGGCAGGCTCAACGACAAGCGCGCTTTTGTAACTGCAGTTGCCCGTGATAAGTCGGGTACTTAGCAGAAACATATGCACCCGAGTTTGCTGCAGGAGCAAATGGCGACTGTGTCCCGCATTGTTAAAGTTCGGCGGCCCGTTGGTTTCGCACTTGCGACGAATGTCGGGAATGCGGGCTGCGACCGCAGCATCCAAACACGGTTTTGAGAGTCCGCTAAGGGCCGTCCCTGAAGACGGCCCAAGTTATTAGATTTCAATGGCCTCTGCTATCGCAAGAGCATCTTCAAGCTCGACGCCAAGGTATCTGACGGTGCTGTCCATCTTCGTGTGGCCCAACAGCAGTTGCACTGCCCGCAGGTTGCCCGTCTTTTTGTAGATTTGCGTCACTTTCGTGCGCCGCATCGAGTGCGTGCCGTATGCGCTCGCCTCCAGGCCGATCGACGTCACCCAATCACGGACAATCCGCGCATATTGACGGGTCGAAATATGCAGCCGCTCGTGAAACCGGCCGGGCCAGAGGTATTCGGATCCGACCATCAGCGGGTCTTGCATCCACCTTTCGAGTGAGGCTCGGGTGCCTTCCGAGATTTCGAAGCGGACCGGTTTCTGTGTTTTACTCTGCAGAACCGACGCTCGTTCCTTGATCTGGCCAGATGCCATGACATCGACGACCTTCATTTTGACCAGATCGCAGCCACGCAGTTTGCTGTCGATGGCGAGGTTGAAGAGCGCCAGGTCACGATGATTCTCGGCCAGTTCAAGTCGAACTCGGATCGCCCAGACGTGCTTTGGCTTCAGCGGTCGCTTCTGACCAACGATACGTCCTTTGTTCCAAGCAGGGCGCAAAGCGCGAATGGCAGGTAAGTTCGGTGTTTCCATGACTGATCCTCCGACCCGCCATGCCCTCCCACAACGACAACCCGACGTTGACCACGTCATCATATCACAGGATCCTGCGCCGCATTCGAGGTCGGTAAGAGCCCAGCATTCACTTTGCTGCGCGAAGTGCGAGCGGCAGCAATGCGCAGAAAGCGGACTTTGCAAAATCACATCAACGGAAGCCAACTGTCCGCAGGTGCTCTCAGCCGTTGTGAGCGCTGATCGGTGGCGCTTCGGCGCTGGCACTCACAAAGTGAAATACCGATATTTTAAACCATCAGCCACCTTGCAGAAAGAAAGCGGGCCCAGTCTCAAACCAGAAAATAGCAGATGCAACGGGTAGTTACTGATCCATATGCGGCAGTACTGCGTAATTGATTAAAAGGTCCCGATCCAATTTTCTCCAATCGCAACGGACAGTATCAATGAATAAAGTGGCCCCAATTACCAAGCCCGCGCTTAACGTCGACGATATTTTCTTTACTGATGCGTATGAACAGCCGGCACCGCAAAACAGCGCTGTTTTGGTTACCGGGGCTGCGAAGCGTTTAGGGCGGGCGATCGCTGCGGACCTGGCAGGGGCCGGCTGGCGCGTTGTCATCCACTACAATGGCTCAAAGGTTGCGGCCGGCCGTCTCAAAAATGACATCGAAGCTGCTGGGGGGCGTGCCGAAATTGTACAGGCTGATCTTTCCATTCCCGACGAAGCATCGAAGTTGATTGAAAGGGCAGAAAACCTCTGCGGACCGATCGGCGTCCTGGTCAACAATGCGTCTGTATTTGAATGGGACGATTTGCCATCAGCCACGTCGGAGACCTTTGAGCAACACATGGGGGTGCACGTCAAATCGCCCTTGTTATTGTGCCAGCATTTTGCGGATCGTTTGCCGGAACAGGCGGGCGGCACCATTGTGAATGTGATTGATTCCAGGGTGCTTAGTCCTTCGCCGCGTCACCTCACTTACACGCTATCTAAATCGGGGCTTTGGAACCTGACACAGATCTTGGCAGAAGAATTTGCACCAAGGATCCGGGTCAATGCAATCGGGCCCGGTCCAATTTTGCCAGAAGCGGGCCGGACAGAAGAGCATTTTCGTGACCGCTGTTCACAGCTGCCCCTGCAAAGGCCTGCGTCTTTGTCTGAAGTATGCGAAACGATCCGCTTCCTGCTTTCTCAAAAAGCGATAACGGGGCAGATGATCGCTTTGGATGGTGGGGAACACCTCACCGGCTATCGTCCGCGCCCGTCGTCGTAATCAGCCGACCTCAACCCACGTGATACATAGACGAGAACAGTCTGTGATCATAGCTCACCTGTTCGAACGTGCGGCCCTTGGTCAGGATCGAGACTGCATCGTGGCTATGCAGTGACTCTTGGTGGCTTGCGATCACGCGGAAGTCACCGATTTGGCTTTCCCGATCAAGGCCAGCAAAAATAAGTCGCACAGCGTCTTCGACAAAGATCGGATTCGACCCGTTCAATTCAGCGAACGCCTGTTCGTCTTCACGCTTCACCATCACTTGCGTTTCTGTTGGAATAGCTGTCAGGCATAGATCTACGAGATCTTCGACCCAAATCGTTTTGCCACCTTCGACCGCAACCGAAATACGTGCTACGGACCGTTGAGAGTGTGGCGTCGCGATCTGACCGCGGTTGATGCGCGCATGCTCAGACAGTTCCAGCGAACACGGACAGGTCGAGGAATAGACGTAGTCGAAATGCACTATTTTCGTTGATGATGCGCCTTTGCGGATCACCTCATAGGCAACGTCATAGTACTGGTATCCCTCAAGATTGCTGCGCAATGAACGTTTTAGCATTGGGTAGCGCATGCTGAGTTGCAGCCGCGCATCAAAACTTTTGAGGTCATCTAGATAGCTTGTCAGAATTTGCTCGACGGTCTCAAGATTGAAAGGAGCCTCGGCATACTTGTAGAATGAGCGCATAATCCGGCTCATATTGATGCCCTTCTTCGTCGCCTCAAGAGAGACCGACCCCGTCACGGATGTCTCCAGCGTTAAAGGTTCACCCGCGCGTGTCTGCCATTTTAGCGGCAGGCGGAAATTCGAAATGCCAACATGCTGAATTTCGGTCTTGGACCCCTTGATCAGGCTCGACGGCCCGTTTTGAAGATCGGGCATCGCGGCTTTGTACGCCGCATCGGCCACAAAATCCTCTGGGTAACTGCGTTTCAAACCAATAGGGTTTTGATGCGCCGGATGAGAATAATCGTTTTCTACCTTTGACTTTGTGTCGCAACTGATGGTGTCCTGCGCTTTTTGTTCTTCGTCCGAAGAGGCGACAGTAGATGCCTTCGCATTGTTCAGTTGCTTGGGTAGCACGATCTCGTTCATGGTGTTTAACTCCTTAAAGAACAATGAGTATTACGCATCATGGTGATGATTGGATCATATTACGAAGCATGTTACTGGTGCGGCGTTTAAACACTGTTTTTGCAGTGGGAGGCGGCCTGCGCTTTTCGCTGCAGCTTTGGCCTCGCAGAGGCAACCGCCATGGTAACAGGCGTCCTGGTCCGGCTCGCGCTTTGTGGGCGCGTAGGCTTGCCTCTTCGGTGCTGAAGGCGCCTTTCACCGCAACACTAGCGTATCCCGGTGCATGCTAACATGCCCGATCAGGTCTAACCGATGTTTTTGCCTGTCGTTTGCGACCCAGGAAATCCGCCAATCGCCCGGCCCACCCATTCGCGCGCTTCTGGAACAACGTCTTCTAGTTGAGGCAAATCGTTTACACATAAAAACTTGATCCCGGGATTGGTGGCCTTCGCCAGAAGGGATCGGGTTTCGGAAGGGCAACGTCCGATTCCCTGACCGCTCACGATATGGAGGTGATCATTGCTTGTCTCAAAAACAGCCTCCGTTGCGACAATGCAGGCGTGATTGTGTAAACCTTGAGGCAGGAACTGGCTTAGATCACGAAACCGATGTTTTGCATTGTTCCTGAAGGCTTCCCTGTGTCGTTCGAACAAACGTGACATGACCGAACGCCGCAAAGGATGAACCACATGTGCGGATGCAAACAGACGAGTTGCATCAAATCCCATCATGCGCGCTGCATTCAGTTGCATGTAATGATTGAACTTGGCCGGGTCGTTGCGCACCTCTGTAGGGCGCAGGGCGTCGTCATAGTCCACCCACCTTCCTCGTAACACAGGGGCATCTCCTCGGAATACGTCAGACGGGAACAGTGGCGCGGTCAGGAATACGTCGTCGTTGAAATACATGAAGCGCTCGCTCAGACCATCTATTCTCCAGAGCATGCTTTCGATTGCCAACGAGTTGAATGTCGGCAAATCCGCGCTGAACTCCCCAAAGATCTCATGATGAAACACAAACCGTACCTTGGCCCGAAGACTGTTCGAAAGCTGCCGAAGATCTGGTGTTTCTTCGTCGACAACAATCCAAATCCTCCGCACCCAAGGCGCGTTGTTTTCCAGTGATTGAAGGCAATACAGGATCTCATCGTTGCATGCCCACCGATGCGGATTGGTCGCGTTTTCATGAAGGGGGCGATTTTCTTTCGCCAAGTAGCGACGGCGCTTGCGTCTATGTTTTTCGGTGCTTCCGTCGACCCAGGTTATGACCGCATCGATGGGGGTGTCTGCGCCGTTATCGACCGCACTTTGACTTACAGGTATTTCTGGCATCAACTCCAATCTCGCATTCGTGTGTTACTTCATTGCCCGGCTAGGAAGACTGAGGCGATCGTTCGGCGCCCCAACTCCACTAAACTCATTTTTCGCTTTTTACATCTCGTTCGTTTAGGAACCCGATCACATAGATCGATCGCTCCGATGGCACAGGGGCGATTGGCTTTTCAAAGCTCTGCCCCAGGCTCTTGTTAGCAACGATATCGTCAAGAAGCTTTCATCATCTTGGCAAAGTGACTGCACTGATGACATGGAAAAGATCACCATCGCTCTCGCAGCTGACGACGGTGATGTCAGCCCCATACTCGATGACACGATCCACGGTTTTTGGTCTGCCGCCCGCTACTCTGAGCTACCCCCTGAATTTCGGACACTGACGTAAGCTACGATTTGTTGTCTGCTGATCTTCGACGAAGAGGAGATCAAAGATGTCGAAACGGAAGAACCATTCGCCCGATTTCAAGGCCAAAGTTGCACTTGAGGCTTTGAAGGGCGAGCGGACTGTTGCTGAGCTGGCGAGCCAGTTTGGCGTTCACCCGACGATGATCCACAGCTGGAAACGGGCGCTTCTGGAAGGCGCGTCCGGCGTGTTCGAGCGTGGCGGAAAGAAGCCCCCAGAGATCGACGAGGAGCAGGTCAAAGAACTGCACGCGAAGATCGGGGAGCTGGCCGTGGCCAACGATTTTTTGTCACGAAAGCTCAAGCCGTGGATCGGCAAGTGAGGCGCAAGATGGTCGAGCCTGGCAATACCAACCTTTCAATTGGTAAACAGTGCAAGCTGTTGTCGATCTCGCGGTCATCGTTTTACTACACCGCCAAGGGCGAGACGGCGATGAACCTGATGTTGATGCGGCAGATCGACGAGCAGTTTCTGGAAGCACCGTTCTTTGGTGTCCGGCAAATGACTTGGCATCTGCGAAACGAAGGTCATCTGGTGAACGAGAAGCGCATCCGACGCTTGATGCGGCTGATGGGCTTGATGCCGATCTATCAGAAACCAAACACCAGCAAGGCAGCGAAAGGGCACAAGACCTATCCCTATCTGCTGCGTGGCCTACGGGTGGAGCGCCCCAATCAGGTCTGGTGTGCCGACATCACGTATCTGCCGATGCGCAGAGGCTTTCTGTATCTGGTCGCCATCATGGATTGGCACACCCGAAAGGTGCTGGCCTGGCGCATCTCGAACACGCTGGAAGCCGACTTCTGCGTCGAGGCGCTGAACGAGGCCATCGCCAAGTTTGGCCCACCGGAAATCATGAATACAGATCAGGGCAGCCAGTTCACCTCGTTTGCCTGGACCGACCGGCTACGCCGATCCGGAGTGCGTATCTCGATGGATGGCAAGGGCCGGTTCCTGGACAACATCTTTGTCGAGCGGCTCTGGCGGAGCCTGAAATACGAATGCGTCTACCTGCACGCCTGGGAGGCCGGATCGGAAGCCAAAGCGGGTGTCGGAAAATGGATCGAGTTCTACAACCGAAAGCGTCCTCATTCCGCCCTTGGCGGCAAACCACCAGCCGTGGTCTATTGGCTGAGAAAAGAAGAAAACCAAACCGATCAGCAGGAGCAAAGAGTAGCTTAATCTACGCCGGAAACTGTCCAATGATTGGGGAGTAGCTCACTCTTCAGTGGATATGTTTTTCTGCACCTTTTGATTAGCATTAGTGCTAGGCATTCTAGGGGCAGCAATACCCCTCAATTTGCTGCTACTTCGTAACAATTTCCTCCGGCTTATGTCGTTCATTTCCCATGTTTGATCCTCCTTTCCTCACCGTCGGACCAGACCATTTCAGTGGAAGGAAGGTTATCGATCTCGACTAGAATGTCCGCTTCGGGCTGAAAGCTGTCATGCAGCAACAAGGTCATGAACGACTGTACCGGCGCGAAAGCCCATATAGCCGTGGAAAAAACTGGTCGCCGCCTTCAACGACAGCCTGGACATCATAGAAGCAACATCGAATGATACAGACGTTAGTGGATCGCCTAATTTGGATCTCTAACTTGCAACAACTAATTTACATTAGCAGACACAAGCGCGCTTGCGTCTGTTTTCAAAGCGGGCATTCGCACTCGCACCGGAGGTAAATTTGGAGATGGGGGTACCAAAAGGGGGTATCAGAGTTTTCACCCGAACATTTTTCCTTTTATTTTAAAATATTTGCCTAGATTTTTAAGTTCCGCCCCCGGCACCATTTTTTCAGCTATCCCGTTGGTTTTGCTCCAGCTTTTTGAAGCTGCTTGGAGCCGTAGACCGTGTCGAAGACCATTTCACCCACGTTCACCTTCGTAAAAGATGGTGTCTTTTACTTTAGCCGTCGCATCCCAAAAGAGCTTCTCAGCTACTACACTTCGCCTCGGATCGCTTATTCTTTGAGAACGCGGTCAGCGAATGTCGCTGAAGCACGAGCCAGAAAGGCTGCGGATCAGCTCGACGAGTACTGGTTCCACCTGAGATCACAAGATGCAGAACTGCCGGGAAGGCACATGCTGCGTATGGGGACTGCAGCGATCGCCGGGTCTTCTCCCACATCACATGTCACCTCATCTTCATTTGTACTGCTGTCAGAAGCTGTGGAGATATACCTTCAGCAGAAGGGCAAGGGCCGTCCGGTGACGTTCCACCGGGCAGCTGAGCGGGCGTGTGGCTACGTCATAGATGCGTGTGGCGATAAGCATCTCGACCTGTATACGAAGGCCGATGCTAACGCTTTCCGTGACGCGCTCATCTCCCGTGGTTTGGCGGGTAGCAGCTTGACCCGGGTCTTTGGCACCGTGCGGGCTGTCACGAATTTTGCTGCCAGCGAGCAGGGACTGACGCTAAACAATCCGTTTGCCGGAGTTTACTATGATCGGACAGCTGGCGTGTCTGATCGCAACCCTATCCCTTCAGATGCACTACTGACCGTTCAGACCAAATGTAGAGAGATCGATGATGATCTGCGTTGGCTGGTCGCCTTGGTCTCAGATACTGGTATGCGCCTCTCTGAAGCTATGGGTTTGAGCAGGGAAGACATCGCCACCGATAGTGATGGTGGTCTCATTGTTCAAGTCCGTCATCATCCTTGGCGTCGTCTGAAGACCAAGGGCAGCGAGCGTGACGTTCCCCTTGAAGGTGAGGCCCATTGGGCCGCACAGCGCATCCTTGAACATGAAAGCTCATCGCAGTTTGCCTTCCCACGGTACAACAAGACCGAGATAACAAACGCGAACGCCGCATTGAACAAATGGATGAGGGACTACGCACCGGAAGGATGCACGATGCATGGGTTCCGGCACTCCATGCGAGATCGCTTGAGATCTGTCGAGTATCCTGCCGACATCGTTGATCAGATAGGGGGCTGGCGAACGAACGGTGTGGGCCACGGATTCTTGCTTGATTTCGATGACTGCGTCGGGATTGCATTGGAAAACTACTTCACTGTTGCCCCACCAAAGCGCAAACCGTTTCGGAACATGGTCTGCGAAGTGACAGTTTTATCCTGCCCCGCGCCACCCGTGTTGTTGGGAAACGGAACACCCGATGACGACAGGCTTGAGACGGTGTCAGGTTTCGATTAAGACAAGAAAATCTGCATTCCAGCCCAATGTCGCCAGTGTGTTGCTTGTTCTGATCCAGCCTGACCAAGCGGAGGCTTTGTGCCATGGGCATCAAACACTACTTTCAAGAATTCAGCTTTGGCGATGATGAGCCGACCATTACCCGGCTGGCGGATATGTTGGCCAGGTCATCGGCGGAACTGGTCTCGATTGGCCGGGACCCGCTCACCCAAACACATCCCAATGACGTGAATATCCGCGGCAGCTATTCCTCGCTCTCCATCGAGGATGATATTCATTATTTTAGCTGTGATATGTTGTGTGAAACCTCGTTTGAGACCCGCGGCATGGTGCCTGCGGGGCTATGGGTCGGCGCGTTGTTCAACGGCGAAATGCTGGCCCGCTTTGGCGAACGCAAAATCCTGTTTTCGGGCAATGGCCAAGCAAAAGTTGTCTCCTTTGGGGGGCCTCAAGAATTTCTGGATCGGCCAACGCCCCAACAACGCATCCGCATGGCATCCTTTTTGGTCGCGGAGGAGTTTCTTGATCGCCAATTGCTTTTGAACGCTGACGCGCCGATTGCGGCGCTTAAGGCGCTGATCACGCCCGGTGTGCACGTCCACCCGATGGCACATACGGACATCCTGTCTGAGACATTGCTGCGCCTGTTCAACAGCCCCTATCGCGGGCAAACGGAACGCCTGTTCCTGGAAAGCACTGTGATAGCCACAGTGTTTCAGTTGCAGCCCATGCAGCAGCTGAAAGTGGAAAACGGCACAGCCAGACTGCGCAAACCGCTAGCCAATCTTGCCTTTGAGGCGCGGCAGCTTATCGATGACTGCCCAGAACGGTTTCAGTCCATTCGCGCACTTGCTGCGGAACTCAACACCAACGAAACCACGCTGCAGCGCCAGTTCAAGGCAAAATTCGATCTCACCGTGTTCCAATATGTCCTTGCCCGCCGGATGCAGGCGGCCCGCATCCTGATCAAGGACGGGCACTTGCAGATTGCCGAAGTGGCGTATCGTGTTGGCTATAACAGCCCAGCGAATTTCTCGACCGCCTATCGCCGGTATTACGGTCACGCGCCGCAGGACGAACGCAGCAAGTCCTAGGTTTTGCGTCACCCCCGTTGGTGCGCGCAAAAATGCCGGTTTCTAAAAAGCTTCATACAGGAATGCAAAAGCCGCTTCCGTCGCGGAAGCCCGCGCTCTGCGTTTAACCTCCGCGCGACATGTGGAGGGTTCTGATGAGCGTACTCACCTCCGCAGACAAAAGCGACGATCTGCGATCGGGCATGTGCCCGCGAAAGGTCTCAGCCAAAGATTGGGACTGGCCGACGGGGAAACACAGCCCGAGGCCGCAAGACGCGTGGGACGTGGGATGCGGATCAAACCGAAAAAAACGATAGGATCGCTGACGCAGCGAGCCATTGCCCTGAGTTGGACTGCTTTGGTGGCCTTACCAACCGGTGCAGCCTTGGCACAGGACAGTGTGACTGAAGATGATGTGGTTTTCGCATTGGACCCGATTATCATCTATGCACGTCGGGTTGCCGAACAACTGAATGAAGCCCCCATTGCGGTGTCCGTGCAGGCCGACGAAGATCTGGGCACCGGCGCATCTGATCGGCTGGGGGACCTGGCAAAAACCGCGCCCAACGTCATGGGCTTTGATTCAAACGGCCTGTCCTATGTGGTGCGGGGCGTTGGCTCCCAATCCACCCAGGGCCTGAACAATGAGGTCGGTGTCGGTATCTTCCTGGACGAGGTTTACATCGGCCGCGCCTTTGGGGCGCCGCAGTATCTGGATGACCTGGAACAGACCGAAATCGTCCGCGGCAGCCAATCCACGATCTACGGTCGAAACACCATCGGGGGCGCTGTTAATCTGGTCAGCCGCCGCCCTGGTGAAGAGCTGGGCGGCGAAATCGAGGTGTCGGTCGGCGAAGGGGGCTATCAGCGGGTGCGGGCTGGAGCGGATGTCCCCTTGAGCGAGGACGGGCGTTGGCTCAGCCGGGCGTTCCTTAGTTTCACCAAACAGCCTGATGGGATCACAAACCTCAGCACTGGTCGCGATGACCGAACCATCGAAGCTCTGTCCGGCCGCCTATCGGTCAGCGGTGAGTTGGGGGAGTACACCAATCTCTACTTCAGTATCGACCATGAGAAGGTCGATGATACCGGCGATGGCCGTTGGGCCCCGGTCTCGCTGGCGCTGAAGCACCAATCGGATTTGGACTTCCCTGCCTTGACCACCCAGCGAAAAGGCGGTGCGATGCTGCGGGTGGAACATGAATTTGAGAACTTCTGGTTCCGTTCCGTGACTGCCGCACGGAAATTCAACTATGATCTCAGCCTTGATGGCGATTTTTCCTCTGGCCCCTATGATCCGGGTGTTGGCAATTTCGCATTGCAACAGGGGCAAGTCGGCAAGCACCGGCAAATCAGCCAGGAATTCCGTATCGGTTCCCACACGCAGGAGGTCTCGCAGGCCGGCGATTTCAGCTGGCATGCGGGCCTGTTTGCGATGGGCGAAAAATTTGAGGGCTATCAATACTACGACCTCGCCTCCGTCAGCCTGAGCGATGTGAGTCAGAACGGTTTGGATTCAGATGCGGTCGCCTATTCTGCATTTGCCAATATGAAATATCAGGCCACCGATCGTTTGGGCCTGCATGGTGGTCTGCGGTTTACGCGTGAAGAAAAAGACGGGGATGTCTATGTCTCCAGCCCATCGGGAAACTTCTTCTTCGGGCCAGCCCAATCCGGCAGTGCGTCGGTGACATCCACGAATATCAGTGCCGAAGTTGGATTTGACTACAAACTGAGTGAAGAGACATTGCTGTACGGTCGGGCTTCGCAAGGCTTTAAATCCGGCGGTATCGCGCAGTTCTTTGATGCCACCGGCAATGTGAACACCTATGATCCGGAAACCTCCTTGACCGTTGAAGCCGGGGTAAAAACCCAGCTGTTGGAGGACCGCCTGTCCTTGGACGTCACGCTCTTCAACACTGAGTGGAAAGATCAGCAGTCCAACGTGTTCATCAGCGATTTCCAGCGGGTCACAGCCAATGCCTCTTCCGCAACATCGCGCGGACTTGAAATCGGGCTGGACGCACGGTTGTCCGATGAGCTGCGTCTGCGGGGCACTTACGGTTACCTCGACTCCAAATTTGATGATTTCCGCTACACCTACTTCTCCGCAGGTGCCGGTGGGAACGTCACCGTGGACTACAGCGGCAATCCAATTCCGCTGGCCCCAAAACACTCAGCCAGCCTGACATTGAATTGGGAAAGGGAGCTGAACAGCGGCCGCACGTTCTTTGCCAATGGCACCTACAGCTACCGCAGCGCCTATACCTTCGATCCGGTGGCAGCCTATGAGCAATCGCCGACCCACCTTGTGGATGCGGCCATTGGCTTGCGTGGCGACGAATGGGAGGCCCAGCTCTGGGCGACCAACCTGCTGAATGAGGACTACCTCAGCAACTATTTCCTGTTCGGCGCAACGAACTTCGGCATCGCCGCACCAGGGCGCACCATAGGCTTCAGCGTCAAACGCGAATGGTGATGGTGATGGGCGCTTCGGCGCCCATCCAATTCCTCTATCAGTAACTGGGGGTCATCGTGTCCGTTGATTATCTCTCAAGTCTAAAAATGATCCAGGGCTCTTTCGCTGGTCAGACCCGGGCGCTGGTACTGGCCATTGCCTTGGCCACCGCTTCGGTCCTGTTGGAGCTGTTTCCGATCTGGTCGGTCTTTGTATTGATCAACGCACTTATGAACGGTGAGGCGACGCAAACTCAGTTCTTTGGCTATGCCGGATTGATGGCCGCTGCGATCCTGGCGGGTTTCCTTTGCTTTGGCGCGGCAACGCGACTTTCGCATCAGGTTGCCTTCAACCTGATCTATGACTTGCGCCTGCGCCTGTCGCGTCACATGGCGCGCTTGCCCTTGGGCTATTTCGCCCGGATGCGATCGGGGCAGGCAAAACAGACAATTGTGACCGAACCGGAAAAGCTGGAGTTGCTGATCGCTCATGCCATCCCGGAAGGCAGCAGCGCATTGATGAGCTGGCTTCTGGTCACCGGGTGGCTGTTTTACGTCGATTGGCGCATGGCATTGGCAACGATGTTGTTTACGCCTGTGTCCTTTTTCTGCATGGGGCTTGCCCTCAAAAAGTCTTTCTCACACACGGCGGCCCTGCAGGATTCCGATCAGAAGATGAACGGGGCTATTGTGGAATACCTCGCCAGCCTGCCTGCTATTAAGATTTTTTCCAGCCAGAACGGACATGCAGCCGAAGCCGCGTCGACGTTCAAACGTCACGGTGAACTGTCCGCAGCCATGGGCCGGGCCTTTGTGCCAATGGGCGGCACATTTTATGCGCTGATCCTGTCCAATATTTCCATGATCGTCGTCGTTGGCGGATGGCTGCTTTACCTCGGCCAAATCACACCGGAATCCTTTCTGTTTTTCGTGGTGCTGGGGGCAAATTACAGCACGCCACTGATGCGTCTTTTCGATCTGTTTCATCACTTTGCGCATATATCGCTGGCCGCAAACAATGCGCAAAATGTCCTGTCTGCTGCGGCGCAGCCGGACGACGGTGCCCAAGTGGCCCTGCCCCATTACGATATTGCGGTTAAGGACGTCTCATTTGCTTATGAGGGGAAGGCGCTGGCGCTCAAAACGGTGAATTTTGAAGCCAAAGCCGGTCAGGTCACGGCCTTGGTCGGCCCTTCAGGTGCCGGCAAAAGCACCATGGCGCAACTGTTGGTGCGCCACCACGATATCACCGAAGGCAGCATTACCATTGGCGGCGTGGACGTCCGCGATATGGCGCTGTCACAGCTGATGTCAAACGTGGCCTTTGTCTTCCAAAAGCCGTTTCTCTTTACCGCCTCAGTGGCGGATAACATCCGATACGGCAATCCGAATGCCAGCGCGGATGAGATCCGCCTTGCCGCCCGAGCCGCCTGTGCTGAGGGCTTTGTCGACGCTTTACCACAGGGCTTTGAAACGGTTATTGGCCAGGGCCAGCAGCTGCTTTCGGGCGGTGAAGCCCAGCGTATCGCCCTTGCCCGCGCAATCCTGAAGGACGCGCCGATTGTGGTGCTGGATGAGGCCACCGCCTTTACCGATCCCGACAGTGAATATGAAATCCAACAAGCTATTGGGGCCCTGACCGCGGATAAAACCGTGATCGTGATTGCCCACCGACTGCACACCGTCGCTGGGGCGGATCAGATTCTGGTCTTTGAAAATGGGCAAATTGCCGAGCGCGGCACCCATGCAACGCTTTTGGAACAAGGCGGACTATATGGGCAACTTTGGCAGGACTATATGGCGGCGCGGACCACCGATCTGCGGTCGCAGGAGGTGAACAATGTCCACTGAAACCCCAATGGAACCGCAACTCCCGATTTCTAACCTCAGAAGCCTTCAACGCCTGTGGCAGATCGCCGGGCCGCGGCGGCGGGATCTTGTGGCAGCGGTATTGTTCCGTTGCCTTCAGTCCAGTTTTCTAGGGCTTTCCTATCTTGCGGCGATCCGGCTGCTGCTTGGTCTCTTGGACGGGCGGGACATCACCGCACAATGGATATTACAGATCGGCGCAATGTGCCTTGTATCCGTGGCAGGGCAGGTTTTCTGCAGTTTCCTTTCGGTGCGGCGTGCTTGGGATGCCTCCTTCAAGGTGGGCGCTGAACTGCGCCTGCGCTTGCTGGCACACCTGCAAAGCCTGCCCATGGGGTTCCACCTGTCGCGCCATAGCGGCGATAGCGCCACAGCGCTGAGTTCCGATGTCGCGATGGTCGAAAGCTTCCTGTCAGATGCCCTGGCAAAAATCGTGCAGGCGATTTTTCTGCCCCTGATGCTGTTAAGCTTTGTGACGTTTCAATCCCCGCAAATGGCGATGGCACTGCCCATCAGCATCGTATTTGCCGTGCCGCTGATTGCGTTCATCGCCCGGCGGTTTGCAAAGATCGGGTTGAAACGACAGGACGAAATGGCGCGCGCCGGGGCGGTCATGATTGAATATATGCAGGGCATTCATGTGATCCGCGCCTTCAATCAAATCGCTGCCGGTCGGGAAATGTTCCGCGCAGCGCTGGAGGATTTCCGTGATCTGTCGATCCGGATGGTGATGTTGTTGGCCTTCCCAATGGTGCTTTACGCCGCATTGGTCATGATGGGTGTGCCCATCGCTGCCGTTGCCGCAGGGCTATGGCATCAGGCGATTGAGCCTGCCAGTCTGATCTTAACATTCATGCTGATTTTTGCGATTTACGCGCCTTTGGTCGGCTTGGCCGCCGTTCTGGAACGCATCCGCATTGCCGATGCATCGCTGGCGCGTCTGGATCGTATCCTGTCAGCGCAGCCCTTGCCGGTCGGGTCAAAAACCACGCGCGCGGCGGAATTGGATTTGCAGTTTTCCGACGTTAGTTTTGGCTACCGACCTGAGGCGCCTGTTCTGAAAAACATAACGTTTTCAACACCACCACGGTCCATGACCGCCATCGTCGGGCCGTCTGGCTCCGGAAAGTCAACCATCATCAATCTGCTCGCCCGGTTCTGGGATGTGGACGCCGGCCAAATCTGCATTGGGGGCATCGATATTCGCGAGATTGAGCCGACCCATCTCAGCAGCCTGATCAGCGTTGTCTTTCAACAGGACCACCTGTTCAGCGGCACGGTCCGCAGCAATATCGCCATCGCAAAACCCGATGCCACTCAAGACGAGATTGAAGCCGCCGCCGAAAAGGCGCGCGCCCATGACTTCATCGCCGCCCTGCCCGATGGCTATGACACGCAAATGGGCGAAGGCGGTGCGCGGTTTTCGGGCGGTGAACGCCAGCGCATCGCCATTGCCCGCGCCATCCTGAAAGACGCCCCCATCGTGCTGCTGGATGAGGCCACTTCTGCATTGGACTCCACCAACGAACGTGCCATTCAAGAAGCATTGCAAGCCCTGGTCGCAGACAAAACCCTGATTGTGGTGGCTCATAAGCTCTCCACCATTGAGGCCGCAGACCAGATCCTTGTCCTGCAGGATGGAACCATTCATCAATCCGGCGACCATGCGTCGCTCCTTCAGGGCGAGGGCCTTTATGCCCGCATGTACGCCCGTAAATCCCAGGCAGAGACATGGTGTCTTACCCAGCCCCGCCAAACAGAGGATGCCCTATGAAGTACACTGTCGTATTGTCCCTCGCGCTGCTGAGCGCGGCCCCTGCCCTTGCTATGGAGGCCTACCCCGTCACGGTTCCGGACGGCCGCGGCGCCGAAGTCACGCTGGAGGCGCAGCCGAAACGTGTTGCCGCACTTTGGAACGCAGCAGCCGACACCATGGTGGCGCTGGATCTGCCCGTCGCCGGGATCACCACCTATGAAGGTGCGCGCCCCGTTTACCTTGGGAATTCCGTCGATGCGGCGCTTGATCTGGGGGACATCACCGCCCCGAACCTTGAGCTGCTGGCGACATCGGATTTCGACCTGACCATAGGCATGACCCATTACAATGCGCCTTATGCCGAGGAAATTGAGCAATTCAGCAAATTCCTCTCCTATGAAAGCCTGAACCTCGATGTGTCGCTTGCCTCCGTGGCCAGCATGGGCAAAGCCCTGGGCCAGGAAGCCAATGCCGAAGCGTTGAACAAAAACTTCGTCACCCTCATCGATGAGATGAAAGCGCAGGTTCCGGCCAAACCTCAAAGCACCCTCTTTATCTGGTCCTTCCAGAATGTGTTTTACGGCTATCAGGAAAACCTGATGACCACGGAACTGATCGCCAAACTTGGCGCGGTCAATCCTCTGGGCCGCAACCCAAACAGCGATGAGATGGGCAACGCCTTCATCATCCTGGAAGCCGAGGACCTGCTGAAACACGACCCGGATGTCATCATGATGTTTGTCTCCCACGGGGGGGACGTGGCGTATAATCCGGCCTATGAACGTCTGAAAGCCTACAAAAACAACCGGATCTATTCCGTCGGCTACCAGTACTCGCAACCTTCGGGTCCGATTGCCCGTGAACTGGTGTTGCGGGAAGCGGCGCATTTGATCTGGCCAGACACGTTTGACGCGCCTGACATGCCCGAAGCTGCCCGTGCGGTGCCAGTTGAGTTTACAAAATAAGTGCTTTTAAGACCGACACTTATCGTGCTTGGCCTTTTGGGGCTGAGCAGCTTGGCGGCGTTGCTCAGCCTGAGCAGCGGCGCCTACGCCACCACTTGGGGGCAGGCTTTGGCCTACCTGCTTCATGATGATGGCAGCCATTCTGCCTTTGCGGTGGTCGCGCTCAGGTTACCGCGCCTGCTGTGCGCCTTCGGGGTTGGTATTGCGCTATCCCTTTCGGGCGCGTTGATCCAGGTAATTGTACGCAACCCGCTTGGCGATCCGGGGCTGACCGGTGTGACCTCCGGTGCGGCTTTTGGTGTGGCGCTTAGCCTGACACTCATTTCAGCTTCGCCCATCGGCTTGCTGACCACCGGTGTCCTTGGCGGCAGTTTTGCCGCCTTCCTGACGCTGACCATTGCTGGTGGCCCCCGCGCCGCACAGCCGGTGCATATTATCCTCGCCGGCATTGCCGTCAGCGTGTTTTTCCTTGCCGCAACCAGCGGTGTTTTGGTGATGTCGCGGTCTTCGATGCAGACGCTTTACATCTGGCTTGTCGGTGGTTTCATCAATCGCAGCTGGACCGAATTCACCCTGCTTTGGCCTGTTTTATTCGTCGGTGTGAGCGCGGCCCTGCTCCTAAGCCCCGTGTTACGACTGTTGCGGTTTGACGATGACACCGCCACTGCACTGGGCCTGCGCCCGGCCCTCTGGCGCGCGGTGGCCGGGGCGGTTTCAGTCCTGCTGGCGGCCGTCAGTGTGGCCGTTGCCGGCCCCCTTGGTTTTGTGGGCTTCGTGGCCCCGCATCTGGCACGGATATTGATCAGCCGTCGCCTGGCCCATGAGCATATGGCCCTCTGGCTGGGGGTGAGCGGGCTTTTGGGCGGCACCTTGGTGATTTGGGCCGACACCGCCTCGCGCCTGATCCTAGCGGGCCGTGCGCCAGCCGGGGTGTTGATCGCAATGATTGGCGGTTTGGCCTTCCTGGTCCTCGCCAGAAAGGAACTGTCCCTTGGCAAGTAGCGTGAAATACGTCTTGGTCATTGCGGCCTTGATCCTGACGACTGTTTTCTCCCTAAAGCTGGGGGCTGTCAGTGCAAGCTGGGCAGACGTGCGCGGCGTCTTTGACACAGATCCAGACGCGGTCAGCCGCGCGATTTTGAATTTGCGCTGGCCACGCATTGTCGGCGCCGCCGTGGTCGGCTGTTATCTGGCGGTGGCTGGGCTGCTTTTCCAAATCCTGCTGCGCAATCCCCTGGCGGACCCAACGATATTTGGCGTCTCCAGCGGCGCGGCGCTGGCGGTGGTGATTGCGATGAACATTGTGATTGCCCTGGGCAGCGGCACCGAAGGCGGTGCTTCGGCATCCTATTTACCAACGCAGCTGGTGCCCCCTATCGCCATGGGCGGCGCGTTGTGTGCCTCCTTCGCCGTGGTCGCATTGGCCTGGAAAAAGGGCATGCAACCGCTGCGCCTGCTATTGTTCGGCGCGGTTCTGGCGGTGGTTTTGAACGGCGCGGTCATGACCCTCGTGCTCAGCCTCAGCGAAGCGCGCACCGAATTGGCGATCCTTTGGCTGGCGGGCTCCCTTTATGCCCGCGACATAGCAGACGTGCTGCCCGGCCTATGGTGGGGCCTGGGCTGTTTTCTGGCGATCGGCTTTTACGCCCGCAGCCTGTCTGCTTTGCGGTTTGACCGCGACACCGCTCGGGCCATGGGCGTGGAGACCAAAGTGGCTGTGCCGGTCTTGCTGCTGGCCGCCGCTGCCCTGGCAGCCTCGGCGGTTGCGATTGCCGGACCGGTGGGGTTTGTCGGCCTCCTCGTGCCCCATATCACCCGCTTGGTTTTTGGACCCTCGGTGCGCCATATGCTGCTTGGCTCCGCCCTGTTTGGCGCCTTACTGGTGATGCTCAGCGATCTGGTGGGACGGATGATTGCACCGCCGCTTGAGTTGCCCGTGGGCATCGTCACCAGCCTCATAGGGGCGCCGTTTTTCGCCGTGTTAATTCGCCAGAGCCTGAGAAAGGTGGCCCTATGATCGAAGCCCAAAACCTGTCGGTGGCCTATGAAAATCGCCTGATCCTGCGCGACATTAATCTGCGCTTTGCAGCCAACAGTGTAACGGCGCTGGTTGGCCCAAACGGCTGTGGGAAATCGACGCTGCTGAAAACCCTGGCCGGCTTGCACAAGCCGCAATCCGGTCAAGTCCTGCTACAGGGTCACCCCTTACAGGCCTTGAAGCGGAAGGCCATTGCCCAAAAAATTGCCTATATGGCGCAGGCGCCACAAGCCCCCGAAGGCCTTACTGTCCGCCAACTGGTGGAACACGGCGCCTTTGCTCGGCGGCGTCTCTTCAAGCGGCAGGATCACGAGGAGGTCAATGAGCTACTGGCGGCCTGTGGGTTAAGCCCGCTTGCGGAACGGCCCTTTGCCGAGATGTCAGGAGGTGAACAACAGCGCGCCTGGATCGCCATGTGCCTGTTGCAAAAAGCGTCATTTCTGTTGCTGGACGAACCAACGTCATCCCTGGACTTGGGGTACCAGATCAACATCCTGCGTCTTGTCGAAAAACTGCGTAAAACCCAGCATTTCGGCGTCATTATGGTACTGCATGACATCAACCAGGCCAGCCACTTTGCCGATCGGATCGTCGCATTGAAAGACGGGAGCGTTGTGAGCGAGGGAGCACCGCATGAAGTGATCTCAAGCTCCCTCATTCAGACGCTCTATGATGCCGAGGTGACCGTGCAAACACATCCGAAAACGGCCAGCATCACCTGTGTTCCGAATTACGCAGGTTAGCATGGTTTTCAGTGTATTCGCGCGGCCAGGAGGCTACGCTTACATCAGCCGCGTTTTCCCAGAGACCCGGGCACCTTCACCCGGAGAGCCACCAGCGTGCAAATAGATCAAGGACCTCGCGCCCATGTCTTCGCCTTGCACGATCTCGATGTCCCCTGAATGTGGCCATTCAATATCACGCAGGTAGCCCGCAAGCGCGGCTGCGGCGGCGCCTGTTGCCGGATCTTCGGCCACGCCACCGATTGCGAAGGCATTTCGGCTGTGGAACCGGCGTGGCGTTTCGGACCAAAGAAGATTGATGGTGGTCAGATCATGGGCACGCATAAGCGCCGCCCCCTTCGCCAAATCATAGGACATTTTCGCCAGGGTGCGCCGGTCCTTTAGGCCAAGGATCAAATGGTTATTGCCTGCATTGGCGATCGCAGCGGGCAGCGCCGGATCCAAATCAGTCGCCTCATAGCCAAAAAGGGTCAGCGCCGCCTGCAACAGTGCCGGTTCTGCCGGGGTGCTGTGGGCCGGTGGTGAGGTCAGCGTGGTGTTTCCGTCAGCATGGGTTTCAACGGTGATTTGGCCGGCCTTTATGTTCAGCCGAAAAACGCCAGGACCATTTTGGGACGCCAGCACACTTCCCAACGCAATCGTGGCATGCCCACAAAACGCAACTTCTTCCTTCGGAGCGTAATAACGCACCGTCCAGCCGTCAGCCTGAGGGGCGGCAAAAACGGTTTCAGAATAGCCTACGTCCTTGGCAATGCGCTGCATTTCCTCCTCGGGCGGCAGCTTGTCCCCGACCACAACGCCCGCAGGATTACCGCCCTCGGCACCGTCAGAAAAGGCGGCAATGCGCAAGATTTTTGGGGTGTTCGCGTCTTCCATGATCTTTCTCCTTTTCAGATCTTTGTCACTCGGCACCACCAGCCCAACGCCCGTGGTCTCAAGGGTGCGCGTGTGGCATGCGGCCCCGGCGTACCAAGACACCGGGACCGGCAAAGGTCAGTTGTTGATGCGCGCAAGGAACTCTTGCATTTCGGTGGCGATCACATCGCCATATTCCTCCAGTGCAAAATGCCCGGTGTCCAGCAGGTGAAACTCCAGATCGGTCAGGTCCGCCTTGTAGGGATGGGCGCCTTCGGCCGGGAAGATATGATCGTTCTTTCCCCAGAGGATCAGCGCTGGCGGTTGGTGCTCACGGAACAGCGCCTGCCATTTGGGATATTCTGCGACATTGGTGCCGTAATCCAGGAACATCTCAAGCTGAACCTCCTGGTTGCCCGGCCGGTCCAGCAGGTATTGCACGTGCCAGAAGTTGTCAGGATTTACGGTCGATACATCGCCTACACCGTGGGTGAATTGCCACTTGGTTGCATCAAGCGTCAGGAAGCCGCGCAGCGCATCGCCGTTTTCCGCACTTGGATCCGCCCAATAGGCTTTGATCGGATCCCAGAACTCCCGCAATCCCTCATCATAGGCATTGCCGTTCTGAATGACGAAACCGGTGACACGCTCGGGGTGTTCAGCGAACATGCGATAGCCAACCGGGGCGCCATAATCCATCAGGTAGACAGAATAGCTGTCGACCCCTTTCGCATCGATCAGCTGGGTGACCGTATCCGCGGCATTGGCAAAGCTGTATTCATAGCTGTCGGCCGCAGGCATGTCTGAGGCCCCAAAGCCCAGGTAATCGGGCGCAATCACGTGATAGTCTTCTGCCAGCACCGGGATCAGTTCCCGGAACATATGTGACGATGTCGGAAAACCATGCAGAAGCAGGATCGTGGGGTTCGACGGATCACCGGCCTCGCGGTAGGCGATGGAATGACCATCAATTTCCATTGTGTTCATGTTCACTGCAAAGGGGCTTGGCGCCGCAAATGAACTGTTCGGCACTGTTGCCGGCAAAAGCGTGGAGACGGCAAGCAGCGCTGCCGAGACGGGGGTGGGGACACGGTATTTCATGGGTTTCTTCCTTTCAGGATTTGGGTGGGATGCCCGACGCAATGGCAGCGCGCAGGGCGTTGGTTTCGGCCCTCAGGGCCTCATTCTCACGGCGCAGCGCCGCGATCTCTTCGTCTGCCTCTTCAAGGGTGAAGCGGCGTGCAATGCGGCTGGGACAATTCCAGTCAAACGCTTCGACTGTGATCAGAACCGCCCGTTCCGGGTGCGCCCGATAGGCGTGATCGTGCAGCTGATCCAAAATCTCAGGATTTTCCGCGCCTTCGATCTGGCGCACCCGACCCCAGATTTTCAGGCGGCGGCGATTGGGATAATCCATGAGGATAATCGACAAACGGTCGTTGCCCGCAAAGTTACCGGCGCTGATGTACTGTCGGTTGCCGCGGAAATCGGCATAGGCGATTGTCTTGGAGGAAAGCACTTTCAGGAAGCCAGCGGGACCGCCGCGATATTGCACGTATGGCCACCCCGTTTCGGAGACCGAAGCCAGGTAAAACCCGTCACGCGCTGCGATGAATGCAACCTCCTGCGGGCCAAGCTCATCCGGCTGCCCCCCATCGTCAGACAAGAATTTGCTATACCCCTCAGCGGAGCCCATCCGGGACTGCTGGGTGCGTACTGCAGGTGTAAAGGCGATGGTCGCGAAGGCCCGTGCCATAGCGTTTCCTTTCGGAGCTTCATTAGTTTTTCTGAATCACGTGCCGCAAAGGGCGACTTCTGATATCAAATTTGGTTAATCTCAGCAGATTTGACAAACGACGTTGTCTATCCTAGAGTTAGAAAAACTAAGCCTCATAGATGAACCGCAAAAACTACCCCCTGAACGCCCTGCGTGCCTTTGAATCTGCGGCGCGCCATCTCAGCTTTGTCGCTGCCGCTGAAGAGCTGTCCGTGACACCGGCTGCGATCAGCCATCAGATTAAAAAGCTCGAGGACTTTCTTGGTGTGCCTTTGTTCCGGCGGCGGACGCGTGGCCTGGTGCTTGTCGACGCAGGGCAGCTGCTGGCCAAAGAACTGCAGGCGGTGTTTGTGAACCTCGATCAGGCGATGGAACATGTGATGGAGGCAGACAAAGGGGGCTCTCTGGCGCTGACCGTTGCCCCCACATTCGCTGCAATGTGGCTGATCCCGCGACTGCAAAAGTTCTATTCACAGCACCCAGACATTGACGTTTTGATTTCGACCAGCCTGGGACTGGTTGATTTCCAACGCGATGATTTTGACGCGGCCATTCGGCTTGGGCATGGCAACTGGCCAGGTCTTGAGGCCATCAAACTGTTTGATGAATCTGTCATTCCGATGTGCAGCCCACGTCTGCTGGAGGGTCCAAATGCGATCAAAACGCCTTCAGATCTGCGCAAACATGTTCTGCTTCATAATCATTCGATGGATTTTGACCCTGATGCACCAACCTGGGAAACTTGGCTGGAGGCCAGTGGCGCCAGTGACGTGGATGCCTCACGTGGGATGCACTTCAGCCTACCCGATCACGGGTTGCAAGCGGCCATAGACGGGGCTGGCGTCGTCCTGGGCTGGCGGTGTCTGTCGGCAAAGGATGTGCAGGCGGGACGTGTCGTTGAGCTGTTCGACCTCGCCATTCCTTTGGGGTCAACATTCTACCTCGTTTACCCAGAAGCCCATTCACGACGACCAAACATTGCCGCGCTTCGCAGTTGGATGCTGAAAGAGTTGAAAGAGCTGTAGCACCGTCAGTTACAACGCCGATGATGACGCTTAATGCTCATTACGGAAGGCGCTCCCGAACATGAAAAGAGATGCCTGACCGCTGCGCCACCAGCCGTATATTTTGACAGAAGTTGCGGGACCAAGGCGCTTAAACCAGCGGCGGAACCGCCTTCAGCCTTCAGCGTCTCAGCCGTTGCAGGAAATGCTGACGCAAGAGCAACGAGCCCTCCTGACAACACAGTTTCATTTGATCCTTCCAAGAGCGGCACGTCACCGGAATGACGCCACATCACCTTATTATGTGTAAAATCGTATTTATGAGCTCTCCTATGCGTATTTGCATATCTTAGCGGTATGCTTGATCCCAAACATCTCTATTGGTTGGCCGAAATTGTGGACCTTGGTCCTTCAGCCAGGCCGCAACAAAGCTGAATGTCACCCAGCCCACGCTGAGCCGCGCGGTCCAGGTCATCGAAGATCAGGTCGGCAGCCCCGTCTTGGAAAGAGAGCGCCATGGCGTACGCCCCACGCGGATCGGTCAGCGACTGGCTGAAACGGGGCGCACCATCGCGGACAGCCGCATGCAGGCCGAAAACGCCATCGATCTCTGGTGCGGCGGACAGGACCGGGAGCTGCGCGTCGGTGTCGGGCCGATGCTGGCGGCATCGATCATGGGGGATTTTTTCTCTAAGCTTATTGAAGTAAAAAGAAAATATGCCGTCAGGGTGGTCTCAGCAACTGCGTCCAGACTCATCGAGCGGCTCAATGCGGGGGAGTTGGATCTTGTCCTGGCGCCTGAGCAGATCAACCTCCGGCAGGACGATCTGTACCAGCACAAATTGTTTGAAGATCAGCTGGCAGTTTTCGCCGGCCCCAAGAACCGGTTTTACACCCGAACGGACCCGATTAGCACGAAGGAGCTGGCGCATGAAAGATGGATCGCCATCGGTGCCCTATCGGGGATTTTTGGCACCCAGAAAGAAGTCTTCTCAAGCATCGGCGTTAGAAGAGTGTCCGCCTCCATCAACTTCACCGGAGACGTGATGATGGCGGCTGAAATGCTGATAAATACGGATGTGCTCTGCATCATGCCCAGGCAGCTTGGCACCTGGTCAAGCGCGCTGAAAGACACAAGAGTACTCCCGCTCAAAGCACCACTGCCCAGCCGCAACGTCGTCCTATGGTGCCGCCGCACAGAACGCCACCGCCCGGATGTTTTGGAGTTCTTAAGTCATTTTGAGCGGTTTGTTCACAGTGACATTGCACCGAACGAGCTGGGGTAAGCAGCATTGCGCGTTTTTCGACAAGACCGACAAATCGTCCAATATCTGAGCTGAGCAGATCGGGAAGGTATTGAGAACTGATGAATGTTGGAAAAATGCAGTGACCGCAAAGCCTGAGGTCGGTGTTCCATGTCGACATTCCGCTCATTGGCACCATTTGCTTCAGATTGCGCAGCCCTTAGTCATCTGTTGATTTGGCCAACCGTCTATGCCCAAGGCGCTTAAAGTGCGCAGGCTGAGGACCCGGCGAAGAACCTGACACCCTCGCCAAAATGCGCCTTTTGTTGTTGGGTGGCCACCACTTTGAACAACGAACCATGCAGGCAGGTGAGTTTGCTGGACAGGCTCTCAAGCTCTCTTTTCAGCAAACCTTCATCACACACGTTAGCCTGCACGCAAGAGCCGGCGGCGTCGATGAAGCTGACCATATTATCGAAGCTGCGCAGAAACTCCGGGCCGGTTTCACCCGAAAGAACCTTATCGGTGATCGCCTTGGTGATTTCTTGGCGATTGCCAAGCTGCGACAGCTCTTCAAGGTCGTATGCGTTCCAGATTTCATCCAGCTGGTCGTAGTCGTTGCGGATGGACGCAGACTGCAGCTGCAACACATACTGCAGGCTGGCTGCGTGTCTGCTTTGATTGTTGGAGCGGATGTATTCCATGACGCCGAGCGTCATGACGACCACGCCGGAGACGATTCCAAAAATCTCTGCGATGTCTTTGACGGTTGAAAGTTTCATTATCGGCATGGTGATTTGGGAACGCTGATCAAACTGTCTGCGGCGGCGAAGACATCCGGGCTCAGGCACTTCAGATCCTGCTTGGAAAAGACCACGGCAGGATCAGGGGCAATGGTTCCCTCTGAAGCCGGCGCCTGGGAACCGCTGTTTTTAACCAAATCGGACAAATTGGTGCTGGCCTCGGGGCAGCTTTGCAGAACAACAACCACAGGGTCATTGGGTGCATCCTGATACTCTGCCAAATTTGCGATCAGGCACTCCGCCCATTCTGGGTGAATAAACCAAAGATCCTTATCCGCAAGAGACGGGGTTGGCGTGGAAAACATCGCCCCCACCAGCACCACCGCTTTCGCCTGTCTTATCAATTTCATCGGTTTCAGCTTTCTACTTAGTCAATGTCGACAGATCCGTTGGACCGGGGATGCCTTCCAGGAAATTACGGAAGAACCGGCCAGAGGCCTGAACAGAGGTCGTGCTCAGCTCACCATAGCGGTTGTATTTGCAAATTGCGGTTTCGTCGGTGTCCGCCCCCCGCACAATCTGAATGTCACCGTCACTATACTCTAACGTTGTTCTTTCAATGTCAGCCTCTGATATTGGCTGGGCAGAAACGCCCTGCGCCCAGGCAAAGCTGTTGTGGCACGCCCCCTGAACGTAACGCCTCAGGTCTTGGACAGCCACACGCAGCGGCAGCTCAATCTCCCACAGGGCGGCCTCATTGACCGTGGTCACATAAAACATCGATTCCGACGGCGTCAGCATCATCTGAACCAAAAGGGAATTTGGCAAAATTGGCTGCCGTGAAAAATCCCAGCTTGGCTTGATGCTCAGCTTCTGAATGGCCTCGCCCAAATCCTTTTGCGCCGTTTGATACACATCCGACACCACTGAACCCGGCAAAGGCACCTCGGGCAATGTGATGGCGGGCGCGTGAAACCCCAATTGGCCGCTGGGGTGCAGAACGCGGTAGGCCTGACCGTACTCCGACATCTCAGAAAACCCGCCCCCCATGAAGGCAATCGCGCATGCAGACACACAGCGCGCCCCGGGCTCAATCATCGTGATGATCTGTTGTTCGCGGAACACCTTGGCCAGTTCAATTCCGGCCTGAAAGGATCCCCCGTCACTGTTCAAACACAAAACGATCGGAGCGTTATAGGATCGTTCAGCTTGCGACGCGGGTTGGTTTAGCCGGGCCGGAATATCGCTGACATCACTTGCAACAATAGGTCCAGACAGTTGGTGGCTGCAGGCCAACAAGCTTGGGTCATTGAGCGAAGCCCCATTGAACGGCGCGTCGGCAACAAACGTGATGTCTGCAGCCTCCACTCGTCCCGCTGACACGAGACAGAGCCCAGCAATCAAAACAGCGGCTCGCTTCAAAAACAGTGCCCTTCCTAAGGTTCCATCAAATTTAATCAGGTCATCCCCACAAAGTGACGCGGTCATCATCTGCGCCGCGTGATCGGGCTATTGCAGGGCCATGTAGCGCTTTAAGACGTGCCATCGGCCGGGATATTGCAGGGCCTTGCGAAGAATTAACCTGAGTTACTATTTCACAAACTTAATGCGAGAATCGCAAATCAATCCACCCTCTTTAAAGGGTGGATCGCCAATTCCTTTTCGGCCGAATAGCTGGCAGCGGCTTGAAAAGAGACGCGACCGCCCTTCAAGCCATGGTGATTACTCCAGATAAAAAACCTGATCCATCGCGGCCCACCATTCGCCTTCGGCGCGGGTGGTCAGGGGGGTCTGCATCGGGCCGCAGACGGACCACCATTTTTGCGTGACCTCATCGGCTGCGATGGCGGCCGTGTCGGCGTCAAAATCACTGCCGGTGTATTCCCAGTAGCTGAACATCAGGTTTTCAGGTTCGCGCAGGAAAATCGAATAATTTGAGATATTTGATTGCTTCAATCGCGCCAGAACCTCCGGCCAGACATCGGCGTGGAGCTTTTTGTATTCGGCGATCGCCTCTGATTTCAGACCGATCACCATCCCCATTCGCTGCATCATTCTTCCTTTCCCTTGTCCCGAACACGCCATTCGCCGTTACAGGCGATAAAACGCCGCCGCGGTGCCACCCATAATCTGGGCCTGTTCCTGATCGCTACAGCCGGCGATCGCGCTGCGCACAAACTGGATCCAGCGAGCATAGTCACTGGCCAGGTTCACAACCGGCCAATCGCTGCCAAACATGATGCGGCCCGGGGCAAAAATGCTCAGCACATGCTGGGCAAACGGTTGCAGATCTGCCGGCTGCCAATCAGGTCCTGCCTCGGTCACCATCCCGGACAGTTTGCACCAGACATTCGGACGGGCGGCCAGATCCGCCATGCCCTGATGCCAGTCAGGATCGGGCAAATGCCCCTGCCCCATCTGCGGTTTGGCCAGATGGTCGATCACGATCCGCAGGTTTGGATGACGGTCGGCCAGCGCCGCGATCACCGGCAGATGGCGGGGTTGGATCAACGCATCAAAGGCCAAATCCAGCGCGGTCATATGGCGGAGGGCTGGCTCCACCTCCGGCCGCAGGATCCAACCGGTGTCATCGATGTTCTGCAGCATCGGCCGCAACCCTTTCAGCACAGGATTTCCCCGCAACCGGTCGATCACATCACAGGCGTCCGGCGCGCTGAGGTCGACCCAGCCCACAACGCCAGCGATCATCGAATGGTGTGAGGCTAAGGTCAGCAGAAACTCGGTTTCCGCAACAGTGTCCGTGGCCTGCACCAGAACCGTTTTGGTCACGCCAGCCTCATTTAGCAGCGGTGTCAGATCACCGGGGCCAAAGTCCCGAAAAATCGTGGCAACACTGTCGTTTGGCCAGGGATAGTCACCGCGGGACAACTGCCAGAAATGGTGATGGGCGTCGATGATCATGACGCCCCCCCTGTCTTATCAGCCCCTGCGTCAAAGGCATCCAGTTCCGCCCAAAGTGCCGCGGGCAACGGTTGGGCGAACTGCGCCACGTTGCGTGTAAGCGATCGTGCCTTGGAGGTGCCAATCAGGGTTGAGGCGACCAGATCACTGCGGGCCGGGAACTGCAGCGCGGCGGCGGCAAGCGGGGTGTCGTAGCGGGCGCAGATCTCTTGCAATGCGGCGGTTCGTTTGAGGATCTCAGGGCTGGCCGGGGCATAGTCATAATGCGCGCCCTCAACCGGTCCGGTCGCCAAAATACCTGAGTTGAACACGCCCCCCATCACCAGACGGATCCCATGCTGTTGCAGCAGGCCGAACATCCGCACGGCGCTACGATCCAGCAATGTGTAGCGCCCCGCCAGCAGGATCAGATCTATCCGCATATGGCCGATCAGCTCCTCACAGATTTCAACGGTGTTAACCCCCAGCCCGACAGCGCCAATTGCGCCGCTGGATCGCAGGTCTTCCAAGGCGCGGGCGCCGCCGTTCAGCAGATCAGCGCGATGCTGCGCAGTGTCGGTGCCCGCCCCGGGATCGCCGATGTCATGCACATAGAGGATATCAATCCGATTGAGGCCAAGGCGCTGATAGCTGTCCTCGACCGAGCGCATGATGCCGTCATAGGTGAAGTCAAAGCTCTGTTTGAACGGCAGCGCATTGTGAAACCCGTTGATGATGGCAGGCGGATTGGGATCGGGGCGCAGCACCCGACCCACCTTGGTGGACAGGGTCCAGCCCGTTTTGTCGCGCAGAAACTGACCCAATCGCTGTTCTGAGGCGCCATTGCCGTAATGCGGTGCCGTGTCAAAGTAGCGGATCCCGCTGTCCCACGCAGCGTTCAGCACCTCTTCGACATCTCTGTCAGACACGGGCTGGTAAAGCCCGGCCAGACCCGAGCAGCCAAAGGACAATTGGTGGGTTTCGTTCAGCATCATGATTTCCTAGTTCTTCGCGCCGTCAGGCCGCGTGGCAGCCGGGTTCGACGGGGCGCGCGGTTTTATAGGTCAGCACAAACTCGGCATGACCCAGCGCCTCGGACCGGGTGACCGCGCCCTGCCCCAACCCGATCAGCGCCTGATAGATTTCGCGCCCCACCTCTTCGAGGCTGGCACGTCCGGTCAGGATCTTGCCGGCATTCACATCCATATCTGCGGCCATGCGCTGATAGGTTTCCGGGTTGGCGCAGACCTTCAGCACCGGTGAGATCGCCGAGCCGACAACCGAACCACGCCCCGTCACAAAGATCACCGCATGGGCACCGCAGGAAATCAGCTCAATGATTTCCGCGTTGTCGTTGATATTGGGGTAGCCGTATTTGGGGGCGCCGTCGGGCACCACATCCAGCAGATAGAGCCCGCCTTCCGGCGCCTGTTCGGCAGGACGCAAAATGCCGCTGATCGGGCTCTGGCCGGATTTCGCATAGGCGCCCAGAGACTTCTCTTCAATGGTGGCAAGGCCGCCGGTGGCATTGCCGTTGGAAAATGATCCATAGCCCATGGCCGCGTAGTAACGGGCGGCTTTGTTCACCGTTTCAATGATCTGCGGCCGCAGGGCCGGATCCGCAACGCGATCCGCCATGACATGTTCACAGCCGATAAGCTCCCCGGTTTCCTCAAAAATACAGCGGGCGCCTTCGGCCACCAGCAGATCAAAGGCCCGGCCCGCAGCCGGGTTGCCGGTGATGCCCGATGTGGCGTCCGAGCCGCCGCAGATCGTACCGATCACCAGTTCGGACACATCCATGGCCACTTTGGGCAGATCCATCAACGCCTGCTGGGTGCGCCGCACCCAGTCCCGCCCGGCGTCAACCGCCGCAAGGGTGCCGCCGGTGTCCTGAATGGTGACAAGGTTCACCGGCCGGCCCGTGGCGCGGATCACCTCGGCCAGTTTTTGCTTTTTGAAGTTTTCGCAGCCCAGCGACACCAGTTGTACCGCGCCGACGTTGGGATGGGTGCAGAGCGCCTCCATCATCTCTTGACCGTAGTCGGAGGGGAAACAGCCGGAAAAGCCGACAACCTGCACATCTGAGGGGTCAAAGGGGCGGGCAATCTGGGTGCAAACGTGATGGGCGCATTCAACCAGATAGGCGACCAGCACCACGTTGCGGATCCCTTTGCCGCCGTCCTGACGCGGCCAGGCCATCATCGTTTCAGAAGGGTTGGCCATCGGTCACTCCATGATCTCAACAGTGGTGTAGCGGCTGGCCAGATTGTGCACATGCACGTGTTGCCCCGGCGCGATATCCTCAGCCGCGTAGCCGATGGGGAAGCCGTATTTCACCACATCCTCACCCGCCGCAATTGCCCGCAGCGCCAGTTTATGCCCCATGCCCAGAGTTTGAGGCATCTGATGCGCCACACCGCCGATCTGCAGGGTTTCGCCCTGATGCACGGCAGCCGTCAGCACGGCGATATTGTCACCCTGTTTCAGGCACAACAGCCGTGGATCGTTCGGGGATGGGGCAGTCTGTGACATATCCGTCCTTACGTCTCCACATCCCAGGAGACCGAGTTCAGCAAGGTGCTGCGGGCCGCGTTCAGGTGGGTTTGGAAATGGCTGAGCGCCAGATCTTTGTCGCCGATTTTCAAGGCGTCGATCACCGCCAGGTGCTGTTGCGCGGCCACAAGGTTGCGCTCATGCTCATCCTGTTTGTTCCAGCGGTAGTGATAGTGGAAGATGACCGAAACCAGTTCAAAGAAGTCATCGATGAAACGGTTTGACAGGTTGTCGCTGAGGATGCGGTGAAACTGTTCATCCAGACGCGGGAAGCTCAGGTAGTTCTGATCAATGGTATCGATAATGTCCTGATGGGCCTGTTCCATCGCAACCAATGCCTGCCAGGCAGCGCCCTCCCGGCCACCGGCCAGAAGCGCCCAAAAGGCGCGCAGTTCAAACATCTCGCGGACGTCAAACAGCTCCATCGCGAAATCGCGGGTAAAGCCACGCAAAACCCAGTGACGGTTGGGCTCTTTTTCGATCAGCCCGAAGCGGGAAAACTTGATCAGGAACTCACGTAGGACTGAGGTGCTGGCACCAAATTCGCGCACCATATCGCTTTCATGCAGGATGGTGCCCGGTTTCAAATCGCCGCCAAGGATATATTCCATAAACCGCGTCTCGACCCGTTCGCTGGTCGACAGCGTTTCCTCTTTGGCGAAATAATCCCCTGTTTCGGGTTTGCGCAGCACGATCTTGTGGCGACCCGACCATTGAATGACGCCGATTTCGTCCAAATGCGACAAGACGGCCCGCACCGTGGTCCGGCTGATGCTCAGCCGCTGGGTCAGCTCCACCTCAGAGGGCAGCGTTTCCTGCAGCGCCAGCGTGGCAACATAGTCCAGGCTGCGGTTGAGCGAGTCTTTGTATTTGGAATTGTCTCGGGACATCTGCGGGCAATAACTCCTTATAAACGCAGCAAGCTTCTTACATTACGCCAAATGTTGCAAAGGCCTCTTGGGTCGACATGCCCGCCTTGATCGCTTTTGCCACCTCGTTTTCGGTCGCCACCTTCTCCAATGCGGCGGCAATTGCCTGTGTTTCTACCTCACACGGGATGATCAGAACCCCTTCGTCATCGGCAAAAATCAGATCGCCGGGCTGAATGGTGGTCGCGCCAATGCGGATCGGCACGCGGTAATCCAGCACCTTGCCACGCACCCCTTGATCCTGCGCGTAGGCGCCGCGCGAAAACACCGGAAAGCCGAGGCGGCGGATTTCATCACAGTCGCGGATATAGCCGTTCAGGATCGCGCCTGCGGCGGCCAGATGCTGGGCGCGGGTGGACATCAATCCACCCCAGAGCGCGTAGTCCAGCGATGCGCCCGAGGCGATGTAAATCTCCCCCGGTTTCAGATCATCCAATGCGGCAAACATCACCCCAAAGGGCTGATCGTTGAGCGGCCCCTGACCCGCCCCATCTGGATAGTCCGCCTCCAAGACCGGCATGGCGCGTCCGGCGATTTTCTGCCCTGGGTTCAGCGGCTTGATCGGTTGTGGCAGGAACTGATTGGGATGCCCCATCGTATCCAGAACGTCGCCCACAACGGCGGTGAACAGCTGGTCTTTCATCACGGTGAAAAGGTCATGATCCTGCATCGTTCCCCCCTCAGAACCCGGTTGCGCCGCCGCCATCCACCAGCAGCACCTGCCCGGTGATGTAGCGCGCCGCCGGGGACGACAGAAAGGCACAGGCCCAGCCGATATCGGCCGGATCACCCAAGGCGCCCATCGGAATACGGCTCATGATCTTGGCTTTGCGTTCAGGGTCGCCTTTGGTCGCAGTGCGGAACACATCGGTGTCAATCCAGCCAGGTGCCACGCCGTTGACCCGGATCCCCTGCCCGGCAAACTCGGCCGAGAGGGCGCGGATCACGCCATTAATCGCGGTTTTTGAGATGGTATAGCCCGATACATTGGGTTGCCCGATGTAAGCCGTCATCGATGAGATGAACTGCACGGATCCCCGCCGCCCCTCAGCAACCATGCGTTTGGTCACCGCGCGGCTCAATTCCAATGCGCCGCGCACATGGACGTCAAACACGCTGTCAAACTCCGACAGGTCCGAGTCGTGAAACGGTTTCTTAATCGTGTTGCCTGCATTGTTGATCAGGATATCGATCGGGCCAAAACGGTCATGCACCTGTTGTTCAAACGCAGGCAGCGCGGCCATATCCGTGAGGTCCAACGCGATGTATTCCACCCCGGCTCCAATTTCGGCCGCCGCCGTTTGCAGCACATCCTCACGACGTCCGGCGATCACAACCTTGGCCCCGCTCTCGGCCAATGCCTGCGCGATGGCCTTGCCCAGCCCGGTGCCGCCCCCGGTGACCAGCGCGGTTTGTCCCTGCAAGCCATAGGCCTGCGCCAATTGATCTGTTGCCAGCGCGCCATCAGCCATTCTGACTCTCCTGCATTTCAATCATCACTTTGAAGGTTTCCTGACGGTGCGCCTCCCAATAGGGCAGCGCCTGATCGGCCTCTGACCAGGGAAACACCCGTGAGATCAGCAAGTCCCCCAGATGCGGCTGTGCGGTCAGGCAGGTGATCACCGCCTCAAAATCCGCCCGCAGCGCATTGCGAGAGCCGAGGATATCCAGCTCTTTCAGGTTAAAGAGCGCGGTCTCATAGCTGACTTTGGATTTGGCATAGCCTACATAGACCACCCGGCCGCCAAAGCAGGCCAGATCAATGGCACCGCGGAAGGTTTCGGGCAGGCCAACGGCCTCCACCACCACATCAGCGCCGTGACCATCGGTCAGCGCCTCCACACGGGTCGCCAGATCTTCGCTCAGCGGGTTGATCATTGCCTCAACCCCAAGGGCGGCAAGGGTGGCCCGTTTGGCCTCACTCACCTCGGCAACCAGCACCCGCGCCCCGCGTGCCTGCGCGGCCAACACGGCACCGATGCCGATCATGCCTGCCCCCAACACCAGAACAGTGTCGGTGGCATCAACCCGCCCCCGGGCCACCGCATGGAACCCAACGGACAGCGGTTCAACCAGCGCCAATTGGGCGGCAGGCAGCGTCTCATTCAGGATGAAATTTTCATACGGCACAGCCAGTTGCGCGGCCATGCCGCCCTCACGCTGCACACCAAGGGTTTGGTTATGCTTGCAGGCGTTCTGCCGCCCCGCCCGGCAGGCAGAACAGCGGCCACAGGTGGTGTAGGGGATCACAATCCCGGCCTTGCCGCGTACAAATTCTGCTGGCACCTCAGCCCCAGTGGCGGCAATCACGCCGCCAATCTCATGTCCCGGGATCCGCGGCAGTGCGGCCAGCGGGTTGGCGCCGCGATAGGTGTTCAAGTCACTGCCACACAGCCCGACAAACCGCACATCCAGCAGCACCTCACCGCGGTTCAGCGACGGCGGTTCGATGGCGCGAAATTCGGTTTTGCCAACAGAAGAGATGACGAGGGCGTCCATTAGGGGCAGTCCTTGAATTTTTGAGAAGGGATCGGGCCGCCCAACCAGCAGGCGACCCGAAGGCTCGGAGGGTTATTTGAAGTCACCAACATTGTCGGAGGTAATCAGGATGCCGTCGATCGGGGTGAAGGCCGCGACCTCCTCGCCCTTGATCAGCCCAACCAGATTGGCCACGGCTTCGGCGCCCATGCGGGTGTTGTCCTGTTTGATGGTGGCGGCCTGTTCGCCGGCCTCAATCGAAACCAGGTTGGCCGGGTTGCCGTCAAAGCCAACAATCACCAGATCGTCCAGCTTGCCCAGCTCGGTCGCTGCCGAAACAGCCGCCAGTGCGCCCGGATCCCAGGCCGAGAAGATGGCTTTGATGTCCGGGTTGGACTGCAGGAAGTTCACAGTGGTTTCATAGGCGCAGGCGTCCTGCCAGTCACAGATCTGGAAGATCACCTCATGCCCTGCGGCCTCAGCCGCGGTCAGCACACCATCACGGCGCGCATTGCCGGTTTGGTGCCCGGCGGAACCACCAAGGATCAGGACCGAGCCTTTGTCGAGCTGGCTGACGATGTATTCCCCTGCAATGCCCGCAGCGGCCAGGTTATCGGTCTGAACCAGGCTGCCGACGTGGTCATGTTCAATGCCGGTATCCACGGCGACCACCGGAATGCCCTTGCGCTTGGCCATATCCAAGGAGGCGTCAAAAGCGCGGTTGTCGACTGAGCCGATGATGATGCCGTCCACGCCCATGTTGATGGCGCGGTCTACCGCATCTTTCTGGGCTGCGGCGTCAGGCGAAGAAGCCGTCAGGTCCAGCAGTTCAATGCCCATATCGTCCGCCTTGGCGGCAGCGGCATTGGCCACCCCGATCCAAAAGGTGTTGTCCGTGGAATAGCCGGTGTAGGCGATCTTCAACTCATCCGCCATCGCAGCGCCCGCCATCAGGGCCCCTACAGCAACCGAAGCCACCATTCCTTTCAAAGCACGCAGTTTCATGTCTTTCCTCCCTTAGATTTCAGATCTTTGGTTCTGTTTTGCCCGGTTTGCTGGGCAGACTTGTCCTGTGGGGCTCCTCCTCCCCTACAGAAATTCCGAATGATTTCAGGCTTATCGGCCGGGTCGTCGCCAGACGTCCCAATAGACCGCCAGGATGATGATGATGCCGATTGCAATCCGCTGCACCGAGGTCCCCACCCCAAGGTAAGAGAGGCCCACGATGATGGTTTGCATGATCAGCATCCCGATCAGCGTCTTGCCCACGCCGCCCCGGCCGCCAAACAGGCTGGTGCCACCGATCACAACCGCCGCAATCGCGAACAGCTCATAACTCTGCCCCCGCGCCGGCATGGCAAAGTTCAGTTTCGCCACCTCCAGCATCGCCGCCACTGCGGCCAGCGCACCGCCGATCATGTAGTAATAGATCCGGCTCTTGCGCACGTTCACACCGGACAGCCGTGCCACCTCTTCATTGCCGCCAATGGCAAAGGCGTGGTTGCCCAACCGGGTTTTCGTCAGGAACAGGCCAGAGATCAGGGCCACAGCAAACATGATGAGCATCGGCACCAGATAGCCCGAACCCAGCATCTTGAAGCTGTCAGGAAAACGCGACAGATCGCGGCCACTGGCCAGGATCTCGGCAATGCCTTTATAGGCAGTCAGCCCGCCCAGCGTGACGATGAAGGCCGGCACTTTGGTCAGCACCTGAATGGTGCCGTTCAAGGCGCCAAGCGCCGCCCCTGTGGCCAGACCGATCAGCACCGCCACCGGCACCGGCAGCTTGTATTCGGCCAGCACAATGCCAACGATCACCCCGACCACCGCAAAGATGGAGCCGACCGACAGGTCAAGCCCGCCTGAGATCAGCACAACCGTGGTGCCACAGGCCAGAATGGCCAGAATGGACGCCTGGCCAAAGATCGACAGCAGCGTATCAAGGCTGCGGAAGGGCTCAGACAGGGTAAAAAACACCATGTAGATCAGCACCAGCGCCGCCAGCACCTGCCAGATTTGCTGGAACTGATGTTTCAGCACCTCAAAACCACCAGCTGCCGCCGAAGGGGTTGAGATCTGGGTCGAGGAATTTTCGGTCATATCAGTCATCTCAGGCCGCCCGGTCTTGATTGTCTTCGCTGGCGCCGGTGATCAGGCTGACCAATGTGTCGCCGTCCACGTCCTGGACGTCCCTCACGGCGGCCAGCCGGCCCAGACGCAGTACCATCACGCGGTCGCAGTAGTTCAGCACATGCTGCATATTGTGGGTGATCATGATGACCGACAGGCCGTGATCCTTGAGCGAGCGCACCAGATCCATCGCCATCTTGCTTTCGCGCACGCCCAGCGCGGCGGTTGGTTCATCCAGAATGGCGATGCGTTTGCCGAACATCACCGTTTTGGCCAGGGCCACCGCCTGCCGCTGCCCGCCGGAGAAGGCTTCGGCCTCGCGGTAGATATCGGCGATGCGGATGTCGAGCTTTTGAAACAGGTCGCGGATTTCGCGATCCATCCGGGCAAAATCCAGCGCGCCAAACAGCCGCCCCATCAGGTCATCCCGCAGGATCTCGCGGCCCAGAAACATGTTCTTGGTGATCGACAGCTCATTCACCAGCGCCAGATCCTGATAGACGGTTTCGATCCCCGCCGCCTTGGCATCCGTGGGGGAATTGATCTGCACCTCCTGCCCGTCCATCTCGGTCACGCCAGAGGTTTTGGCAATCGCGCCGGTCAGCGCCTTGATCAGCGTCGACTTGCCCGCGCCGTTGTCACCAACAACCGCCAGAACCTCACCTTCGCGCAGGTCCAGATCCACGTTGTCCAGCGCCACGACGCCGCCGTAGTGTTTGCTGAGCCCCCGCGCCCGCAAGATCGTTTTGGCGCCCTCAGGCTGTGCCATATCTCATCCCCCCATCGCAGCGATGCCCTCCGTCCAGACACGGTGCCACGTTTCCTTATTTGGTTTTTAATACTTAAAAAACATTCCGCAGATCGGTCAATTGTTTTTTAAATATTAAAATACAAAATCTCGTAAGATACTGTTTTTAAATTTAACTTTAACACAGAACGTTAGCAGAACTGGATATCAGGCAGGGTGAATGCACCTCCATGACCGAGTCGTTAGGGCAAAAACCACCGTCGCCAGACCGGCCAACGGGTCAAGAAACCGTTTGACGGCTGACCGGCAACGGATCATCTAAATTCCGACGTTCCGTGGGAGGTCCAGCCCCCGCGAACAGCGCAGCACGCAGGAGAGACCGATGCCCAACTTTGCCATTAAACCCGCCCCAATTGTCGGGTTGCCAATCGCTGGCCGCACGGATCTGTTCCCGGTGCGCCGGGTCTACTGCATCGGGCGCAACTATGCGGCCCATGCCATTGAAATGGGTCATGATCCCGACCGTGAGCCGCCGTTTTTCTTTCAGAAAAACCCGGACAACCTCGACCCGTCAGGCAGGTTTCCCTACCCGCCAAATTCCAATGACGTGCATCACGAAATGGAGCTGGCGGTGATGCTGAAATCCGGTGGCACTGACATCGCGCTTGGTGACGCGATGGACCATGTCTTTGGCTACGCGCTGTGCCTCGATATGACCCGGCGCGATTTGCAGGGGGTGGCCAAGAAGATGGGGCGCCCGTGGGAAATCGGCAAAGCCTTTGAACACTCCGCCCCGGTTGGGCCCATCCACCCGGCGGAAACAACAGGGGCGATGGATCAGGGGCGTATTGCCCTGACCGTGAATGGGCAGCTGCGTCAGGAAGGGGATCTGAACCAGATGATCTGGAAGGTGCCCGAGATGATTTCCTACCTCTCGCAGTATTTTACGCTGGCACCGGGTGATGTGATCCTGTCAGGCACCCCCGCAGGCGTTGGCCCGGTGGCCAAAGGCGATGAGATGGAGCTGTCGATTGAGGGGTTGGGCAACATGACCGTGACGGTCGTCTGAAAGAGGCCGCAAGTTGCGGCCGCAATCGGCATCCCCAGCTTGGATAATCACGGGCCGGCCAGCATTGGACCGGCCCGTTTTCATATCACAGGTTGGGGAAATAGTCCTCACAGTCCCCATCGCGGTAAACATCCGCGGTGCAGCAATGCAGGCCACCACCAAAGGCATAGGCATCGCGCAGCTCCACCTCGACCACTTCCATGCCCAGCTTGTCCATCTGTTCGGCCTGATAGACCTCGGACTTCTCAACACAGACGGTTTTCGGATCCAGAACCAGCACGTTCATGCTGAGCCAGGTCGAGGAATAACACAGCGGCGGCGGGGTGTTATGCGCGGGCTGCGCGGCATCCACAATCTCCCAGCCGTTTTTCTCAAACATGCTGCGCTGCTCTTGCGGCAGGCGGCGCTGCGGGTTGTTCAGGATCAGCCCCGGACGCAGCGGGGTGAAGGTGGCGTCAATATGGATCGGATAGGGATCGCCGGGGAAGTTTACCGTGTGGACGCGGTGATCCGGGAAGTGACGGCGCAGCCATTCAATGCCTTTGAGGTTGGTGGTGAACCCGTGCTGCACCACCAGGTCCTTGCCAAAGCGCAACACATCGGCAGCGTCGAACAAGGGCTCTTCCTCAGTGGTGACAAAGAACTTCTCCGCCGCCCATTGCAGGCGTTTTTCAACACCGATTTTGTCGCTCAGGTAATCGGGGTGGTAATCCGCATCCGTCAGGCGCGGTTTCGGCGCGGCCTCATGGCGGAACTTCGGATCCTCATCCCAATATTGCTGCATCAGCGGGCGATAGTTCAGGTATTCAAACCAGCGGCAGCGATAGGACATCGTTGCCTCCAGGATTTCATGGCCAACGGTCAGCAGAACATCGCGGGGCGGCATGCAGCCGAACTGGCTGTCGGTGTGGAAATCCGGGGTGGTCGCGGGTTTTGAATGATCGATTGAGGTCGGCCGATCCACCCGGATCCCGCGGCTGCGCAGTTGGTTGGCGAAATTGTCCAACAGCTCATTAGCGCGATCGATGGTTTCCTGCGGACGACGGCCCCACTGGCCGCGCATGTCGCTGTCTTCGGGCACCTTGGCATCCAGGGCAGGCTCTTCGGGCGGGATATGACAATCGTCGGCACGCCCCACGATCACGTGGCGCAGCGTGTCCCACTCATTCCAACTTTTGACTTCGGTTCTATCCGGTGACCATGCCATGGCTCGATCCTCAAAGGAGGGAGATCAGGCAGGGCCCTCAATCTCCCGATTGAAAGTCCCGGCGTACAGGAGGTGTTCTGCGACACAAGGCTTTCGCCCCGGCGACGCCATCGCCCAAGTGTCCCCACCGATGTAGCATTCTGATTTTGCGGAGGGAAGAAAACTGTTCAGAAAACCGCTCTTGGCCTCAACACCGTTGAAAAATCGGGCAGTTTGAGCACCGAAACCCACCCGTGGCAAAGCTATCACCCCTTCGGGTGCCCCCGTGGCGAAGCAATCATCCATTCGGGTGCCCCCGTGGCAAACCAATCACCCATTCGGGTGATTGTGCAGGCCGCGCAACAAAGGTGTTTGTTCTCAAGCGAGAGTGATTACAAACTGGCCCCACCGGGGACACTGTGAGTTGGGGGGATAACATGCCACAGGGTGAGATCGGCAGCGCGGCCCGTTTGGGCGGGGATATGGCGGGGGGGGACACACCGCCAAGTAACAGTCCGCCAAGCAACACACCGCAGCGCGCCTTGCGGCACTGGCAGTTGATCTGTTTCACCCTGCTCAGCGCCCCGCTGGCGATGGTTAACTTTGCCGTGGTCAGCTTTGTGCCGACCTATTACGCCATCGACCTGGGGCTGGGATTGGCGCTGGTGGGAGCCGTTTTCATGTTTGGCCGTTTCTTTGACGTTTTCACCGACCCGCTGGTTGGCGCGCTGAGCGATCGCAGCCACAGCCGCTGGGGCCCGCGTGTGCCTTGGATGGTGTTGAGCTTCCCACCGTTGCTGGTGTTTGGCTGGATGCTGCTGGTGCCGCCTGCCGCGGTTGGCCCGCTGTACCTCTTCCTCGTGGCCTCAGGCTATCTGCTGTGTCTGACGCTGTTTGACGTGCCCTATTCCAGCATCGGGCTGGAGATTTCGCCGAACCGTCACGAGCGTTCCGTCCTTGCGGGCACCAAGGCGGTGTTCCAGATCATAGGCGCGCTGATGGCCTCACTGGTGCCGGTGGTGATCGCCGCGCAGATGGGGCTGTCGCTCAGAACCTTGGCGATGATCTTTGTCACCAGCATGCCGCTGGCGCTGGTGGCCTTTCTGATCGGCACGCCGCGCTATAGCCAGCCCGCCCGGGCCGCACGCCCGTCGCTTTGGACCGCGTGGCGGGTCTGTCTGGCGCGGCCGGCCTTCCGCCAGATGATGATCGCCTTTTTCACGGTTCAGGCCGCCAATGCCATGACGGTGGGGCTGCTGGTACTGTTTGTGACCCATGTGCTGCAGGCCCCTGCGATGGTCGGGCAGATGTTTCTGATGCTACTGCTGGGCACGGCTTTCTTTGTGCCGCTGTGGATCTACCTGTCGAAAAAGATCGGCAAGCAACAGACCTGGATCACCGCGATTTGCCTCTGCACTGTGGTCCTGCTGCTGGCCTATGGGGTGGCCCCTGAAAGCACGGTGATGATGCAGATGATCTGCGTCGGCCTTGGCGCCTGCATGACCTGTGACGCGGTCATGCCCACATCGATGCTGGCCGATATCGTCGCACGGGATGAGGCCGAGGCCGGGCACCCCCGCGCCGCCAGCTATCTGGCGTTGAAAAACGCGGCCTCCAAGATGGCCTTTGTGGCGCCGATGGGCGTGGCCTTTCCGATCCTTGGCTGGGCCGGGTTTGACAAGGCGGGCACCAATGCGCCGGAAACGCTGAGCTTTCTGTTGTTCTTCTTCGCCGGTCTGCCGGCCCTGCTGCGCCTGATCACGGCCACCTACCTGTGGCGGGGATTGAAGCCGCAAAACAGCCACGCGACCGCTTGATGGCCGACCTCCTCGCCCCCCCAACTGAGGATCAGCTGCGCGCCGAAGAGGCGCGGCTGCTGCGCGAACGGGCCAGCGGATCGGCGCGTTCGGTCCTGATACTGATCGCGTTGATCGCCGTTAGCCTGGTCTCGGTTGGACTGTGGCAACAGGCACTGATCTGGGCGGCGCTTGCCTCGGCCATGGTGGGGGTCACCGTCTACTATGCACGCAGCTATGATACGGCAGGCGAAACACCGGCCCGGGTCAACCGTTACCTCTTGGGCCATGTGCTGATCACCGGCACAACCGGCCTCCTCTGGACGCTTGGCGCCTTGCAATTGGCCAGCCCAACGTCCGAATTGCGCACCTTCATGGCCGGGCTGTTTCTGACCTCCATCACCGCGGGCGGGGTCATGGCCGGTACGATTTACCGCCCCGGCTATCTGGCGCTGGCCTTTGCCTCGGTGGTGCCGTTCAGCCTGACGCTGGTGATCACCACCGACGGGGTGCTGCGGATCTACGGATTTTTCCTGCTGCTTTATTTCGGCTTCTGTGTGACCACCAACAAAACCGCCAGCCGCAAAAGCCGTGATGCGGTGGCGGCCAAACTGGTCAGCCGAAATGCGGAACAAGTCCTGACGGAGTTTGCGGAGGCCGCCAAAGAACATCGCCAGACCAAACGGTCTGTTGCCGCCATTCAGCATGATATGGCCCAGCCGCTGCTGGCGTTGCGTAATTTCCTGACGGAAATGGACCGTCAGGCCAACACCCCGGATCAGGCAGTACTTGTCCGCCAGATCCGCATGGCGTTGATCAGCCAGGAAGCCCTGGTTGAAGAACTGGCCAGCGTTCAGAAATCCACCGAGGACGCAGTGGCACAGGCGATCGATCTGGATGAACTGCTGGCCCAGCTGCGGGCAGAATACGCCCCGCAATTGGCCGCGATGGATTGCCAGCTGATCGTTCAGTCAGACGTGACTACGATCTGGAGCGATCAGGCCGGGCTGGAACGGATCCTGCGCAACCTGCTGAGCAATACGGTGCGCTATGCCGCCAGCGGTGAACGCGTGACCCTGCAGGTGCGGACGCAGGATGGCAGTACCCTCTTTACCGTCACAGATCAGGGTCCGGGCCTGCCTGCAGATCTGCTGCAGGCCTTGCAGGATGGCGTCACGCAGGTTGCCTCCGACCGGGGCAAAGGCCTTGGCCTGGGGATCAGCCGGCAACTGGCCGATGCTTTGGGCGGGGAGCTGACCTTTGCCGCCCCCATCGAAGGCGGCACTGCGATCACGCTGCGCCTGCCCGGCGCGGCGCCGGATGACAGCGCGCAAAGTGCGTTCGTCTTATGTGTCGGGCATGAGGATCTGCCCCACCTTGGCGTCTGGGCAGACCTGATTTCCATGTGGATCTGGGAATTTGCCCATGCCGCCACCTGCGCTGAGGCCCAAAATCTTATCACCACCCTGCGCCTGACCCCAGATCTGATCGTGCTGGATCCCCTGCCCGATGCCCCCTGCACCCCGGCAGAGGTTGCGGCGCTGGCCAAAATCGCGCCGGTCCTTCATCTGAAACGCGACAGCGGTGACATTGAGGTGGCCCATGTCACCAAGTCCGAACCCATGCCGGGCAGCGAAGCGCAATTGCGCAAAACGCTGGAGGATATGGCTCAGAACAGCGCCAGCTCACGCGCACGCTGAATGGCCGCGGCGCGATTGTTGACCGACAGCTCGCGGTAGATGGTTTTCACATGGGTTTTCACAGTGTTTTCGCTGATCGCCAACTCGCCAGCGATCACCTTGTTGGTCAGCCCCTGCGCCATCAGGGCAAGGATGCGCTGCTGCTGCTCGCCCAGTTTGGGCCGCAGAACGGTATCGGTGCCATCGTCATGAAACACGCTGCGCCGGGTGCCCTGCCGCATGCTGCGCGCTGGTAAGGGGGATGCTTCGGATGCCGCCGCGACCGCGTCAAACAGCACCTCCTGTTCGCAGGATTTATGCACAAAGCAAAAGGCGCCAACCAGATCGGCATTGCTGCGGGTGATCGCATCCTCAGAGGCAGAGAGCACAATCACCGGCACCCCAATGTCACGCGCCCGCAAAGCTGCAATCAGGGCAATGCCGTTGATCTGCTTCATCGCCAGATCGGTGATCACAATGTCAAAGGTCTGCCCCTGATCCACCGCGGTCAGAAAGGCGGTCCCGGTGGTGAACAGCGCCACCTCAACGTCCAAGGGACCTTGCGCAAACAGGTAGCCCAACCCTTGTAAAAACAGGGCATGATCATCCACAATCGCCAGTCGCTTCGGCTGCTCAGCCTGCGCCATTCCGTCCGTTCCCCACTTTGGACGCCCGGGTCTGCCAGTTCTGCAAGACCCTGCTGTCTTTAGAAAAATCACAAATCTCTGCTGAAATCCAATAAAGATTATGTTGGCTCCAAGCCAGATGGCGGCGGATCCCGGCGTAGCAGGCAAAATCGTTTGTCTTGTAAGCGTCCTCAACTTAAGCTCCGATTGATTTCAGGAGCTTGGACATGCCGTTTGCGCTCATTTTTAAAATTCTTTGCCTATTTTCCTGTGCGGCGCTGATCAGCGGCGCGGCTTATGCCAATCCCGCTTCGGAAAAGTGGACCGATATCTCGACGCGGTTCGACCCGGCTTTGGGCACCAAGGCCTGCGACCCCGAAGGCAGCCTGTGCCTTGAACTGCAATGCGCCGGCAGCGGGCTGGAGCTTTTGCTGACCAGCAATAGCGGCAAGCTGCATGGCGTTGGCGGCACGGCCGTCCTTTCGGTTGATCAACGGCCGATGCATCAGTTTTCCTGGCAAGACAGGGAGGGATCCACTTGGGAGTTGGCGTCTGATCCCAGCCTGCTGATTGACCTCACACGCCACCAGCACATCCTGCAGACTTTGCAATATGGTCAGGGTGCCACGGTCCAAACCCGCGAAGCCCTGCATGTCATTACTCTCAATGGCGCCGCTGCTGAGCTGAGCCGGGTCAGCCAGGACTGTTCCGCGATTATGGCAAGCCAACTGCGGGGCATTGATACCTTCAACGGCCGCTATGAACGCCTGTCGGATGAGGCCACCATGAACATCACCCCCGGCTCGGGCGAGGTGGATATCCGCACCTACAAAGACAGCGATCTGGTGGCCACAGATCTGCGGTCGGGACTGACAGATCCGTTTTTGCGCAACATGTCCGACGACCAATGTGAGCAGCTCTGCAAGTTAACCAAGGATTGCTGGGCCTATACCCACAATAAAAACACCTGTATCCTGAAATCACAGGCGCAGCGGGTGATCTCCCACCGTGGGGCAACCTCCGCCACGATCACCGGCACCCTTTACCGCCTGCCGCCCCCGCCGACCCAAGGGCGCGGCACCATCATTGATCGCAACACCTTTTGGCGGCCAAGCGACACGCACGACACTTGGCTGCAAAGGCTACGCGGCGCCGCGGTTTCGCAAGGCGGCAACTGCCAGCAAGAAACCAACATCGTCAAACAAGCCATTTCCGGCATGACGTTTGACATTGCCGCCGACAATTCGGTCGTCGGCCAGCCCATTCGCGTCCAGTACAAAAACATGACGCTCAGCCAACGCATTCCATCCTGGCTTATCCTGTCGTCAGAAACCCCCGCCCGATTCAGCGGCACAGGTTTTTTTGCCCTGACACCTGATGCCAAAAATCCCTTTGGTCTGTCGGCGGGCCTGGGTCGTGACCGCGCATTGGTCGCACTGGCCGCCCGTGGCGCAGGCACAGATGGCCAGATTGACGTGGTGCCCCTGCGTGCAGGCCAAACCAAAGTGACCGCCCAGATCGGCGTTTACCTGCGGGCCTGCCAGAATGAGGTGGTGTTTGACCTGGGCAAGATTGAGGTGGAAACCGCAGCAGCGCAGCCGCGTATCGTTCTGAACACACCCGCCGGTCGCAGCACCTTTCGCCATCTGGTTCATATCCCCAAGTACAAACGCGCAGCTTTCGTAACACCCCGCCGTTTCCTGCTGGTTGATGAGGCCGATGGCACCGAAATCCTGCAGCAATCGGGCAATCAGTTTCACCTGTCCCCGACCCAACGCTTCATTGCGGTTCTGAACAATCAGGCATGGGAAATCTACGATGTGATTGACGGCGCCTAGGTCGCCCGGCTGCGCAATGGCGAAGTTGGCCGTTCTGAGGTGCTATGGGCGCATGGTGACAGTTTTGCCGTCACAACAATGGCGCCCTGGGGTGAGGTGAACATCGCCTCAACCCTATGGGATGGTTTCAAAATTGAACGTCAGGTCACTGGCCCCAGCTGTTGCCCAGCGCAGCCGCGCGTCACCCGGATTGGGATTGATCTGGAAAACGCAATCTCCTCGATCTGGGGCAAGTTTGGCTTTCATGTCGGCGCGCTGCAGAACAGCAGCTTTGCCGTGTCAGAAAACGACGGCAGCGCCTATGCCTCGTCTCAGTCCGGCCATATGGCAACGCACCAGATGGCCTATAACGCCATCGGCCCTGTAGCGCCTGTGTCCTTCGACAGTTCTTTTCAGGTGGCGGGTGGCTTAACCGCCTCAACCCAAAGCAAGGATGGCTATCGGGGCACCGAACGTGATCGCGGACCCTTTGACCCGATCAAAGCCATGTCAGATCGGCTGGCCCGCGTCGGCCTGCGGCTGGACCCGATCACACCACCGGCGGCCCCCTCAGTACCTGATTTTGAAAAGCACCTGCCACGAATTGGCTTGCATCTGGCGCAGATGGTCGACGGCATCCCGGCCTATGAACGGATCAAACCGGCCAGCTTGGACCAGTTGCAGGGGCAAGTCAGACGGGTTTTGGAAACCCGTGAAGAGGATGACAGCGTCAGCCGCTACACCGACCTGCTCAGGTTGGAAGCATGGGCCAAAGGCTGGCCGCTCACCTGGCGCGATCCCGAGGGCGAAGATGGTGAACGCGAATGCTACCACCTGCAGTTTGGCGGCGAATGGACATCTGGTTCGTCTGATGATCCCGGCCCTTTGCATCTGCCACGCCGAAATCTGTTCAGCCTGACACGCATTCCCATGCCAGACGCACCGATTTGGCTGGCCTGGCATTCTTGCGAGGCTGGGGGGACCTTTGGCAGTTTGCGCGGGAATTCCATGCTTGTCATCTACGACCTGTCAAAACCCGCCCCGCGAAAATTCGAAGATGTGGTCGCAGATGCCAACGGTTTCATGGTCAACAACAGGATCCAGAAGCATTTTGAATTCCCAAGCCGCTACAAGGCCAATGAGAACGTGGTGCTCAGCCACGGGCCCGGTGCGGGGGCTTTGGCGATTTATGACCGTAAAACCCGTCGCTTCAGCCATATTGCAACAGCGTTGGAGAACGGCGATATCCTCTATGAAGCTTATGTCACAGCTGACCACCGTCACGTCATTCAGGGCAATGTAGACGGATCCTTTTACGTCTACCGGATTTCCAATGGCACCCAGATCCTCAGCGGGCGGGTTATTGAAGACGAGGTGGTGGTCTGGAACAGCAGCTTCGAATTTGATGCCTCAGCAGAGGCAGAAGCGCTGATCGACCTGACCTTCCCGGGTCAGTCAGGGCAATTCAGTCTGGACCGGTTTGGCAGCAAACTGCGCGTTGACGGGCTGGCGCGAAAAACCATGACGCTGCAGCACCTGCCGCAACCTCAGTCGCTGACGGTGCCGCCCTCCCTCAAAGGTGACATCGCGCTGGTGAATGACCGTGAAATCTCGCTGGACCTCAGGTTTGACGCTGCTCAGGTGACGCAGGTATCGATCTTTCAGGATGGCAGCCTGACCGCTCAGGTCCCTGCGGCAGAAGCGGCGGCGAAACTCACCATGCCGCGCAGCCCTGATGCGCGCTGGGTCACGGCCATTGCGGAAGACAAAAACGGGTTTGCCAGCTTGCCGGTTTCGGTTGACCTGGGGGATCCCAAAACCGCACAGGGCGCGCGGACCCATGCGGTGATCCTTGGGGTCAACACCTATCAGGATGACGCGCTGCCCTCGCTCAACTTCGCACTGCGTGATGCCGGCAAGTTTGCGCAGGCCCTGTCGGAACAAAATCAGGGGTCAGACGACCAGATCAACATGACATTGCTGAAGGACCGTCGGGCCAGCACGGAGAAGCTGCGCACGGCGATCACAGAGACCTTGGCGCAGGCGCGGGAAGGCGACCATGTGCTGTTTTACTTTGCCGGTCATGGGCTCAGGGATGCCAACGGGCGGTTTTATCTGGCGCTGTCCTCAACGGATCCGGCGAACCTGTCTGAAACCGCGGTGCCCTTTGCCGACCTGATCGAGATGTTCAAGGACAGCCCCGCCCGCATGACCGTTATTCTGGATGCCTGCCATTCCGGCAGCGCCGGGACAGGATTTTTTGCCAGCACCGATGCGGTCACCACCGATCTGGCGGATCTGGGCAGCAATGTTACGATGTTGGCGGCCTCCAAAGGGCGCGAGGTTTCAATCGAAAGCGCAGAAACTGACGGCGGGCTCTTTACCGATGCCCTTGTCGCGGTATTGTCGACGCAGCGGACGGAATTTGACCGCAATTTGAACGGGCGCATTGAAGCAAGCGAATTGTACCTTGGCGTCAAATCCAAAGTGGTTGCGCAGAGCGAAGGCAAGCAAACACCTTGGTTGATGAAGGTGAGATTGGTGGGGGATTATGTGGTTTTCTAAATCTGCGAAACTTGGGGCCATATCCGTGATTATCGCGGCAGTGATGCCGCTGCCTGCCTTGGCCAGCTGTTTCATCTGCGATGAAGTTGTTGAACTTGATGCCACCTCGGCGGCCTGTTTTACCACCGAGGCCGAGGCTTACCTGACCGCGGCAAAGTCATCCGAGCGCAAGATCGCTGAGGTGGACCTGAGCCAATGTGCTGGGGGTAGTGTTGACGCCACCCGGGGCTTGGACAGTTTTACGAAGCTGCCGTCCCCCGACGGTGCTGCGCCCGTCGCCTCGCAGGCTCGCATGGTCTATATGCTCGACCAGCAAAGCATCACCTGCCTGTCACGCATCCTGTCCGAGGCCGCGCCGGAGTTTAACCCAACAGCCGTCATCGATCTGGTGGAAGACTGTGACTGAACAATCGCCCCCCACCCAAACACATGAGGCCGTCAAAGAGCGCCCCGCTGACGAACGCCCGGCCCCCATGCCCGCACCATCATCGGACACTCCCCATCGGTTTCTGGGGCTGGATGCCTGGCGCTGGGGGGCGCTGAGCAGCTTCGTGTCTGTATTGGGTATCTTCGGGGTGCTGTTCGGGATCTATCAATACACGATGCAGCTGGAGGCGCAGCGCGCCGATCGCACGCTGGAGATGATCGAACAATGGCGCGACGATGGCTACCGGGCCAGTTTCGTCGCGCTGAGCGATGAGGTGGCGACACTTCTGGCCAGCGTGCCCGCGGCTGATCTGGCCGCCGCCAAGGCCACCCCCCGCGCGGCCGCCAACCTGCGGAGCAAGGTTCTGCGCAGGGTTCTTGGCAAAGCGGAAAATCAACAGCGCCTGGATACGGTGGTCTTCTACTTCAACAAGCTTGGCCTTTGTGTTGAGGCACGGCTGTGTTCGACCAAAACCACTGAGATCTTTTTTGGCTCAACGGTGGCAGGCTTCGTTGATGTGTTCGGGCCCGAAATAGCCGCGCGCAGGACTGCCGAGCCAGATTACGCCAGCGGGTTCCAGTTTCTTCCGGGGCAGTAGGCTGCTTGGCGCCAGCATTGCACAGGCTAACGTTTCGATCAGGCCTGCGTCATCAGCCATGCTGCAAACAGTTCAGCGGCTTCGTTCTGGCGGGCAGGCTCACGCAGGACGATGAAGAAACTGCGGGCCAGTGGCAGGCGCGCGGCATATGGCGACGCCAGCGCCGATGTGCCCCTGTAGCGCTGCAGAAACTCCTGTGAGATGATCGCGGCCCCTGCACCACCGGTGACCCATTGCAGCGCGATCAGCGAGGAATCCACCTTTGCCAGGCAGGCCGGTAGATCCCCGGGCGCCCCCAACAGCGCTGCCAACTGGGGCCAGTCACTTTCCGAACCGATGATCTGCACCGCCTGTTCGGCCAACCTCTCAAAATCGGGCGCTGTCTGCGCAGCCAATGAGGGGTGGCACACCAGTTCGGCCTGACGGTGGCCAAGGTGGCGAATATCGGCGTCAGGCCAATCGCCATGGCCAAAACGGATTTCGACATCGATATCCTCACCCTCGCTCGGGTCTGTCCACACCGCCGTTGTCACCTCCAGATCAATATCAGGGTGCTGCTGCCGGAAGGTGGGCAAAGCCGGGGCCAGCACCAATGCGGCAAAGCTGATAGAGGCATGGACCCGCAGCCGCCGTCGCGCCCCTTTGGCAAACAGGCTGCCCGTGGCCTGCTGCATCTCGGCAAAGGCCCGGGCAATTGGCTGGGCATAGGCATGGCCCATATCGGTCAGCGCCACGCCACGCGGCAAGCGGGTAAACAGCTGAACACCCAAGTGCTGCTCCAGCAGTTTGATCTGCTGACTGATCGCGGCGGGGGTCAAGTGCAGCTCCTCCGCGGCGGCAGAAAAGCTGGAGCTGCGTGCCGCCGCCTCAAAGGCGCGCAGCCAGGTCACATGCGGCAGGTGCGCCATCGCGATCCTCCTTTGGGCGATCCTATCCTCCGTTAAATATTATGCGGGCTCAGCGGGCAAAACCATTGTTTGTTTTAATGCAGCCGCAGAGTGTTAGTGAGGCATCCCAGATCGGAGCGCCCATGCAGCTGGATAAGATTGAGACCTTTGTGGTTGCCAACCCGCCCCCCCGCCACGGCGGGCGCTATTTCATATTCCTGCGCCTCACCACCACCTGCGGCATCACCGGCGTGGGCGAGATCTACAATGCGACCTTCGGGCCTGATCTTTGCGCGGCAATGGCGTTGGATATGTTCAACCGCCACTTCGCGGGCAGCGACCCACATCAGATCGAACGGCTGTGGCGGCACAGCTATGGGGCGGGGTTTACCCAGCGCCCGGACGTGACGGTGATGGGGGTTCTGAGCGGGCTCGAGATGGCCTGTTGGGATATCATCGGCAAAGCCGCAGATCGCCCGGTTTATGACCTGTTGGGCGGCAAGGTGCACGACAGGCTGCGCAGCTACACTTACCTCTACCCGGCCGAATGGGATGTCTACCCCGATCCAGAAAAGCCTAATGTTTACAACGATCCATCCCTTGCCGCCGAGGTGGCGCTGGTGATGGTCGACAAAGGGTTTACCGCGGTGAAGTTTGACCCTGCGGGGCCTTACACGATCTATGACGGGCATCAGCCACGTCTGGAGGATCTGGACCGCAGCGAAGCCTTCTGCCGCGAAATCCGCGCCGCTGTAGGCGATCGGGCGGATCTGCTGTTTGGCACTCATGGGCAGTTCACCGTCTCAGGCGCCAAACGGATGGCGCGACGTTTGGAACGTTATGATCCCCTGTGGTTTGAGGAACCGATCCCACCGGAAAACCCCACCGATATGGCGATGGTCGCGCAATCCACCGCCATCCCGATCGCCGCAGGGGAGCGGCTGTGCACCAAACATGAGTTTGCCCGGATGCTGGAGGTGGGCGCGGCCTCCATCCTGCAGATGAACCTGGGCCGGGTTGGCGGCTTGCTGGAAGCCAAGAAAATCGCTGGCATGGCCGAAACCCGGCAGGCCCAGATCGCGCCGCATCTTTATTGCGGCCCGGTTGTGGCCGCCGCCAATATCCAGATCGCCACCTGCAGCCCAAACTTTCTGATCCTGGAAAGCATTGGCACCTTTGATGGTCCCTATATGTCGGTGCTGAACAGCGAAATCGACTGGCAGGACGGCTATGTCATCCCGCCCAGCGCGCCGGGTCTGGGGATTGAGCTGAACGATGACATGATTGCGGCCAATCCCTACACCGGGTCTGAGCTGCATCTGGGCATGTCTGACAGTCCGGTACAGCCCAATGCAGCTCCTTCACGCTCCCCTCAGGTGCCGCCCGGCTGACGCCCCTGCGGCACCACCTCAAACCCCGGCGCTTCGGGTTCATCATCAACCATTTCTGCCGGAAACCCCGGCGCACGAATATCCAGACCGGTCGCCTGTTCCAGACGTTTGATGATGTTGGGGGAGAGTTCCCGTTCCCCGAACCGGGCAATGCCATCTTCAAAAATCTGCACCATCAGCGGGCTGACCTCCAGCGGCACCCCGGCCTGATCTGCGATGGCCTGAAACAAGCCAACGTCCTTTTTGACAAGATCCATGGTGAAGGAGATATCCCGGCTGCCGTTCAGGATCACCTGACTTTCGGTGACATGGGAAAACGAATTGCCCGAGCTGATCTTGATCGCCTCATAGGTGGTGTTGAGGTCCATGCCCGCGGCGGCGGCAGTGGTCAGCGCCTCAGCATTGGCGACCAGATGCACAGTGGCCAGATAGTTGGTCACCACCTTCAGGACCGAGGCCGATCCCAACGGCCCGGTATGCAGGATCCGCCGCCCCATGGTCGTCAGGATCGGCAGCACGCGTTCAAAGGTCGGGCGATCACAGCCGGCAAAAATCGCGATATTGCCGGTATCTGCACGATGACAGCCGCCGGACACCGGGCAATCCACCGCCGCACCGCCTTTCGCCGTCACCTCCGCGCCCAAGCGTTTGACGGCTTCGGCATCGGTGGTGGACATCTCCAGCCAGATCTTACCCGGCGTGACCTCAGGCAGCATCTGACGCAGCACGGCTTCGCAGGCTTCCGGTGAGGGCAGGCAGGTGATCACCACATCAAGGTCGCGCATCATCTGACGTGGCCCGTCCCCCTGCCCGGCACCGCGGGCCACAAACCCTGCGACAAGGCTGGGGTTCAGATCATGCACCGTCAGATCAACCCCGTTGCGCAGCAGAGACCCCGCCAGTTTCCCCCCGACATTGCCCAGACCGATGAAGCCGATTTTCATGAGATCCCCTTTGTTTACACCGCGCGCCATAGGTTGCGCTGGCCCGGATGTTTTCAGAAACCGAGAGGGCGCAGAAACAACGGATATGGGGGCTCAGCCCTAAGGAGAGTTAATCAAAAACGCCGCCCCCGGGCTGCGGGAGCGGCGTTATATCACAGTCGACGGACGCGGGGCGTCCAAGCGCCAAGACTTACGGCTGGTAGGGCAGTGAGGAGTGGTGCTGCACGATGCGCAGCACACCGTCGGCGTCTTTTTTATAGCCAAAGCTTTTGTCGACCTTGGTCACATTGCCGTACTTGTCGGTCAGGATGATCCAACCCATCCACATGCCAACATCGCCTTCTATGAACTCAGCCGAGGTGACGCTGTCCATCTCACGCCAGCCCTTGAGACCAAAACCGCCATCCAGCGGATAGTCATCGTCATGGCCGACGAAATAGGCCAGTGCCCCTTTGTGATCGGGGCGGAAGGTTTTGTCACCGCTGGCCAGCGTCGGCTTGAACAGGACCGGACCCAGCACATAGCCATAGGCGGCATTCAGCACACCTTCGGCCACTGGTCGCGCCGCATCGATCCCACCATCTTCATAGGCTTTGGAAATGGCAATAAGCCCCTCGCCCCAGGCTTGGCGGGCGGCGGTCAGCTCATCTTTGGTAATCGACATGCGCGTGTCCTTTCCTTTTCGCGAATTCGTGACACGTTAATTGGGGCCAAGCGCGCCACAAAGCAAGGTTTTCCAGCAGGAAAATCCCAGCCTGAAACACTCTGAAATGTTTGCCCTGTCAGTTGATCCAAAGGCGCTGCCAAGCCGTATTTGACTGTCTGAGCCAATGAATTTGCAAAGGATCCTTGATGACACCGCACACCACCTCCCCTGCTTCTGCCAATCGATGGCTGCTGTTGCCGGTGTTTCTGGTTGCGGTGATCGGCATTGGTTTTGTCATCGGCATGCTGACCGCGCCCGGCGCGTGGTACGCCGCCCTGACCAAACCCTGGTTCAATCCGCCAAACTGGCTGTTCGGTCCGGTCTGGGCGGTGCTTTATGTGATCATTGCATTGACCGGCTGGCACCTGTTCACAACCCGGCCACGCAGCGCGGAAATGCGCCTGTGGTGGGCGCAGATGGTGTTGAACTTCCTTTGGTCGCCGGTGTTTTTCGCGCTGCACCTGCCGGCGCTTGGCCTGCTGGTGATCGCCAATCTGGCGCTGGTTCTGGTGTTTTTCATCCGCCGCACCTGGGCGGCGCAGCGGATCGTGGCGCTGGGGTTCGTGCCCTACCTGGCCTGGGCCAGCTTTGCGACATTGCTGAACCTGGCAATTGTGGTGCTGAACTAAGGCTCAGTCTTCAAGCGCCGCAATCACCGCTTTGACCAGGGGCAGCTCAGAATAGCCCGTCTTGGATGGGGTCAGCCCCATCCGCAGGATCACCAGATCTCGGGATGGGAAAATGCCGATGGTTTGACCGTCATGGCCATAAAGCCAAACCGCATCCTCAAACGGGGGCTGTTCGCCCGGGGCCTCCAGCCAGAGGTGGCCCTTGGCGTAAGTCCCGCCCGAGGCCGCGGTTGGTTCAAACATCCAGTCGACAAACCCCTCAGGCACCAGCTGTGCGCCGTCCCACGCCCCCTTTTGCAGCAGGAACTGACCATAGCGCGCCCAATCCCGCGCGCTGGCATACATGTAGCTGGAGCCCACAAAGGTATCCGCCGCGTCGGTTTCCAAAATCGCTGAGGACATGCCCAAGGGATCAAACAACGCCTTGCGCGGGTAGGCCAGACTGTCTGCCCCGACCTGATCCTGCCAGATCCGCGACAACATAGTTGAGGTCCCGGAGGAGTAGTTGAATGTACGGCCAATTGCGGCCTCTGCCGGCTGCTTGGCGGTGAACCCGGCCATATCATCGTTCAGATACAGCATCTTGGTCACGTCAGAGACATCGCCGTAGCTTTCATTCCACTGCAGCCCGCTTTCCATCCCCAAGAGATCCGCGACAGTCACATCCGCCCGATCATCCTGCGCCCAAGCCGGATAGCTGGTCGCGCCCAGATCGGTCAGCGCCATGTCGCCCGATTGGATCAACGTGCCGATCAGCCCGGCGGTAACTGTCTTGGTCATCGACCAGCCCAGAAGCGGCGTCTCAGCGTCAAAACCAGCGCCATAAGCCTCGCCAATGATGCGGCCCTGATGGAGGACCAGAACGGCCCGTGCGCCCTGCCCGGTCAGCGCCGCATCTTCCAGCACGGCCTGCACCGCAGGGCTGACGTCGGCAACCTCATTGCCCTCAGGCCAGATGCCGCTGCCCGGTGCGGCAGGGTCTGCCATTTCGACAGCGGTCAACTCGGCCTCATGCAGGTTCGTGCAGCCCAGTCCCGGCCTGTATTGCGACACGGCAGGCGCAAAAAAGCCAAACACCCGCGTTTCGATCCTTTGCCGGTCCTCATCCACGCGCATGCTGATCTGTTTCAACACCGGATGCCCCGGTGCTTGCACATCAAGCGCCAGAACCTCCTCCGCATCACGACCCGCGATGAAGACATTGGAGCAGACAATCTTGGCCGAGTAATTGGTGGCAACCTTCAACAATGCAGGGGGGGAGATCGCCAGATAGCCGGCCCCAGCGACGCCCAACAGGGCCACAGTGCCCACGGCCCCTTTTAAAATCTTACCCAGTTTAGACATATGAACACCCCGGGTTGCCCCGGCCTCCCCGTCACGTGTGCGCTCACGCTACTGCCCAGAACCCGACCGGGCCACCTTTCCGTCGCGTCGACATCAGGCAACGCGACGGTGCTCAGCCCCGGGTCAAATACACCGTTTGATGTGGCGCAGCAGGGGATTCAGGAAATCGCGATCGCGCCAGTAGTTCAAGTGGCTGAGGGGGGTGAGCCCCGTTGCCAGCCCCGCGTTGATCGGATGGTCTTTGGTGACACGTTCCTTGTAGCTGTCACTCAGATCGCGCAGGGGCCAGCCCAGAACGTCGTCTTTGTCATAGTAGTTGTGCCATTCAAACTGCGGCGACAGTTTGCGGATCGGCGTGATGTCTTCGCGGTCGATACCGGCGACAAAGATCGGGATATTACAGCCGGTTGTCAGCAGTCGGTGGGTTTTGTTGCCCCGGCAAAACGCCTCTTCCTCAGGGCTGTCAAAACTTTGCGGCACGGACCAGACGCCGTTGGGCGGATCCCGTTCAGGATTGGCGTCCCACAGGTAGTTTGATACCACCTGCCCGCCCAAGGACTGCGCCACGATGATCACCCGCCGATCATCGCCATCCAAGTGGCTGTAAAGCTCACGCAGGGCATCGAGGATCTTTTGCTGGGCTTGAAAATAGGGGCTGTTGGGGCCGCTTTTCTGGGCTTCCAGACTGGCGGCGTCACAAAACCCATACAGCATGAACTGGCGCAGATCATCCCAGCGCAGCCGCCGTTTCACCTTGTTGAAATAACGGCTCTGATTGGATTGCAGGATATCCTGATAAAACACCGCCTTGGTTTCCACCCGGTCTGCCAGATCCTCACCCAGCCTGTCGCGGACCTCATCAAACAGGTCTACGGCGTAGTCGTTATCTGTATTGCCCATGCCATGCAGGGTCAAAATCCCTAAACGTGCCATTCGGCGCCTCCTGAAAAATATGAAAAGAATGCCCCCATTTCAAAAACCGAACCGCGCCCTGTCAAGGGCAACTGCCCCAGCCAAATCCTGACGCTGCATTCTGCTGCTTGACATCTTGTAACCAAAACGCGAACTCTGTGCGCGATGGTTCCCGGGCGCAAAGCGCATATCCGGGATGAAAAGGGAACACGGTGCGGTGTAGCCAACAGGCGCCAATTCCGTGACTGCCCCCGCAACTGTAAGCGGTGCGCAACCCCCGTAGACCACTGGGCCAATGGCCTGGGAAGGTGGGGGGAGCCTTAAGCCGCAAGTCAGGAGACCTGCCATCTGAACCGTAACTCAAACCGGGCGGGGTGTCCTGGAAGGAGGCCAAGATGGCTATACCGGCGTTTGCCGTAGACATATTCGGCTTTGCACGACCCTCGCATCCGCGCGGAGGGCGCTATGAACCGGACCACATCACACAGAATTACAGTATGCACATCCTGTCGTCATACGGGCGAGGCCTGTCGCCCCGGCTATCAGCTGATTGAACGGCTGCGCAGCGCCATCGCCCTGGCCGGCGACAGTGTTGCCGAGGATTTTGAAGTTTCAGGCACCGCCTGTATGGCGGCCTGTAAACGCGCCTGCACCGTGGCCTATCATGGCACGCGCAAGGCCTCGTACCTGTTTGGTGACATCGATCCTGATGAAGATGTCGCTGATCTGGTGGAATTTGCCCGCCAATATGCGGTCCTGCACGACGGCTGGTGCAGCTCGGTCGATCGTCCGGGCAAACTGCGGCGCACCACATTGGCGCGGATCCCCGCCACCTTCATGGCGATCGAGGACAGTCTGGAGCCGGTGTCATGAGTGCGCGTCTGGCTGTTGAAAACGTCACATGGGGGCCCCGCAAACGCAGCCCGCTGGTCTTGCAGGACACCTCCTTTGACGTGCCTGCGGGTCAGGTGCTGGGCATTGTTGGCCCCAATGGCGCGGGGAAAACCACATTGCTGCGGCTGATCTATGGCTACAATCGCCCCAGCAGCGGGCAGGTGTTGATCGACGGGCAATCCACCTCACAAATGCCGCCCCGGGCACTGGCGCGCAAGGTGGCGGCGGTGTTGCAGGAACAACCAACCGACTTTGCCTTGTCGGTGCGTGAAATCGTGGCGCTTGGCCGGGTGCCGCATCGGCTGGGCCTGTCGACCCCCGGCCGCAAAGACGCCGAGGTGATTGCGGCGGCCCTGTCCCGCATGGATCTGCATGGCTTTGCAGATCGCACCCTCTCCACCTTGTCGGGCGGCGAACGCCAGCGGGTGATGGTGGCCCGCGCCCTGGCGCAGGAACCGCAGATCCTGGTGCTGGATGAACCGACGAACCATCTGGACATTCGCCACCAGCTGGAGGTGCTGCAGCTGATCCGGGATCTGGATCTGACCATTGTCACATCGCTGCATGACCTCAATCTGGCCGGCGCGGTCTGTGATCAGGTTCTGGTGCTGAAACGGGGGCAGGTCCAAAGCTACGGACCGCCCCAATCGGCCCTGGGCGAAATACTGGTGTCTGAAACCTTCGCGGTGGATGCCAAACGGGAGGAGCTGAGCTTAAGCCGACGCTCCCACCTGTCTTTCCAACTTCCAAACTAATTCAAACAACAGGAAAATCCTATGAAACACACTGCACTTGCCCTTGGCATGATGATCGCGGCTGGCCCGGCGCTGGCTGAGGTGAGCGTTGACAGCTGCAACCGTCAGGTCCAATTCGATGCCCCGCCGCAGGCGGCCATCTCCAACGATGTGAACCTGACCGAGATGATGCTGGTGCTGGGTCTGGCAGATCGCATGGTGGGCTACACCGGCATTTCCGGCTGGAAAACACTGGATGAAGAGATGCGCGCAGGCGTCGAGGCGCTGCCTGAGCTTTCGGCGAAATACCCCACCAAAGAGGTGCTGGTCGGCGCCGATGCTGACTTCTTCTTTGCCGGTTGGAACTACGGCATGAAGGTCGGTGGCGAAGTCACCCCCGAAACCCTCGCCCCGTTTGGCATCAAAGTTTATGAGCTGACCGAAAGCTGCATCCACATCGGCGACAAGCCCAAGGTCAGCATCGATGACATGTATAACGACCTGACCAACCTCGGCAAAATCTTCCAGGTGGAAGACAAGGCCGACGCGCTGGTTGCCGGCTACAAGGCGGAACTGGCGGCCTTCACGGCCGATCTGGAAACCGGCGATCCGCTGCGCGTCTTTGTCTATGACAGTGGCGAGGACACCCCCTTCACCGCAGGCCGTTACGCCATGCCCACCGCGCTGATCGAAGCGGCAGGCGGCACCAACATCATGGATGACTTTGAAAAAAGCTGGGGCACCGTGAACTGGGAAGCCGTGGTTGAGCGCAACCCTGAGGTCGTGGTCATCGTGAACTACGGCAATGTCACCGCCGCAGAAAAGCGCGCCTTCATGATGAACAACCCGGCCTTTGCTGATCTGGATGCGGTCAAGAACGACCGGTTCGTCGTGCTGGAATATGTCGAAGCCACCCCTGGCCCGCGCAACATCAACGCCGTGAAGAAGCTGGCCAACGGCTTCTGGGGGAACTGAGATGCAGCAGGGACGGTCCCGTCTGCCATTTTGGGCGATCAGCCTGGGCGCTTTCGTAATGCTGGGGCTGTCCCTGTCCATGGCGATTTCATTGGGGGCGGTTTCCGTCCCCTTTGGCACCGTCTGGGGCGTGTTCTTTGACCGGATTGGCCTGCCAATATGGGAACCAGACTGGTCCAAAGGCCGCGCCGCCATTGTCTGGGATATCCGCTTTCCCCACGCGCTTCTGGCGGTGATGGTGGGGGCAGGGCTGGCCATTGTGGGGGCCGCCTTGCAGGCGGTGACCCGCAATCCACTGGCCGATCCGCATCTGTTGGGCATCTCCTCCGGCGGGGCCTTTGGGGCGATCCTGGCGCTGTTACACACCGGGTTGTTTCTGGGGTTGCTGACCGTTCCCCTGCTGGCGTTTTTTGGCGCGCTGGGGGCCACGGTGCTGGTCTTGGGCGTTGCCAGACTGGCCGAGGCGACCAGCGCGGACAGGTTGGTCCTGGCAGGGGTTGCCGTGTCCTTTGTCATCATGGCCGCGGCCAATGTACTGATTTTCCTGGGCGATCCCCGCGCCACCCATACGGTGGTGTTCTGGATGCTGGGCGGTTTAGGACTGGCGCAATGGTCACATCTGATCTTTCCACTGGCGATCCTGATCCCGTCTGCACTGTGGCTCTGGCTTCAGGCGCCGCGCCTCAACGCCATGACCATCGGCGATGAAACCGCCGCAACGATGGGCATCCCGGTGGCCCGGTTCAGACTGGTGGTTTTTGCCGTCAGCGCGTTGATCACCGGCGTGATGGTGGCCTTTTCCGGGATGATCGGTTTTGTCGGGCTGATGGTGCCCCATATCGCCCGGCTGTTTGTCGGGGGGGATTATCTGCGGGTCATTCCGGCCTCCGCCGTGATCGGGGGCATCTTCCTGCTGCTAGCTGATATCGCCGCCCGCACCGTCATGGCGCCTGAGGATATGCCGATCGGCATTGTCACCGGGTTGGTGGGCGGTCTGTCCTTTATCCTGCTGCTGAGGAAATAGAGCGCTTACCGGGTCGCATAGCCTGCTGCGCAGACAGTCAATGAAGGTCCGGCGCGAGCCGGACCTCGATGCGATCCGGCACATGCCTCAGGCCTTCGGCGCATACTCCGCCGGATTAACCGCCTTGGGTCGTTCCGGCAGATCCAGCGTGGTGACCACCGGCGCCGTGCGTGCAATCACCCGCCCTTTGCGGACCACCGCCAGCCGGTTGGCCCGCAGGCGCACCGCTTCGATTTTGTCACTGGCTTGCAACAACACCATGTTTGCCGCGCAGCCCTTGGCGATGCCGTAGCCGTCCAGCCCCATGATCCGGGCCGAGTTTTCGGTCACCGCGTCAAAGCACCAGGCCATATCCTCACGGCTGGAAAGCTGCCCCACATGCAACCCCATGAAGGCCACATCCAGCATGTCAGCCTTGCCCAGCGAATACCACGGATCCATCACACAGTCCGAGCCAAAGCCAACCGTGATCCCGGCATCGCGCAATTCGCGCACACGGGTCTGGCCCCGGCGTTTGGGATAGCTGTCATGGCGGCCCTGCAGCAGGATGTTGATCAGCGGATTGGGGATAGCATGCACCCCCGCCTCCACCATCAGCGGGATCAGCTTGGAGACATAGTAATTGTCCATCGAATGCATTGAGGTCAGATGCGATCCTGCCACCCTGCCCTGCAATCCAAGGCGCTGGGTTTCATAGGCCAGCGTCTCAATATGGCGGGACATGGGATCATCGCTTTCGTCGCAATGCATATCCACCATCAGCCCCCGGTCGGCCGCGATCTGGCACAGCTGACGCACACTTTCCGCGCCATCTGCCATGGTGCGCTCAAAATGTGGGATGCCCCCCACAACGTCCACGCCCATGTCCAGCGCGCGAATGGTGTTCTGCATCGCCGTGGGATCCCGCAGCACGCCATCCTGCGGAAAGGCCACCAGCTGCAGATCCAGGTACTCCTTCACCTGCTCGCGCACCTCCAGCAGGGCGGCAACACCCTTCAACTCATCATCGCAGGTGTCCACATGGCTGCGGATCGCGCCGATCCCCATGCTGACCGCCAGATCGCAATAGCGCAGCGCCCGCTCCACAATCTGATCAACGCTTTGCAGCGGTTTCAACTCCCCCCAAAGCGCAATGCCCTCCAGCAATGTGCCGGACACATTCATCCGTGGCGTGCCCAGTGACAGGGTGGCATCCATATGGAAATGCGGATCCACAAAGGGTGGGCTGACCAACTGGCCTTCGGCCTCAATCACCTCGGCGGTCACAGCATTGATGCCGGCCTCCACCGCGGCAATCAAACCGTCTTTGCAGGCGATGTCCACGCCACAGGTGCCGTCAGGCAGGGTGGCGTTTTTGATAATCAGATCAAACATGTATCCTCCAGCGCTTGATCAGCGTTGCCCTTTGAACCACGGCGTCAGCAGGGCACGTGGATAATCGGCGCGCCGCGCGGCAATCACAAGGGCGACAATCGACAAAACGTAAGGTGCCGCGATGAAAACCTGACTGGGCACCAGTGCGCCCACCTCGGTTTGCAGACGCACCTGCAACGCATCAAAGGCGCCAAACAACAGCGCCCCGAGGAGCGCCTTGCCCGGCCGCCAACTGGCGAAAATCACCAGCGCGATACAGATCCAGCCTCGCCCGTTCACCATGCCAAAGAAGAAGCTGTCGAAGGCAGACATCGTCAGAAACGCACCGCCCAACGCCATCAGCGCCGATCCCGCCACAACGGCCCCGATGCGCAACCCGTAGACCGAAAGGCCCTGCGCATCCACGCTGTCGGGATTGTCCCCCACCGCCTGAATGGCCACCCCCAGGGGCGTGCGGTTCAACACATACCAGACCAGCAGCACCATCAACAGCGCCAACCAGGTAAAGGCGGTTTGCTGAAACAGCACCGGCCCCAGAAACGGCAGATCCGACAGAACCGGAATGTCCAGCGCCCGGAAGGGTTCGATTTTGGGGGGCGACGATACCGTTGGCAGCGCCGTGCGATAGGTGAAATAGCTGAGGGAGGTGGCAAACAGCGTCACCCCCAGGCCTGACACATGCTGCGACAGGCCCAAAGGCACCGTCAGGATCGCATGTAACAGGCCAAACGCCGCACCTGCCACAGCCGCCGCCAGCACACCGCCCCAGAGGCCCAGCCCCAGCCAGACGGCCATCCAGCCGACCATGGCGCCGGTGACAAAAATGCCCTCAATCCCCAGGTTCAAAACGCCCGATTTCTCACAGAGCAGCGCGCCAAGGACGCCGAAGATCAGCGGTGTGGCAATGCGCAAGGAGGCCGCCCAGAAGCTTTCGGACATCAGGATGTTGAGAATATCCATCATGATGCCTCTCCCTTCGCGGGGGCGCTGCGGGTGATCTTATAGCGGGCAAAGAAGCCCCCGATCAGCACGCAAAGCAGCGACATCGAAACGATCAGATCCGCCAGATAAGACGATACGCCCATCGACCGGCTCATGCTATCGGCACCGACAAAAACGCTGGCGATAAACAGAGCGGCGACCACAACACCCACTGGCGACAGGCCCGCCAGCATGGCCACAACGATGCCGGTGTAGCCAAAGCCCGGTGACAGGTCAGCGGTCAGGTAGCCCTTCAGCCCCGCAACCTCACTCACGCCAGCCATGCCCGCCAGACCGCCCGAAACAATCGCAACGCTCAGCAGGGTCCGGTCCACGCCGATGCCGGCATGACGCGCTGCCGGGGCGTTTTCACCCACTGCACGCAGTTTGAAGCCCCAGACCGACCGCGACAGCATCACCTGCGCCACGGCGGCAGCGACCAAAGCGATGATCAGCCCGGAATGCACCCGCATCCGCGCCATCAGGCCCGGCAGAGTGCCCTCATCCAGGATCGGCGCGCTTTGTGGCCAGCCCATGCCCATCGGATCCTTCAGCGGACCCTCCAGCATATATTGCAAGAAAATCAACACGATGAAGTTCAAAAGCAAGGTGGTCACCACCTCATCCGCGCCAAAGCGGGTTTTGAGAACCGTTGGCACCACCATGCCCGCCGCCCCGGCGGAGCAGCCCATCACGATGATGACCGGCACCAGAATGTAGCTTGGCGCCTCAATCGCGCCGGCCCCGATCGCGACCGCGGCCATTGCACCAAGGTAAAGCTGCCCTTCAGCCCCGATATTCCAGAGCCGGGCGCGAAACGCCAAGGCGGCTGCCAGACCGGTAAAGATCAGCGGCGTCGCCCGGGTCAGCATTTCCGACACCGCGAAAAGCGAGCCGAAGACTCCTTTGACCATCTCACCATAGGCGGTCAGGATATTGGCCCCGGCAAAGGCCAGCGGGATCGCAGCCGCCAGCAATGCGATCACCGCAGACAGCACCGGCAGCCCCAGTTTAAACGCCTGCGAAGTCGCAGCACGTGGTTCAATCCGTATCATTGTGCTCCTGCTCCGCTTTGCTGCGGTTCATGCGGGGTTACTTCACCCGCCATCATCAGGCCAATCGCTTCGCGGTCGCGCGTGTCTGCCTCAATCATTTCGCCGTCATGGATCACCACAACCCGGTCCGCGAGGCCCAGAATTTCATCCAGGTCTTCTGAAATCAGCACAATCCCTGCCCCTGCTGCACGCGCCTCCAACAATCGGCGCGCCACCTCGGAGGCGGCCAGCATGTCCAGACCACGGGTCGGCTGGTTGGCCAGGATCAGCTTGGGGTTTTGCTCAAAAACCCGCGCCAGGATCATTTTCTGGATGTTCCCGCCAGACAGCAGCCGCGCCCGCGCGCCAACACCCGGCCCGCGCACGTCATAGTCTGCCGCCAGCTTTTCGGCGTTGGCGGTGATCGCATCCTTTTTCAGGAAACCGGCGGATTGCACTTCGGGATCGGACAGCCGTTCGATCACCATATTTTCCGCCACACTCATCGCGCCCACCATACCGTCATGGTGGCGATCCTCCGGGATGCGGCCCACACCGGCTTTGATCATATTGGTCGGCGTCACCTGCGCGATTTCTTCTGCGGCAAGGGTCACGCGCCCGGATGTCGGGCGGTTCAGCCCTGAAATCAAACCGGCCAGCGCGCTTTGCCCGTTGCCAGACACCCCGGCGATGCCAAGGATTTCATGGGCGTGCACCGTCAGGTTCGCCCCACTCAGGCTGTCACGTTTGGACCGGCCGGTCACCGAAACATCCTGCAGGGTCAACACCGGGACGCCCGGCGTCATCTCCTGCCGTGCGGTTTCGGGCGTATCGGCCCCCACCATCATGCGGGCGATGATGCGTTCATCGGCCTCTGCCGTGGCAATCTCACCCACCTTCTTGCCATGCCGCAGCACCGCAATCCGGTGAGAAAAGGCCAGCACTTCCCGCAGCTTATGCGAGATAAAGATGACCGAGAGCCCTTCACGCGTCATAGCGCCGATGTTCTCAAACAGCGTGTCGGCCTCCTGCGGGGTCAACACTGCGGTGGGTTCATCCAGAACCAGAATGCGCACATCGCGGTAGAGCGCTTTCAGGATCTCAACCCGCTGACGATCGCCAACCGACAACCGCCCCACGGGCGTGTCCAGCGTGACGGTCAGGCCGGTGTGCTGCATGATGCTTTCGATCTTGGCCCGCGCGGCCTTCAGATCGCGGCGCAACAGGCTCAGCCGTTCGGAGCCAAGCACGATGTTGTTCAAAGCCGAGAGGTTTTCAGCCAGCGCAAAGTGCTGATGCACCATGCCAATGCCCGCCGCCAGTGCCGCCTGAGGATGGCCCAGCGGCAGCGCCTGCATCTGGCCAGCCTCATCAGCGACCTCAACCGTGCCTGCGTCGGGCATGTAATGCCCAAACAGCATATTCATCAGCGTGGTTTTGCCCGCGCCGTTTTCGCCTAAAAGCGCAAGGACTTCCCCTTTGTGCAGCTCCAGATCCACGCCATCATTTGCGATGACCGAACCGAACCGCTTGGAAAGCCCGTTCAGAGATAAAACTTTGGTATCTGTCACGTGAGTGAAATGGCCGGCGCACCAAAAGGCGCACCAGCCCTGTCCTTAATTGTCCGAGACCGGGCGGTCGTCGTTCACATTCACACGGAACATGCCACCCAGAATATCGGCCTCTTTGGCGCGCACCTTCTCAACCACATCGGCCGAGATCAGCGCCTCATCCATGACCAGCGATCCGCCGCCATAAGCCATGAAGCTGTACTGACCGTAATCCGATGCCTCAAAGCTGCCGCTGGCAACGCTGGCGACGGCTTTGTCGATGGTGGCTTCCATGTGCCACAGGGCCGAGGCCAGAATGGTGCCTGGGTAATCGCCGGAGGTGTCGATCACATTGCCGATCGCCTTCACGCCGCGCTCCACGGCGGCATCCGAAACACCGAAGCGTTCGGCGTACATGATGTCAGCGCCCGCATCCATCATGGCAAAGGCGCTTTCTTTGGCCTTGGGCGGATCATACCAGCTGTCGATGAAGTTCACGATGAACTTGACCTCAGGGTTCACCTCACGGGCGCCATCCATGAAGGCATGCATCAGGCGGTTCACCTCAGGGATGGCGTAGCCGCCAACCATACCGATCACGTTGCTTTCGGTGGCGGCACCGGCAACCATGCCCGACAGGTAGCTGGGTTCATGGATCCAGTTGTCAAAGACCGAGAAGTTCGGCGCCACCGCCCCAAAGGACGATCCCATCAGAAAGGCGGTTTCCGGATAGTCTTTGGCCACTTTGCGCGCCGCGCGCTCCAGACCGAACACCTCCCCCACGATCAGCTGTTTGCCTTGTTCGGCATATTCGCGCATCACCCGCTCATAATCAGTGTTGGCGACGTTTTCCGAAAACACATATTCAATATCGCCACGCTCCGCCGCTGCATTCAGCGCCTTGTGGATCCGGCTGATCCACTGCTGTTCCACGGGCAGCGTGTAAATTGCCGCGACTTTCACCGCCTCGGCCGCAGCCATGCCTGCCGAAGCAGCCAGGCCAAAGCCCACGGTCATCGCCAATGCCACACGACGTGACACGGTTTTCAATGTCTTCATAATCAGACCCCCTGTTTTGATTTATTGCGTCAACCGTCTTGCTTTTTGACCAACCGGTCAATGCTTTTCCCCTAGGGAAACGCGCCTCTTGGTTGTGACATGCCTCATTTTCAGGCGTAGGGACTGTTTTCTGGGCAGCATTGATCCACCCCATCATCCCCCCTCTAACGCTATGTGAATAAATGGTAATCCCAGTAACCTAAAAGGCCGCAGCGCGAGGCTGCGGCCTGTGTTTGTCTTGATCGCTCAGCAGGGGAGATTTTGTAAGTTATTGGCCGCCGAGGCCATGTTTTACCGCAAGCGACTCAGCCAAATCCCTCTTCAAAAGCGATCTCACCCAGCCAATCCGGCATGTCGATCAAGGGATTGCGGTTGCCCTGCACCTTGGCAATCTCCGCATTGCGGTGACGTTCGTAAAGGCTGGGCGGTTCTGCTTTGGCCCAGTCCAAAATGACGCCAAGGTTCGATTTCGTCAGCTCTTTCTTGCTGCCTGATTTCACATCGCCGACCACGCCGGGGTAGCGAAGCAGGAAATAAAACGTGGCGCGGGCAACGGCCCCCTTGCCTGCCGTGGGCTCAAACCGGCGTTTGTCCCGCAGCCCACACATCGGACGCGCGGCCTCCAACTCGGGGTTATTTAGCGCCTCAACCGCCAGAACCTCCGCCGCCAGCAGCTTGGCCTCCTCCTCGCTTGAAAACTCGGAATAGGGAATGTTGGAGCGGAAGCTGTTACAGCCGCCCTCGCAGGTAAACAGATGATGCAGGTCGCTTTTTTGTGCCCGCTTCTCGGCCTCGCCTTTGAACCAGGACTGCGGCACCACATGTTCGCAATTGAAGGTGCTGGTGGCCTCCAGCAGTGCATCCTCCAGCTCAATCGCCTCCGGCGTCAGAGCGGCCCGGGCGATTTCCTGCACCCGTGCCGCCTGCGAGAGAGCAGCCTCCACCGCGATCCGTTCTGCCAGGAACAGCTCCTCAGCCATCACATCGTTTGAATAGATGGAGCGCAGGGTTTCATCGGGGTGACGGTCAATCCACGGGTAGAGGTGATCGTGGCGCGCGTCATAGTAACTGAACACCGTGTGATGGCTGTCTTTCAACAAGCCGTGCAACGCCCAGAAGCGATCCTTCTTGGTCATCGATCCCGCCAGACCGCTGTAATAGCTGCCAGCCGCCAGCGTATCGGCGCCGGCGTCGTAATAAGTGCCACGCGGCTCAAACACGCTTTCGGCACGGGCCGGGGTGCTGTCTGGCAGTTCAACAGGCGCGGGCGGTGTTGGATTGACCTTGGGCGTTGGTGCCGTGCTGGCGGGCATCTGCCCGGCCCCGCCAAGCGGGCCAAAGGTCAGCTGGAAGTTCCATCGCGCCACACCATCCGGGCCCACCGTCAGCCCCGGTGTCTGCTGGTCCGAAGACCCGCCCCCTGCCCGTTCCTCAAATCCATCAAAGTCGCCGGCATCAAAAAACTCCATCACCGGTGCTGGCTCAAACGCGCGATCAAACATCGCCTCATCCCCCGAGGACAGGCCGCGCGCGCGCATTTCCGTGACGATGCTGGAAATCCGCACCCCTTCGTTGGCGATCCAATGAATGGTTTTGGGATCATCCACGCCGTTCTGGAAGACCGATCCGTCCTGCTTCAGCCAGCGCCCCATGGCATCGGTGTTTGGCACACCTGCATGATGCAGCCCGGCCACCTGCCACTGGTCATTGGCGCAGAAAGAGCCCGAGGTGCCCCGCATCGTATCGGTGGTGTAATGCAGGAAGTCATCGACCACTTTCACAATTTTGTTCTGACGAATGGCGATCTGCTGACGTTGGCCGCCGGGATGCTGAATGATGTTGATCGGCTCCCCAATGACCGCTTTGCCGCTGTCGGCGATCAGATGCATCCAGCCACGCTCCTCAACCTGCTGACCGCTGCTGTTTTCCGCCTCCACCGCAACGATGGTGAAATCAAGGGGGCCGCTTGTCTGAAAGAAACGCGCCGGATCAAAGGCGAAATGCACCGGGGTCAACGGGGCACCATCCGCGCCCAGGGCGTAGTCAAACTCAATATAGCTCACCGCCGCCTCCGCCGGGGTGCGCAGCACATGATTGTTGGTCATCAACAGCTGCGGCGAAATCATGAACCCGGTGCCATGCCCCAACACGCCGCCCGCTGCGTTGCGGATCACCACCCGCCCCACGGTGCGCGCCGCCGTCATGCCGCGGGTGAAAAAGGCCACGCCCATCAACTCATTCTGTTCGATGATCCGTTCCAGCGCGGAGACATGCGGCATGCCTTTTCCGGTCGCCTCTTTGACAAACTCTGCCGCCAGATCCGCCCGCCCCATTTGCAGGAAACGGTTCACATAGCGGGGCAGCTCATCGGTTTTGTTGATCTCAGCCGTGTTGCCGGATCGCACTACGGCCTCAAACGCGGATTGGGGATTTTGCGCATCGCGGAAATGGCGGGCCACGGCAGCTTCAATCGCCGCTGGGTTCAAACGGGTTTTCATCAAAGACCTCATAAAAATAGCGTTGAGTTGGGCCGCCCCAAACTGGGCGGCGATGGGTCAAACACAGCCCCCGATCAAACCAAGACAGCCGAAAATGCGGCGCGGGGCACAATGAAATGTAACGAAAGTGGATCTATGATAGCACGAATCCCGCCGCGAAAAAACGCCGGAGCCGTGCAAAAGCCGGCCCCAATTCGGGACCGGCTGTTTTCTACCTGACTAGGCCAGAGGGTCACACGGCGTTCAGATAGGCCGCAACCAGAATGGCGGTGATCACCAGTTCGACGACCAGCGGCGGCACCACCGCTTTGTCAAACCCATCAGCCACCATGCTGATAATCCGACCCAGCGCGACAAGCGCCATCACCAGGGCCACGGCGAGGTAGCCAAGATGCTGACCGGCAAAGATCGCCAGCGCCAAGAAACCGACCGAGGCCAGGAACAGCCCACCGATCACCGACCGGATGGTGCTGAACCCGGGCGCGCCAATGGGTTCCAGCGCGAAGTTCTTCAGCATCTTTTGCGGCGCAAACATTGAGGTTAGGCCAAGCCCGGTCAGCATCAAAGTGGCCAGAGCGGTGAGGATTTGCAGAGTAAGTTCCATGACGTTTTCTCCTTAAAATAGGGGGTAGTTAGGCGAATTGGCGGATTGCAGCGGCGGCATTGTCCTGCGCGCGGGTGTCCCCCAGTGTGGCGTCAATGCTGACCTGATCCACCACCGGACCGGTGGGCGACCCTGCGCGGCTGGCGTAGAAATGGCCGCTTTTAAACTCGGGATTCATCAGACCGTCGACATAACGGCGCGCCCCGGTTTCAACGCTGTGCATCATGCCAAAGAGGGGCATCACGGTGCTGCCGATGTACTTGAAAAAGATCTTTTTCAGCAGCGGCAGGTCGTCCATACCATTGGTTCCGGTGGTGCCGCCCGGGCTCATGGTGACAAAGCGCAGATGGGGGTGCTGACGCGACATTGCTGCCATCCAGTGGGTGCCCACCAGTTTGATCGTGCCATAGACATCCAGCGGATCTGCCTTGGCGGGGAATTTGCTGCCGTTGGCGATCGATGCAAACTCTTCCGGGGAGCCGGTTTTGATGTCGGGGCGGGCGACGCCCATCTTGGGAATGCCGCGCGCCGCCTCTGAGCCGGCATAAAGCACGGTGGAGGTGATCAGCTGACGTTCCAGCATCGCCTCAACCAGGGCGACATGGCCCAGAACATTGGCGGCGAAGATATGGGTCACGCCTTCGCGGGTCAGCGCATAGGGGGTCTGGCCGCCGGTTCCGCCAGCGTTCAGGATCACCGCATCGACGGGGCTGGTCAGTTCGGCAACGGCCGTGCGCACCTTGGCGGGATCCGACACATCCAGGATCACAATGTCAAAAACCTTGCGGCCGGTTTCCGCTTCCAGCGCGGCTTTGGCGGCGCGGGCTTTTTCAGGATTGCGGCAGGCGAGATAGACTTTTTCGATCCCTTTTTGCAATGCCAATTGGCGGGCCGCTTCACGGCCAAGACCTGCGTTGGCACCGGTGATGAGGACAGATTTAATCGGGTTCATGGTCAGGCTCCTTTGGTTACCTGTAAGCAGTGTGTTTGTGGTTTTCGTCGTCTGACCCCAAAGTAATGCGGTTGAAAAATGATCTCTATCCGGGCAAAACTGAACACCGTGCATCAAATATGAACCACAGACCGCGCACCGGAGGCCCCATGCCAGACCAGACCAGCCAGGCGCTCAATTGGGATGATCTGAAGATCTTTCTTGCCGTTGCACGCACCGGCACCCTGCGGGGTGGCGCCGACAGCATTCAGGCCAACCACACCACGCTGACCCGGCGCCTGACCTTGATGGAGGAAGGGATCGGCAGTCGGCTGTTTGACCGTTCGAAACAGGGGCTGGTGCTGACACAACTGGGTGAGGATCTGCTGCCCCACGCAGAACGCGTGGAGGAGGAGATGACCGCCGCAGCGCGCGTCATCGTCGGCCGCGATGCCGCCCCTACGGGCACGGTCTATGTCACCCTGCCGCACGGTCTGGCGATGACATCGATCATGGATGACCTCAGCGCCTTTGCCGAAGAATACCCTGACATCACGCTGAACCTGACCTTCACCAATGACGTGGCGGATCTGACCCGTCGGGAGGCCGATGTCTCCCTCAGGGTGGCCTTTGAGGTCAGCGATGATGTTGTCGGCCGCCGTCTGGTGCAGATGTCACAGGCCGCCTATTGCACGCCGGATTATGCAAAACGGGTGCAGGATAACGCGGGCGAAGGGCTGACGCTGATTGGCTGGCATGAGCCCGAGGGCGCGCAGACCGCGAAATGGGTGCAGGACAGCTATTATCCCAAGGCGCTGTTGAAACATCGGGTATCAGAATTGGTGCCGTTGATTACCCTGGCAGCCTCGGGTCTGGGCATGGCCTATCTGGCCTGCAATCTGGGCGATCGCCATCCCGGTCTAGTGCGCGCACCGTTTCAAAAGCCCCTCGCCTACCGCAATCTGTGGCTGCTGCTGCACCGTGATCTGCGCAACACGGCGCGGGTCAGGCTGTTTGTGGATTTTCTGGCCGAAAGGATCCGCAGCCGCCGCAATGAGTTCTGGGTGGCCGGTACGGTGGAGAAGGTTGAGCGCTAGCTGCCCGCGACGCAGTCATAGACGCGTACTTCGCGTTCCAGAAACAGCGGTTTTGACGGATCAAACCGGCGCAGCTCGGCACAATCGCGATCAAGCGCCTGCAAAAACTGACGGCGAATTTCCGGGTCAACATGGTGGGCGTAATTTGCAAAATCCTCGACCACAAACAGGCTGAAGCCCTGATCAAGCCAATAGGTGCGTTGCCATTCCTCAGCCTGCAACGGCCAGGTATGGGCCTTAACGCTGTAGCCTTCCTGGCCTTCGTCCACCGATTCCAGCCCGAACATCACCACCGGCATATGCACGTAGAACAGTGCGCCCTCGGCTGAGGTGTGGATGATGCGATCCTCGGCCACTGCAGGCGCGTCGATCTTATATTTTCTCGCCAGCCGCTCAATCCGCTGCAACTCCACCGCCTGGGCTTCTTTCTGCTGCGGGATCCGGTGGGCCACAGCTGTCAGGATGCGGCGGTCTGCGTGGTGTTCAGCCAGATAGTGATCCAGCGCCACCTGAACCGGCATCGCGGTCGCCTGCGTCAGCACTATCACGCTGCCCCAAATGCTCAGCCCCAGCCCTGCGGCCAGCCAGGATGCGGCCAGATATTGCGACAGGCGCGGGCCGCTTTCGACATAGGCCGCCAAAGCCACGGCGCCGACAAACAGGTAGCCTGCAAAATTGGCGATCCACAGGTGTTCGGGCTGACGGCTGCCGGTGATCCAAGCGGTCGCCAGCGTGCCGATGGTGAGGGCCAGCCAGATCACCATTAGGCTGCCCTTCTGCGACAGGCGCGGCGCGGTGAGGATCAGGATCGGGCACAGGATCGCGGCCGAGGCCATCGCCGCCGTCATGCCAAAGGCGGTGTCAAAGCTGCGGGCGATCAGCGTTGTAATCCCTGCCCAATGGCCTGAGGTGCCACCCTGCACCGACATCACCGATTGAATGCGTTGATATTCTAGGAAGTTCTGGAAATCCAACAGCACGCCGATGTTGAAGATGGGCCATAACCCCACCGTCAGAAGGAACACCCGGGCAAAGGATTTCAGCGCCGTACCTGTTCCTTCCTGCTGCGCCAGCAGCAGCAGCCAGCCCAGCCCCATCGGCAACAGGACAAATATCGCGGAATGCTTGAAGCTCAGCGCCAGGGTAACCGAGAGGCCAAGGATCAGATCCCAGCGGCCGTGGCGCGGATCGTCCATGCGCATCAGCATCGCCCAGATGCAGGCCATCATCGCTGTGGCAAGGCCCGCGTCCCCTTTTGAGATATGCGACATGAACACCGCCAGCGGGAAAAACGCCCCCAACAACCCGATCGCTATGGCACTGCGCTGGGTCAGGCGCAGCTGCCGCGCCGCCAGAAAGAACAGCACCGCCAGCCCTGCCCCCCAAAGCGCGGTCATCGCCCGGGTGGCCATGTAAAAGGCGGTTGGGTCCGCAAAATACTGGTCGCGGAAGGCCCCGGCACTGTCCCACCAGCCCGCCACCAGACCGACAGCAAACAACACCACCAATGCAACCGCATTGAGGTAGTTGATAAACGGCGGGTAGAAGTGCTGCCCGGGGATCAGCTGCCCTGTCAGCACCTTGGCGGCATCATTCACACGCTCGTCCCCGTGGAAATAGCCATAGTCCAAACCGGTCAACCGCAGGCCAAGCGCCAAAAGAAAAAGCGCCAGGCAGGTCAACGCCTCAGTTTTGCCAAATCTTTTCATTAAACTGTCCCAAAACCACGCGCCAAAACGGCCAAATCGCAAAGTCCTGACTATCTTGGTAAACGCAAAACCCTTGTCGAAGCAAAGGAAAGGCGCGTAACACCTAGGGAAGAGCAGTCGTATAGCTATTTAGATATGTTTTTTGGAAACAACGCAGGTTGATGACCCAGATTGTAGACACGAAGACAGATCCCACCGCCAGCGCGCCCGCGTCTGCGTTGCCGCTTTACGTTGATCTGGACCACACGTTGGTGCGCACCGATGTGGCGCAGGAAATGCTGATCCGGTCAGCCAAATCCCCTGTCGCCCTCTGGCGCGCCTTTAGGGCAACCCTGCAACAGGGGTTCAGCGGCTTGAAAGCGGCGCTGGCCCAGGAGGTGCCGCTGCGTGCGCATCTGCTGCCCTATAATGACGCCGTTTTGGATCACATCGCAGCCGCCCGCGCCGCTGGGCGCCCTGTCATCCTGGCCACCGCCGCCGATCAAAACGTGGCAGACGCCGTGGCGGCGCATCTGGGTGTCTTTGACGAGGTCATTGCCTCCTCCCCCGGCAGCAACCTTAAAGGGGCGGCGAAACTGGCGGCCATTCAGGCCCATTGTGACAACGGCCCGTTTGAATATCTGGGTGACAGCCGGGCGGACATGCCGATCTGGCAGGCGGCCACAGCCCGCGGATTTGCCAAAGCCCCGAAAGAGGCGCAGCACTGGCTGGGTGAGGCCACGCTGCAACCCACCGCCGAAGGATCAACCGCCCGTGCCTTGCTGAAGGCGATGCGGCCCCATCAATGGGCCAAAAACGCGCTGTTGTTTCTGCCGCTGATCTTTGCCCATCTTTACACTGATGGGGCCAGCCTGACGGCTGCGGCCCTGGGTTTTTTGGCGTTTTCGCTCTGTGCCTCCGCGGTTTATCTGCTGAATGATCTGTTGGATGTAGACTCAGACCGGGCGCATGCAACGAAATGCAACCGCCCCTTTGCCGCTGGTAGGTTGCGCCCGTTCACAGGGCTTGCCGCCTCGGCCGGCCTGTTTGCGCTGGCGCTCCTCCTCGGGGCGCTGATCGGGTCGCTGTTCCTGGCTATTCTGATCACCTATGTCATCATGACCAAGGCCTACTCGCTCTGGCTGAAACAATATTCCACCATCGATGTGGTGGTTCTGGCGCTGCTTTACACGGTGCGCATCATTGCTGGCGCGGCTGCGATCATGGTGATGCCCAGCCCGTGGCTTCTGACCTTCTCTTTGTTCTTTTTCCTCAGCCTTGCCTATATGAAGCGCTACATTGAGCTGTCGCGCCTGATCGCGGCAGAGCCGCAGGTCGATGAACGCCTGCCCGCCCGCAACTACTACAGCGGCGATATCACGGTGGTGCAGACCTTTGGCATCGCCAATGGCGCCCTGTCGCTGCTGACACTGGCGGAATACGTCAACAGCGACACCGTGAAAGAACGCTACCTCACGCCTGAGTTTCTGTGGCTGTTGCTGCCGGTGATGATGTTCTGGACCTATCGCAGCTGGATGTGGGCCAACCGCGATCAGATTGGGGATGACCCGGTTGTTTTTGCCCTGCGGGACCAGATCAGCCGTATTTCGGTCTGGGCGATGTTGGCAATTGTGCTGCTGGCCCGTTACGTCGACGTGGGGGGATTTGGCGGATGAGCCTATCTGGTTTCCTGCTGGTTCTGGTCAGCGTCAGCCTGTCTGCCGTGGCCCAAACCGCGTTCAAAATGGGTGTGTCCCGGGTGACCCTGCCAGAGGACGCAGCCTTATGGGTCAAGGCCGCGAGCTTCCTCTTTTCGCCGCTGGTTCTGCTGGGTCTGGCGCTTTATGGCGTCGGGACGGTGCTGTGGCTCTTTGCCCTGCGCCAGATGGATCTGTCGCTGGCCTATCCCTTTGTCGCGATGAGCTTTGTCATGGTCTCCGTCTCAGGTATTGTTTTCCTGGGCGAACCCGTCAGCCTACCCCGGCTTCTGGGGCTGGCGCTGATCATCCTGGGGCTGCTGGTGATGGCGCGGGGCTGATCCCGGACCGGACACGCAGCAGCAACGGCGCGCCCTAGTGGGCACGCCTTGATCTTCACAGTTTAGACCGGCTGGAACCGGTAGGCCCGCCCCTCCGCCACAACGGTGCCCACACCGGGGAAGGCAAAATGTGTGGCCGCAATTGGCGTGCCTTTGGCAGCGGCCTCAGCCAGCAGGGCCTGGCGGGTGGCCACGGCTGCGGCGGCATCGCCATCCAGGGCATAGGTCACTTCGGGTTGGGCCATCTGGATCTGCTCGGTGATCACCGCGTCTGACACGATCAGCAGTTCCTGCCCGCCGCTTTGCAGCTGAACACCGGTGTGGCCCGGCGTATGGCCCGGCAGAGGCGCCAGGGTGACGCCCGGGGCCAGTTCTGCCGCGCCGTCATGTGTCACCACCCGATCCGCGATCCCAGCCGCAACGCCTTGGATCATCTCAATCATCGGGCGGTTTTCTTCCGGCACCAGACCGGGCAGATCCGGGTTGGTCCAGAACCCCCATTCCGCCGCAGCCACATGGATGGTCACCCCGGCAAAGGCCGCTGGATCGGCAAAGCCGCCCAGATGATCGGCATGCATGTGGGTCAACACGATGTCGGTTGGCTGCACCCCCTGCAGATCCCCCCAGGCCGCGCCGGTTTCGGGGAACATGGCCTTCAGCGCCTCAGCCGAGCCGGTATCAACAAGGATCACACGATCGCCGCTGCGGATCAGCCAGAGGTTCGCGCCAATCTCCACCTGCTCACCCAGCACCATGCCCTCAGGCACATTGCCGAAATAGGCGGCAGGCAGGGTGAACCGACCATCATCGAAGATCCGCAGATCAATCTCACCGATTTTCATGTCATGTATACGTGCGCTCATAACGCTCTCCTATGTCTTTGATGAAATGGGATATGGCCTGCAGCGTGGATCCACGATAGTGTCACAAGTGACTATAAATTTGCTGATTACGCCAAACCGATGAATTCCGCTCCTCGTGTTCTCCTCCTCGACTATCCCGGTGCGCTGCCATCTGCGGTGCTGGGTCTGGTGGATATCCTGTCACACGCGGGCCTCCGCCCTGAGATAGTGCGCCCAGGGGACATGACAGCGGCGGGTTGGGCGAAAATGCCGGGCGCCAGTGCAATCCTGTTGCCGCCGGCAGCCACGGCCCCTGACCCCGCCGACCACCCCGATCTGCCGCGCTGGATTTCGGACCAAGCGCAGCAGGGCGCGCTGATCTGCTCTGCCTGTGTTGGGGTGATCTGGGTGGCCGCCGCAGGTCTTGACGCCGGGCGCCCGGTGACGACCCATTGGGGCGCGGGGCATGATCTGCAGCGCCATTGGCCGGATCTACAGATCAACACCGACCGGCTGGTGATCGAATATGACGATCTGGTCACTGCGGGCGGGCTGATGGCCTGGGTGGATCTGGCCCTGATTGTGATCGAACGGCTGTGCGGGCATGCCAAGATGCTGGAAACCGCGCGCCATTTTGTGGTTGATCCCGGTCGGCGCGACCAGCGCCGGTTTCAGCGATTCCAACCGCGATTTGACCATGGGGATGCCAAGGTGGCCGAGGCCCAGCACGGGCTGGCCCGCGATCTTGCCCATCCACCTGCCCTGCCCCTGCTGGCAGGGCGGCTGGGCCTGTCACCCCGCAGCTTGCAGCGGCGGTTCCAACGGGCCACCGGGCTGACTGTCACCCAATACCTGCAGCAGTTGCGGATTGAACATGCCAAAACCCTGCTGGCGGACAGCGCCCTGCCGGTTGCAGAGGTGGCGGCGCAATCGGGTTATCAGGATCTGCCTGCCTTTCACCGTGTCTTTGGCCGCATCAGTGGTCAGACCCCGGCCGCCTTCCACAAAAGCCTGCGCGACATGGCAAAGGGCGGCGCCCGTGGCACCGCCCCTTAACACAATTTGCAAACACTTGGATCAGATCAGCCCAAGGTGCAGGTTGACCGCGATCAGGATCAGCATACCGCCGCCAATCCAGCCGAGCGCCTCACGCAGATGCCGGCGTTTGTTAATCGCGCCAGCAAGGCTGGAACCCATGAAGACAACCAGCATATCCGACGGGATCGCCGTCAGCGGGACCAGCGCGCCGAGGATCAGGAACTGTAGTTCAACACTGCCGTTGCCCTCCCCCATCGTGATGAAGGGCGGCAGGAACAGCGCGAAGAACAGCACCGTTTTGGGGTTCAGCAGTTCCACCAGAACCCCCTGCCAAACGATCGCACGCACAGGTTTGCGCACCACTTCGCTGACATGCAGATCCGCCAGCGCTGCCGCACGGGCTTCGCGGATCATGCCGACGCCCAGCCAGATCAGATAGGCCGATCCCAGATAGCGCAGCCCCGGCACGATCCATGTGAACTTGGCAAACACGGCTGCAAGCCCCATCGCGGTGGCCACGGCCAGCGCCATGCCCCCCAGCGCCAGCCCAAAGGCCGAGGCCAGCCCGGCAACCCGGTCCTGCCCGACCGTGCGCGACAGCACATAAAGCATCGAGGGACCGGGTGTTGCGCTAAGCGCAAATCCTGCAAGCAGCACCGCCAAGATCGTTTCAAAGGGTGGCATCAGTGCTGATCTCCCTGCAGGCGGCCTTCAAAGGGGTTTGAGAAGTTGGTCTCTGCCTGACCGTCCCGCAGATAGGGGAAATCGCGCATAAGCATAGTCTCCAGATGCTCCCCCGCTTTGAAGGGCGTATAGCCCGATGGGCGGTTTTCGCTGATAAGCTGAGGGAAGGGTTCAATCATCGTGTCGTAATTTGCCGCTACAAAATACGGCATCGAAAACCGTTCTGCGCTTGAATTCAAGACCCTATGAGGTGTTGAGCGCAAAATTCCGTTGCTCCAGGCCTCCAACATGTCGCCAATATTGACCACAAAGACCGAATGATCGACCGGTACGTCGATCCATTTACCAGAGGTTGCAAGGACTTGCAGACCGGGGTTGCGTGTATGCAACAGTGTCAGACATTCATAGTCCGTATGGGCGCCCATATTGACCGATTTATGGTCGGTGGTCTCATCGCCGCGCAGGTAATGCAGCAGGCGCAGCTGTGAAACGGGCTTGTCCATCTGGGCCAGCATGGCGCCCTGCGGCAGGCCAAGATGCTGCTCCAACGCACCAGTCACCCGCTGACCAAGCCGCGCGATCTGCTGGTAATAGGTGCCGATGATCTGGGCAAACCCGGGGCTGTCCGGCCAGACATTTGGCCCCAACAAACGGTTGCCCGCCAGATAATCCGGGTCATCCGACGGCAGGTCCAGACCTAGATCAAACGCCTCATAGCTGCGGTTTTTCTCATCGGCATAATCGCCTTTTTCACTGAACGGCACATAGCCGCGGTGATTGCTGCTGTTGCCGATGTAATGGCGCATCTTGTGCCGTTCGGGCTGCGCAAAGAACAGCGCGGCCACCGCATAGGCCGCCTCAATCAGCACCGGATTGATGCCATGATCGCAGATCCGGAAAAACCCGAACTGCCGTGCGGCCTGACCGATCTGGTCTGCAACCGCCTGCTGTTTGACAGGATCCTCACTGCTGAGATCGCTGAGACTGATCAACGGCAGGGTGCCGTCGTCATAGGGGGTGAAAGATGATGTTTTAATGTTCATTTTCTGCTCCAGTTGAGTTGTGGCCAGAGACAGATATTCAGAATTTTAGGAAAAATTGTGGAAATTCAATGGCTTATCGGTGATTGAAGAGTCGATTGATCGCTCACCCATAAGGTGATCCGCCCCGCAAAGCAGCCTAGAGGCGAATTTTTAAGCAAACACAGCAGATTAGCCTTTGAACCAAGGCTCAAAGCTGCCGCACACACCTAACGATTCCCGCTTTTGTGGCTGAACTCTGTGGCTGAAATTGGATGCTCGTACCCCGGACCCCATGATCCCGCCTGCACTTAGGTTCTAGTTGACAGAGTTATTATACAGATGCACAACAAGACAAAACACACCCGCGCTGTAACGGAGACGTCCCCGTCCCACAGCCGTTTGAATAAGGACAACAGCCATGAAACTGGCCTATATCACCACCCGGTTGGCCGGGTTGGGCGGCGCCAAATGGGCGGTGCATTTTGCGGCGCGCGATCGCATTGAGGCGGGCGAAGACATCATTGAGATGACCATTGGCGAACCTGATGTGCCGGTGCCTGACAGATTGGTTGCCGCCAGCATTGAAGCGCTGAACGCCGGGCGCACCAAATATTCCAACGGACAAGGTGAGGAAGGACTGCTGCAGGCCTTGGCGGATCGCTACACAGCCCGGATTGGCCGGCCCTTCGGGCCTGAGAACTTCCTGTGTCTGCCGGGTACCCAGACCGCGCTTTATACCGTGATGATGGGCGTTGCCGAAACGGGTGATGAGGTGCTGGTGGGCGATCCGATGTATGCGACTTACGAAGGGGTGGTGCGTGCAACTGGCGCCACGATGGTCCCGGTGCCCCTGCGGGCCGAACATGGGTTCCGCATGCAGGCCCATGATCTGGCCGCCGCAATCACCCCCAAAAGCCGCGCCATCCTGCTGAACTCCCCCCACAACCCCACTGGCGCGATCCTCAGCCGGGAGGAGCTACAGGCGATCGGCGCACTGGCCCGTCAGCACAACCTCTGGATCATTTCGGATGAGGTGTACGAGGATCTGATCTTTGACGGCACCGCCTTCTGCTCGCCGCTTGCCCTGCCCGAAATCGCCGATCGGGTCATCGCGGTGGCCTCAATCTCCAAATCTCACGCAGCGCCTGGGTTCCGCAGCGGCTGGTGTGTTGGGCCTGCCGCCTTCTGCGAGGCTTTGCTGCCCGTTGCCGAAACCATGCTGTTTGGCAACCAACCCTTCATCGCCGACATGACCGAACTTGCCGTGCGCGAAGGATCGCCCGTGGCGGCAGGCATGGCCGCACGGTTCAGCGCGCGTGCCACCCGGCTGCGCGATCAACTGCAGGCTGAGAGTGACCTCGCCGTGCATATGCCGGCGGCAGGCATGTTTGCATTGGTGTCCGCCAAAGCCCTCGGTCTTGAAGGTGAAGCCTACGCCTGGGCACTGCTAGATCAGGGCGTTGCCGTGATGCCGGGCAGTGCCTTTGGCGATGGCCTGCAGGACTGGGTGCGTGTCGCGCTGACCATCCCGGACGACCAGTTCGATCAGGCGATTGATCGTATGTTGACCCATGCCAAAGCCACCCAACCGCAGGCGGTCGCCTCATGAGAAAAACCAAACCAACCGTCGGCGAGGCGCTGGTCAGCGGCTTGAAACAGCGCGGCGTTGACTGCGTCTTCGGCATTCCCGGCGTGCATACGATTGAGCTTTACCGGGGTCTGGATCTTGACGGGATCCGCCATGTCACCCCGCGGCATGAACAGGGGGCGGGCTTCATGGCCGATGGCTATGCCCGCGCCAGTGGCAAGCCCGGCGTGGCCTTTGTGATCACCGGCCCCGGCCTGACCAACACGATCACCCCCGTGGCCCAGGCCCGTGCGGATTCGGTCCCGGTTTTGGTGGTCTCGGGCGTCAATGCCCGCGCCTCTCTGGGTGAGGGCATGGGCCATCTGCATGAGTTGCCCGACCAGCAGGGGTTGATGCAAACCGTGGTCGCGGCCTCGGAACACGTGAGCAACCCTGACGCCTTGAACGGCGCGTTAACGCGTGCCTTTGACGCGATGCAGGCCGCGCGCCCGAAGCCCGCACATATTGAGGTGCCGCTGGATGTGGCTGGCGTCACGGCCGCCCCGCTGGCGCCCCCTGCCCCCCCAGCCGCCCCGAAAGCCGCCGCAGATGACGCGCTGCAACAGGTTATCGCGCAACTGACCCAGGCAGAACGGGTGGTGATCCTTGCTGGCGGCGGTATCAAAACAGGTGGCGCTGCGCTGCAATCCTTGGCAGAGAGCCTCGACGCGCCGGTGGTTCAGACCACCAATGCGCGCGGGTTGATGCATCAGCATCCGTTGACCGTGCCCGCCAGTCCCAGCCTGAAACCGGTGCGTGATCTGATCGAGGAGGCCGACTGCGTGCTGGCCCTTGGGACGGAGTTGGGGCCGACCGATTATGACATGTACGCAACCGGTGACATGGCGCAGATGCGCGGGCTGATCCGGGTGGATATCTGCCCGGATCAAATCGCCCGTCACCCACATGTGATCGCCCTCTGCGCCGATGCGGCAACGGTGGCGGGTCAACTGGCCGCCCAGCTGCCACGGCGTGCACCAACCGACGGCGCCGCCCGGGCCGAGGCCTGCCGCACCGCCGCCTGGGATGCCCTCAGCCCGGCCTACCGCGCCAATGTTGCGATGCTCAACGCGATGCGCGATGCCCTGCCCGGCGCGCAGATCGTGGGCGATTCAACGCAGCCGATCTATGCCGGAAATCTCTATTACGGTCATGATGTTGCGGGGGGATGGTTCAATTCCTCCACCGGCTATGGCGCCTTGGGCTATGCGATCCCCGCGGCGATTGGCGCGGCCATTGCCAAGCCCGATCAGCCAACCATCTGTCTGACCGGCGATGGGGGCGCGCAGTTTTCGCTGCCCGAACTGGCCGTCGCCGCGCAGGAAGGCCTGCCGGTGCGCTTTGTGATCTGGAACAACCACGGTTTTGGCGAAATCGCTGCGGCCATGCGCGACGTCGATGCGCCGGTGATTGGCTGCGATCCAACCCCGCCCCGTTTTGCCGACACCGCCGCCTCTTACAATATGGAATACCGACAGGTGCCTGATCAACCCGAGGCGCTGAGCGCTGCCCTGCGCGACACGGCGCAGGCGCCCGGTCCGGTGATGATTGAGGTTGTGATCGCCTCATAGCCCACGGAGAACAGGCCCGGCGGATAGGCCGGGCCACCTCACCCCAGGTCCAGCGACAGATCGATAATCGCGCCCACGGCCTCCAGCCCGATTTTCGGCAATTCGTCGTCGCCGAAGGCCTCTGGCAAAGCACCACCTTCCAGCCACAGGCCATCCACCACTGCGTTGCAGGCGATAGCCAGGCCCCTAAGCCTCGGTTCTGAAACGGTTTTCCCGGCCTCCGTCAGCGCCTCAGCGATCAGTGCCTGCAGACGGTTGCGGAAATAGACATAGCTGCGCTCATGGATCTGCCGCATTGCCGGATCCTGCAGCAGCATCGTCATGAACCCCGCCCAAAGCGCCAGCGCCCGAGGATCGACAACAGGCGGTTTCAGCGACGCGCGGATGAAGCCCGCCAGCTTGCCACGGGCGCTGTCATGCTCCGCCTCAGCCGCCGCACTGGCCTGATCGGTCAGCGCATTCATGTGGTATTCATAAGCGGCCAGGATCAGCTCTTCTTTGGTTGAGAAATAGTGCCGGATCAGCCCCTGCGTCACCTCAGCGCGTTCGGAAATGGCGCGCACGGTTGCAGCCTGAACCCCCTGTTCTGCCACCAGATCCAAAGTCGCCTGCACCAGCGCCTGCTTCCGCTCCTCAGCGCTTTGCCGTTTGAATTTACGTCGCTTTTCCTGCACCTCAAGCCCCCGGATTTGGGCCGAGTGTGCCGGATTTAGCGGTCAGGGCGCAAGCGGTTAAACCTCCAGATCGAAGACCAGAATGCCGTCTTTACCGCCTTCGGCCGCCGCAACCAGCCTGGCCCCAAGCGCCTGATGCTGGGGATGATCCTGATAGGCCTGCAGGCTCTGCCAGCTGTCAAAATCCAACACAAACCCGTGCATATACCCACGTTCCATCTGTTCCGGGCTTTCGCTGCGACCCGCGGTAACCGCGCCCATGCCGGGCAAAAGATCCTGCAACGCTGGCAGGGCGGAAAACATCTGAGAAATCTCCTGCTCAGACACTTCAGCGCGGAAGTTGATCAATACGATATGGCGGATCATTGGCCCCTCCTGTCCCTGACGTGAGCCTGCGCAGCTGCGGAAGCGGCGTCAAGGCGGTTGAGAGACATAAAACCCGCCTATCCAGCCATGTGCATAACCCTGTGGATAAAATTTAACCACAGGATACTCTCCCCGTAAACAACTACAAAACATGGAAATATCGAAACAACCCACAGGATTACTCAGATAGCTCACTGACCTGATACTGCGCCCGCGACAGCCATTCAGGGGACACCTCAATCCCCCAACCCGGCGCGTCAGAGACCGTCACATGGCCGTCTTCGATGCGGTAGGGACAGGTCACAAACAGATCGCGCTGCCAGGGATAGATGTCATCGCCTTCAATGGAGAATTCCAGATACTTGCCGGCGTTTGGAATGGCCTTGAGCAGATGCATGGTGAACAGCGTCACCAGTGACAGGTTGGCGCAATGCGGCGTGCAGGGCAGCCCGGCCTTGGCGCCCATCTCGGCCACCATCAGCGTGCGGGAGATACCGCCGAGATAGAGGATATCGGGCTGGATCACATCCACCGCGCGCATCGCGATCATCCGTTTCCAATGCTGCAGATCACAATCCTGTTCCCCGCCTGTCACATCCAAATCCAAGGCATCGGTGACCTGTTTGGTTTCCTCCATCAGCCAGTATGGGCAAGGCTCCTCAAAGTGTTCGACGCCGTTTTGTTCCAGCATCTTGCCGACCTCAATCGCCTTGGCCGCCGAATAGCCCGAGTTGCCATCGACCAGAAGCGCTACATCGTCGCCCACCGCCGCGCGTACCGCAGGCACAATCGCATCGGTGCGTCCGGGCCATTGGTCCACATCGTGCCCACATTCGCGGCCCACCCGAAATTTGAAGGCATCAAACCCCTGTTCACCCCGCAGCCGTGCCAGGCGCGTGGCCTCCTCCTCGGGTGTGATGTCGCGGGTCATTGATGAGCCATAGGCCCGCAGCCGGCCCGGCGTGCCGCCCAGCAGTTCAACCACCGGTTTGCCCGCCTGTTTGCCGCGCCAATCCCAGATTGCCGTATCCAGCCCCGCCAGCGCCCGGCGCAGGTAGGAGCCGGGGAATTTATGTTCACGCTCGGGGATTTCACAGACCATTGCCTCCAGATCCTGGGTGGACCGCCCCAGTGCCCAAGGGGCGATCTGACGGTGCAACACCTGCGCGGTGATGTCGGAATTATAGGTCGAGACCTGCCCCCAGCCCTGCGCGCCATCCTCTGTCGTCAGCCGGGTGAAGCCTACGAATTCATTGGCAAAAGTTTCAATCTTGGTGATCTTCATGGCTCAACTCGCGTCTTTCAGGATCATATCTGCCGCCCGGTGGGCCAGCATCATGGTGGGGGCATTGGTATTGCCCGAGGTGATGTTTGGGAAGGCCGAGGCATCGACAACCCGCAGCCCGTCAACGCCGCGCAACCGCAGCTGCGGGTCCAGCACCGAGGTGGCCGGATCCAGCCCCATCCGCACCGTCGACACCGGGTGGAACACAGTGCCGCAACGGGCGCGAAAATCGCTCAGGATCGCGGCATCATCCATCTGCTGCACGTCGCCATACATCGGTTCATCAATCAAGGCCTGCAACGCCGGCGCTGCAAGGATCTGCTGGCATAGCCGACCTCCTGCGATCACCGCTTTCTGATCCTCCTCGCTCGCCAAGGGGTTGGCCTCAATCCGCGGCGCTGTGCCCGGATCGGCAGAGCGGATATCGATCCGACCGCGGCTGCTGGGCCGGGTGGGCTGCATGCCAAGGATAAAGCCCGGGAAAGGATCGGGGTTGATCACATTGCGGGTGCCGGCCTTGGTGGTCGTATAGGTCACCGGGTTGAAATAGAGCTGCTGGTCCACCTGCCCCTCAATTGCACCTGAGCGGAAGAAGCCGCCACATTGGTTCACCGACAACGCCAGCGGGCCCCGCCGGGCCAGCACATATTGCAATCCCGCCAATGCCTTGCCCCACCAGGGGGCCAGTTGATTGTTCAATGTCGGCTCGGTTGCGCGGAAGTAATAGTTAACGCCCAGATGGTCCTGCAGATTGCCGCCGATATTGTCATTGGCCAGCCGCAGCAAAATGCCCAGATCACGCAGCACCTGCCCCGGCCCAAGGCCAGACAGTTGCAGGATCTGCGGGCTGTGCACCGCCCCCGCCGACAGGATCACCTGACCGGCCTGCACCTCCACCCGTTGGCCGTTCCGACGATAGGCCACCCCGGTGGCACGGCTTTCGTCAAACAGGATACGTTCAACCTCGGCGCCGGTGCGCAGGGTGACATTCCTGCGCCGCAGGGCCGGTTTCAGATGTGCCTGCGCCGCCGACCAGCGGCGGCCTTTGTAGGTGTTCAGCCGGTAGATCCCACCGCCTTCGGGCTGCGGGCCGTTCATGTCATCGGTCTGCGGCAGCTGCTGTTGCTCAAGCGCGGTGAAATAGTGGCGATTGACCGGGTGGATGCGCTGACGCACGTCGGTGATCTGCAGCGGGCCGCTGCCGGCAACACGACCATCGGCGTGGTGATGGGTCTCAATCCGGTCATAGGTTTCACAGGCTGCATCCCAGCCCCACTCAGGCCCCGCAAGGCTGGCCCAATCGTCAAAATCCTGCTGCAAGCCACGGCAATAGACCATGGCATTGATTGAGCCCGAGCCGCCAACCACGCGGCCCCGCGGCCAGTAGTCCACCCGGCCCTCAATGGCGTCAGATGGGGTGGCCTGCAGGCCGTAGTTCAGCTTGGGATGGTAGAACAGCTTGCCATAGCCGGCGGGGATCTTGATCCAGGGGGACCGATCACGCGGCCCCCGCTCCAGCACCAGAACCCGATGCCTGCCTGAGGCGCTCAGCCGATCCGCCAGAACGCAACCTGCTGATCCTGCGCCGATAATGACGTAATCAAACCTGTCCACGCGCACGCCCTCCTTGGTTTTGACCAAGATGGCGCAGATGAAGCTTTTGTGACAAACAAAGAATCATTTGCCCTCGCCCGTATTTCATTTGAAATGGTGGGATGAGTTATAACCTCCCTCCCCTGCCCTGGCTGCGCGCCTTTGAGGCCGCCGCACGGCTTGGCAGTTTCACCCTCGCCTCCGAAGAACTGGCGCTCACCCCAGCCGCGATCAGTCATCAGGTCCGCAGCCTTGAGGGGCAACTGGGCTATCCGCTGTTCCTGCGCCGCAACCGCCATCTGTTGCTGACCCGACTGGGGGAAAACTACCTGCCTGCGGTGCGGCAGGCCTTCAGCGATCTGTCGCTGGCCACCACGGATGTCTTTGGCCGGGGACAGCAGGCTACGCTGCGCCTGCGCTGCCTGCAAAGCTTTGCCCAATCCTGGCTGATCTCGCGCCTGCCACGGTTCCGCGCGGCCCACCCTGAGGTGCGGTTGCAGCTGCACACCGCTGGCTGGGCGGGCACAGTGGAAAGTGAACAGCTGGATCTGGACATCAGCTATGGTCAGGGCGAATGGACCGGCGTGTTGGCCGAACCGCTGGTGCGCGGGAAGGTTCTGCCGCTGGCCCACCCCGATCTGGCCAAAACGGTGCCGGATCTGGAAACCCTGCGCCACGCCCCATTGATCGAAATCGCTGGCGTGACAGAAAGTTGGACACGGTTTTTCCACCGTCAGGGCCTGACCGATCCGCTGCCGGATCCGGCGATGGTTGTTGATCAATCCAGTGTCGCCCTCGACGTCGCGGCGCAGGGGGTGGGGTACTGCCTGGTCTTTGACGCCTTTGCCCAGCCCTATTTGGCTGCGGGCACTTTGGTGCCATCGGTCCGGGCCGCGTATCAGCAGGATCAGGGCATGTATCTGCTGCGCGCGCCGGGGCGCCAATCTTCACCGGACCTCGACAAGTTGATCACCTGGCTGCGCGCCGAGGCGCAGCAATCCGTTTGACCCTATCAACCCAAGCTGAGACGCTGCCGCCATGACCTTCGCCGTACTTGCAGACATTCATGGAAACTCTGACGCGCTGGCCGCCGTTTTGGCCGATATGGCCAGCCTCGGGGTAGAAGAGGCCGTGGTTCTGGGCGACCACTTCAGCGGCCCGTTGGAGGCCGCGCGCTGCGCCGACATGCTGATCCCGCGCGGTTTTACCTGCATTCGAGGCAATCACGATCGTTATCTGGTGACGCAGGACCCCGCTGAGATGAGCCCCTCAGACCAAGTGGCCTATGCGCAATTGCGCCCGGCGCATCTGGACTGGCTGCGCGGCCTGCCAGAGACCGCCGAAATCTCAGCCGAAGTACTGGCCTGCCACGGAACGCCCCAGAGCGACAGCCGCTATTGGTTGGAGACCGTGGACAGTGATGGATCCCCGCGCGCCGCAACCCTGGAGGAGATCGCGGCGGAGGCGCCCGCACAGGCCTATAGCCTGATCCTCTGCGGTCACACCCATATCCCACGGCAGGTGCAATTGCCCGATGGTCCGGTGATCCTGAACCCCGGCAGCGTCGGCTGCCCGGCCTATGATGACACCCACCCGGTCTATCATCGGATGCAGACCGGCACGCCGCAGGCCAGCTATGCCCTTGTGGAGAAGACAAATTCCGGGTGGCTCTGCAATCTGCGGCTGGTTCCCTATGACAGTGCGCGCATGGCCTCCCTTGCCCGCGATCACGGCAGGCTGGATTGGGCGCAGGCCCTGGCGACAGGTTGGCTGCCAAAGACCGAGTGACCATGGACGCTCACGAAGCCCGCATAAAAAAGGGCGCCCGCTTGGGGCGCCCTTTCGTTATTTCGCGGCGCGGCTGGCCAACAGATCGCTCAGCCAATCCGGATCCATCTCAGGCACCGAAGACAACAGCAGCTCGGTATAGGGATGGTGCGGTGGTTGGAACATCTCGGACTTCACGCCCTGTTCAACCACCCGGCCCTGCTGCATCACCACCACCTCATCCGCGATGGCGCGCACCGTGGCCAGATCGTGGGTGATGAACATATAGGCCAGATCAAACTGCTCCTGCAGCCGGTCCAGCAGTTTCAGGATGCCCTCCGCCACCAGCTGATCCAGCGCCGATGTGACCTCATCGCAGATGATGAACTTCGGCTCCGCCGCCAGCGCGCGGGCAATACCGATCCGCTGTTTCTGACCGCCCGACAGCTCTGAGGGCAGCCGGTCAATGTAGTTCTCCGGCTCCAGCTCAATCAGGTTCAGCAGGTCTTTGACCCGATCCTCCAGCGCCTTGCCTTTCAGGCCCAGATACATCTGCGCCGGGCGGCCGATCAGCTCACGGATGGTCAGTTTCGGGTTCAGCGCAGTGTCGGCCATCTGGTAGATCATCTGCGCCTGCCGCAGCTGATCGCGGCTGCGCGACCGATAGTCCGCAGGCAGCGCTTCACCGTCAAACAGCACCTCACCACGGCGCGGCGTCAACAGACCGGTGATCACCCGGGCGGTGGTCGATTTCCCCGATCCACTTTCGCCCACAACGGCGACAGTGCGGCGTTTGTGAATGTCAAAGCTAACATCCTGCAACACATCAACTTTGCCATAGCCCGCCGTCACATTGCGCACCGACACCACCGGGGTTTCCCCTTCGGGTTTCGGCTGTTCAGGCCGGGCGTGGCTGCGCACCGCCCAGAGCGACTTGGTATAGTCCTCCTTCGGGGTGCTGAGCATGGTGCGGGTGTCCGCCTCTTCGACCTCTTCGCCTTTCAACAGCACTTTGATGCGATCTGCCATCTGCGCCACAACCGCCAGATCGTGGGTGATATAGATCGCAGCGGTGTTGAACTGTTCCACGATGTCACGGATCGCCGCCAAGACCTCAATCTGGGTGGTCACATCGAGCGCAGTTGTCGGCTCATCAAAGATGATGAGGTCAGGCCGACAGGACATCGCCATGGCCGTCATCGCCCGCTGCAGCTGCCCGCCGGACACCTGATGCGGATAGCGGAAGCCGATCTGTTCAGGATCCGGTAACTGCATGCGGCGGTAGAGGTCCACCGCATCCGCCTCAGCATCCGCGCGGGACATGACAGAATGCACCACCGGCGCTTCGCTGTATTGATCAATCAGCTTATGCGCCGGGTTGAAACTGGCCGCTGCGGATTGCGCCACATAGGCGATCCGCTTGCCCAGCAGCCCGCGTTTGTCCGCCGCTGAGGCGGCCCGAAGATCAATGCCATCAAAGGTGATCTCACCCCCGGAAATGCGGCAGCCATCACGGGTGAAGCCCATCGAGGCCAGACCAACCGTGGACTTGCCCGCGCCGGATTCACCGATCAGGCCCAGCACCTCACCCCGATGCAGGGTCAGGTCCACGCCTTTGACGATTTCGTTCCACTGATCCTCAGATTTGCCCTCAATCCTGAGGCCGCGCACGGTGAGGAGTGGCTCTTGCGTCTTATCATTCGCCATGGGCTTACTCCTTCAATCCGCTGGCGCGGTGCAGCTGCCAGTCCACCACAAAGTTCACCGCAACCGTCAGCAGCGCAATTGCACCAGCCGGCAGCAGCGGGGTGATGTCGCCAAAGGTGATCAGCGTTGCGTTGTCGCGCACCATCGATCCCCAGTCAGCCGTGGGCGGCTGAATGCCAAGGCCCAGGAACGACAGCGCCGAAATGGCCAGGAACACAAAGCAGAAGCGCAGGCCAAATTCGGCCACCAACGGGGCCATCGCGTTTGGCAACACCTCGCGGGTCACCAGGTGCCACAGCCCCTCACCGCGCAGCTTGGCGGCTTCGATGTAGTCCATCACCACGATGCCCTGCGCCACAGACCGGGCCAGACGGAACACGCGGGTGGCATCGATCGTTGCGATCACCAGGATCAGCGACACCACCGAGGTGCCAAAGATGGTCAGCAGCAACAGCGAGAAGATGAGCGACGGAATGGCCATCAGGATGTCCACCACGCGGCTCAGGAACTGGTCCAGCCAGCCGCCCACCACCGCGGCCAGCAGGCCAAGGATGGAGCCGACAAAGAAGGCCAGCGCCGTGGTGGCAAAGGCGATCCCGACGGTGTTCCGTGCGCCATAGATCATCCGGGTCAGCATATCGCGGCCCAGGTTATCGGTGCCCAACAGATAGGTGCTGTCCCACTGCTGATACTGGCGCCCCACCACTTCACTTTCCGCGAAGGGGGCAATCAGCGGGGCGAACAGGGCCACCACAACGTAAATCAGGATCACCAGCATCCCGAAGGAGGCCGTCAACGGTGCCTTGCGCAGCTCACGTGCCATATTGGCCGGTGTGGCCAGAACCAAGACCGCCCGGAACAGCCAGCCCAATGCCAGCGCGCCCAGTGCGGTTGCAACTACCCAGAAAAGGGTCATCAGAAACGACATATCAGATCCCCCTTAACGACGGTGCATCAGACGTGGGTTCGACAGGGTCGACAGCACGTCAGCGGTGAGGTTCAACAGCACATAGGCCGAGGCAAAGATCAGCGCCACAGCCTGCACCACGGGGATGTCACGACGGGTCACACTGTCCACCATCAACTGGCCAAGGCCCGGGTAGACAAAGACCACCTCAACCACGACCACACCGGTGATCAGATAGGCCAGGTTCAGCGCCACAACGTTGATGATCGGGGCCAGCGCATTGGGCAGCGCGTGTTTCAGGATCACCCGCATCGGGCTCATCCCCTTGAGGCGCGCCATTTCAATGTAGGGGCTGGCCAAAAGGTTGATGATCGCCGCCCGGGTCATACGCATCATATGGGCGGTGACAACAAGGGTCAGCGTCAGCGCTGGCAGGAAGGTCTGATAGAGCGTCTGGCCCAAGCTGGCCGAGCTGCTGAGCCGTGCAATCGACGGGAAATGCCCGCCCTGCGCCAGCCACAGGATCAGAATATAGGCGACAAAAAACTCTGGGAAGGAGATCGAGGTCAGCGCCGCCGCGTTGGACACGCGGTCAAAGATCGAATTGCGGAAAAGCGCGGCAAGAATGCCGAGGGCCAGCGACAGCGGAACCGCCAGACAGGCCGCATAGATCGCCAGAAACAGTGTATTGCCCAGCCGGTTGCCGATCAGATCCAGCACCGGGCGGTCATTGGACAGCGATTTTCCGAAATCCCCCTGCAGGACGCCAAACAGCCAGTCGATGTAGCGGGTGTGAAAGGGTTGGTCGAGCCCGAGATCCCGGCGGATCGCCGCCACGGTCTCTTCGGTTGCCGATTGTCCCAGGACGGCCTCGGCGAAGTCGCCGGGCAGCAATTCGGTCGCGCCAAAGATCAGCAGCGAAATCACGAAAAGCGTCAGAAATCCTAGGGCAAGCCGTTGCGCAATCATGCGCCAGACATGCGCCATCTGTTGTGTCCCTCCGTCTGTTCCCACATTTCATTTTTGTGTTTTGCGCCCCCTGTGGGTGGGGCAAGGCCCGGTTGAGTGGGGCATGACCCGGCGCGTTTCCGCACCGGGCCCATATCAATCGCTAAAAAGCGGCGCGATTTACGCGAACCACCAGCGCTCAACAGCTTTGAAGCCGTCCATGGTCCAGTTCGAGGCAACCTTTTCAGGGGTTGCAACGGCGTTGGACAGGGCCATGACGTAGTTGGCGTACATCGGTACGATCACGCTGCCTTCGTCACGGACGATGCTCTGCATTTCGACATACATCTCACGACGCTTGGCGTCGTCCAGTTCCGAACGGGCTTCGGTCAGCAGCTTGTTGAAGCGCTCATGCTCCCAGTAGCTGTCGTTCCAGGATGCACCCGAGGCATAGGCCGTGGTGAACATCCAGTCTTCGGTCGGACGACCACCCCAGTAGCTGGCAACAAAGGGTTTCTGCATCCAGACGTTGGACCAGTAGCCATCTGCCGGCTCACGCTTGACGGTCAGGTTGATGCCTGCCGCTTTGGCGCTTTCCGAGAACAGAACCGCAGTATCGGTTGCACCGCCAAAGGCCGCTTCCGAGGTCGACAGTTCCACGTCCAGGCTGCTGAGGCCGGCTTCTTTCAGGTAGAACTTGGCCTTGTCCGGGTCATAGGTGCGCTGTTCCAGCTCAGAGGCGTGGAAACGGTTGGACACACCAATCGGGTGGTCGTTGCCGACCGAGCCGTAGCCGTTCAGGATCTTGTCGACCAGCTCTTCCCGGTTAATCGCGTGCTTCAGCGCCAGACGGACGTTGTTGTCGCTGTAGGGGGCTGCGCGGCTGTCCATCGGCAGCACGTAGTGCTGGGTGCCCGAAACCGACAGGATGTTGACGTTCGGTGCGCGCTCCAGCAGGTGCACAGTGCTGAGGTCAACACGGTCGATCACATCAACCTGACCGGACAGCAACGCGTTCTGACGGGCTGCGGCATCTACGATCGGCAGGATTTCCAGACCGTCGAAGTGGGCGCGATCGGACTTCCAGTAGTTCGGGTTGCGCGACAGGGTCGCCTGCACGCCGGGCTCAAAGCTGTCAACAACATAGCCGCCGCAACCGTCCAGGGTCATCGGATCGATCTTGCCGTCTTTGGCGGGCAGGATGGCCAGGTGATAATCGGAGATGATGAAGGGGAAGTCGGCGTTGCCTGCTTCCAGGGTGATGACAACAGTGTGGCTGCCGTCGGCCTTCATGTCGACGATGGACGAAACGATCGGCTTGGCGGCCGATTCACTGTCTTCGCCGCGGTGGTGGTTCAGCGAGGCGATGACGTCGCCGGCGTCCAGGGTTTTGCCGCTGTGGAAGGTCACACCTTCGCGGATCTTGAAGGTCCAGGTGGTCGCATCAGGCGAGGACCATTCGGTCGCCAGTTCGGGCACCAGCTGGCCGTCGGCGTCAATCTCGGTCAGGTAGTTATGGCGCGCGCTGGCAAAAACCTGCGAATAGGCGTTATCCCATGTGCCCGGATCCAGACTGTCCGAGGTGCTGCCGTGGCCCATGCCGATGCGCAGAACGCCACCTTTTTTCGGGGCGGCGCTGGCAGCGCGCATGCCCGCGGGCAGGATCAGCGCGGCGGCGCCCATCGCGGTGGCACCGCGCAGCAGCCCACGGCGGGTGATGCCGGACTTGTTCATCTGTGTCATTGATTTTCTCCTCTGTTGTTGATGTAGCCACCGCAGGGGATCCCGCGATGGCTGCCAGCGTGTTCCTCACCGCCGGTATCTCTGGCCCTCCGCATCTCGCGCGGCACTGCGCGCGGCAAAGGGATCTGTGCTGGGGACTATAGTAGCCCGACCTTTGCACAGCATTTCAAGGCCTTTCACAGCTGCCCTAGGGGTAGCCTGCCAAGAAAACTGAGTTATGACAATCGGATAGGGGTTCACAGAAAAGGCAACTCCACCAATTCCGCGGCCACTTCACCACCCGGTCGCTGGACCATGACCTGATCCCCGGCCTGCATGTCGACCGAAATCAGCGCATAGCCGATGTTCTGTTTCAGACGGAAAGACCACGTGCAGTTGGTCATATCGCCCACTTTGCGCCCGTCCTTTGTCAGCGCCTCCCAGGCAAAGCCCAGCGGCGCGGGGGCATCCCCCTGCAGCTTAAGACCCAGCTGGTGCCGCTTCGGCCCGTCCTCGGCGATTTTGCGCAGGGCGCGAATGCCCACCACATCGTCGTCCACATCCAGATCAACATATTGGCCAAGGCGCACTTCAAACGGGTTGGTGTTGGCATCGGTGTCCCCCCCGACCGAGACCAGACCGCTTTCAGTGCGCTCCGGCGTGGTGGGGGAACCGGGACCAATGTCAAAAGGTGCGCCTGCCTCTTTGACGATGTTCCACAGCTTATCGCCCTGGCTGCCATCCTTGAGGTAAATCTCATACCCGCCCTGTTTCGACCAGCCCGAGCGCTGCACGGCCACGGGCATGCCTTCAAGCTCGGTTTCTTTGAACCAGAAGTATTTCAGATCCCGCACCCAATCCCCAAAGATCGAGGCAACCACCTCCACCGCTTTCGGGCCCTGAACCGCCAGGGGGGAGACGTCAGGCTCTTCGATCTGCACATCAAGGCCACGCTCAGCCGCAATTGCACCGGCCCAGAACCAAATGTCGCTGTCAGCGATGGAGAACCAGAACCGGTCATCGTCATGTTTCAGCAGAATCGGGTCATTGATCAGCGTGCCGCGATGATTGCACAGCGGCACATATTTGCCCTGCCCCGGCTTGCATTTGCTCAGGTCCCGCGGGCTGAGGATCTGCGCCAGCTTGGCGGCGTCCTTACCAGTGATCTGCACCTGACGCTCCACTGCGACATCCCACATGGAAACCCCATTGATCAGTCGCCAGTATTCTTCTTCTGGATTTCCATAAGAGGCCGGCAAAACCATACGGTTATAGACCATCGCGGTCTTCAGACCTTCGGCGCGGGCCGCATTGAGGAACGGTGTCGGGCGCAGACGTGCGTTGGGAGCGATTGAAAACATCGGCGGTATTCCTGTCATTGAGTGGTCTTGATGTTGGGTCAGCAAAGGGTCCTGTCACAACCGACATATATGGGGGGTCAGCCCCTGTTGTGGTTATGGCTCTCTTGCTGCCACGCCCCCTCAACGTTCGCTTTTCGCTCCTCGAGCGCCGTTTCCGGCACATCGGCCTTCTAACGGAAAGGTCATCATGACACCAGTCTCGTTATGGGAAGGTTTTGCATGGCCCAGAAATTACCGCATCTGACCTGGCTGCGCGCCTTTGAGGCCTCGGCGCGCCATCTGAGCTTTACCAGCGCCGCGGCTGAGCTGAACCTGACGCAGGCGGCGGTCAGCAAACAGGTCAAATTGCTGGAACAATTTCTGGGAGAGCCCTTATTTGAAAGGCGTCCGCGCTCCTTGGCGCTGACCAAGATCGGCGCCGCTTACCTGCCGAAGGTGCGCGATGGCTTTGATCGAATCCTATCGGGCACCGAAGAGGTTTTTGGCGGTCGCCTGTCAGATGCCCTGACCCTGCGCGCGCCGGTGGGATTCGCCGTCACTTGGATCGCCCCGCGCCTGCGCCGCTTTACTGAGGCCTATCCGGATTGCCCGATCCGGCTGATCTCCTCGGTCTGGGATGAGGCCAGCAATGCCCCCCGCGTTGATATGGAAATCCGCTATGGCACCGGGGATTGGTCCGGTCTGGTCTCAGATCGTCTGACATGGGAGGTTTTTGAACCGCTCTGCGCGCCATCGCTGCTGTCAAATGGCCCGCCTTTGGTGCATCCCAATGACCTGCGCCATCACCAGTTATTGCATGTTCTGGGATATGAAGAAGGCTGGTCCACCTGGCTGCGCAGCGCGGGTGTTGAGGGCGTTAACCCCGGTCAGGGCATGCAGTTCGACAACTCGCTGGCGGTGTTTGAATTTGCTGCCGCTGGCGGCGGGGTGGCCCTGGGCCGGTCCTCAATGAGTGGGCCAATGCTGGACAGTGGCCGACTGATCCGCCCGTTCCACCTGCCCGTCCCGTTGAATGAAGCCTTCTACCTCACCGCCCCCAGTGGCCGGGCCGTGCACCCCAAGGCGGGGCTTTTGCGCGAATGGCTGCTGCATGAGGCCGAGCGCGCGCCGCAACGACGCCCCAGCCCGCTCACCCCGCGCCACCCGCAGCGGATGCAATCACTTTAGGATCCCGCTTCCCGCCGGCCCAGCAACAGGTCGACGATGGTCAGAAAGAACCCCGCACCGACCGGGATCAGGGCATCGGGGAAATCGAAATCGGGGTTGTGCAACTGCGGCTGATCCTCACCAGATCCCAGATAGACCATCGCCACCTCGGCCCCATCCAGCCCGAAACAGCCGAAATCCTCAGAAAACCGCATCGGGTGATCCAGCATCTCAACCGGGATGGCGCAGCTCTCCGCCGCACGGGCCGCGATGTCATTCGCCGTTGCCCCGTTGACCGTCGCAGCGAAGACATCATGCCATGTGATCTCGGCCTTTAGGCCATGCTCACGGGCCGTTGACGTGACCAGCGCGGTTGCCTGATCAATCAAACCCGCCATACCCGCATCAGTAACTGACCGCAGAGTGCAACGCAGCTCACCATCGCCGGGGGCAATGCCAAATGCGGGCTCACCCAGATTTATATGGGTCAGCGTGCAGAGGCGAAAAGCCTCATCCAAAACGCCCCCCGGCCCCAAAGCGGGCAACGCGGTCATCAACTGCGCCAGCGACGGCGCGGGTGACACCCCGTCATCCGGCATCGCCGCATGGGAGCTTTTGCCCGACAGGGTCACCTTCATCCCGCGTGAGGCGCAGGCGGCGGTGGATCGGCACAGACCCATGCGCCCCAAAGTCATGCCCGGCAGGTTGTGAATGGCGAAGGCGTAATCAGGCTTGATCGCCGCCCAATCGGCACTGGCAATCACCGCCGGGGCCCCCATCCCGGTTTCCTCCGCCGGTTGGAACAACAGGATCACCCGCCCCTTGGCAGGTCTTTTGGCCAAGCCATACGCCAGCCCATGCCCGACCCCCATGACCATCGTCATGTGCCCGTCATGGCCACAGACGTGGCTTTTGCCCGCCAGTTCGGAACGGTAAGGCAGATCCGACACCTCAGCGATGGGCAGACCGTCCAGCTCACAGCGGATCAACACAGTTGGACCAGGCGCCTGAGCTGTAAACTCCGCCGCAACACCATGGCCGCCCAGACCTTGCCACAGCCGATCTGCCCCCAGCCGGGTCAGTTCTGCCGCGATGCGTTTGGCGGTCTCAGCCTCAGCGCCAGAGACCTCAGGCCGACGGTGCAGCTGATGCCGCAACGCGGTCAGTTCTGTGACGGATTTTTCCGACAAACGCGGCGACGTGGTCAACGACATGATGCTCCTCCTTGCATCGGGTTCAGATATGGGGTCCGAGCTTGGGGTCCAGAAACCAGACTTCACCCCCACAATGCAACCAGAGAGTTCTATTTCCCCTTGCCCCCTTCGCGGCGCGTAAGTTGTTTTGAAGCCTCTAATTCCGCGCGCTTATACGGCGAAAAATTGCCGCAGTTTGTGGCAAAAATACCCCAAAACCCGCTGAAGTTTCACCTACGGCACAACCTGCATTTTTTGCCCACTTGAAAGCAGACGGGCATTGCGTCACGCAGTTTCACACTCACTTAATCCCCAAATTCAGGAAATTGCATGACCCCCCAAGTGCAGCAAATCCAACCCGATGAAAATTTGACGAAAATCGGGACAATTATCCGACAGATTCGGCACCATCAGCAAATCTCTCTCAGCCAATTGGCGAAATCTTCGGGCGTGTCGAAATCCAACCTGTCCAAGGTCGAAAATGCGCTCATATCACCAACCTATGAAACCATCGGGCGGATCGCCCGGGGCCTTGGTGTTCCGGCCGCCGCCCTGCTGACGCCGCCCACCGCGGCAGATCCCATCATCTGCATTGCCAAGGCCGACGCCCCCAGCCCCACGCCCAAGGCGGACCTGCATCACGCGCCGCTGTTCCCCGAAGGGACATCGGACCGTTTGCAATGCCAGATCTTAACACTTCAAAGTGCAAGCAGCGCGCCCGCGCCAAACGCCAGCCTGCCCAGTGCGGAGATGATGTGCCATGTGCTGGAAGGCCGCTTAACCCTGCGGGTTGAGAACGCTGATGCCCATGTGCTTGAGGCCGGCGATTCAGCCTTCCTGACCTCGCTGGCGCCCACCCAGCTGGAGAATGCCGAAGGCGCCCCAGCGCGCATTCTCTGGGTCGAAGCCCGCTAAAGCGCCAGGATAACGCCTTATATTCAAATAGGAATATCGGGCATCCCAATGGGCAGCTTTGCGCCCCCGCTGGTCTTTTTGGCGGGGGTTTGTTAGGTCTGAGGCATTCAAACTCAGAGTGCAGGCAGCCATTTTCGCATGACCGAGACCACAGACAGCGCCATCGCCCCGCGCAAAAAAGCCAAGCAACGGCGCTCGCGCGAGCGGGTCGAACATATCCTTGATACAGTTCTGACGATGCTGTCTGAAGGCCCGGCGGACAAGCTGACCACCAATGGCATTGCGCAGCGTGCAAATGTCAGCATCGGCAGCCTTTACCAGTTCTTTCCCAACAAGGAAGCGATCTTCTATGAGCTGTTTCAACGCTGGTTGGAGCAGACGCTGGCCTCCCTGGATCACGCCTATAACTCACTAGGTCCGGGCAGTGACAAAAATGACTGCGTCGAAGCCATTCTGGAGGCGCTTGGCGGCCCAACTTCGATCAACTCTACCGGCCACTGGCAGCTGCGCCGGGCCATGGGCAGCTCACGCAAGCTGGCGGAGTTGGAAGAACATCATCTGGGTCAGATTTTCCAGCGGATCATGGCGTTTCAAAGCAAGTTTGGCACCCTGCCCCCGCCTGAAAAACAACGGGATCTGGCGCTGCTGCAAAATCAGATCTGTATCGCCTGCCTGCAGGTTCTGGCGCTGACCAAGACCTCACCGAACCGGGAAAGCGTGTTGAACTGGTGCCGCCACACATTGCTGCTGGTGTTTGACCACCAGATGCTGGACCGGCCGCTGGTGGAAGAGGGGTCCTGAGGCTTCCCAAGGGTCAACAAAATATACGTAAGTAGTTGAATTAAAAAAGATAGTAAAGTTTTGTGAGTATAAGCTCATTTTTTACTAGAATCCTGACTAAATTAGTTTAGTAACCTCTTGACCCAACTCTTGGCGTCGAGGGGACTGCAATGGCATTGGCCGACACCACAGAACAGAACCAGACAGAACAGGGCACATTGGACCGCCGCATTTGGCTGGCGCTGATGGGGCTTTATGTGGCGCAGGCCATCCCGCTCTACCTGGTTGCTGCCGCCCTGCCGCCGTTTCTGCGATCGCAGGGGGTTAATCTGGCCGCCATCGGCAGTTTCGCGATCCTGATGCTGCCCTGGGTGTTCAAAGCACTCTGGGCGCCTTGGATTGACCGGCTGTCTGCCCTGCCGCGCGTTGGGCGCAAAGGCGTGGTGCTTGGCACGCAGCTGGCAGTGTTTGGCAGCATCGTTGCGCTGTCTTTCCTGGATCCGCTTGCCGACCTCAGCCTGTTTTTCCCGCTGCTGATGGTCATGTCCTTTGCCGCCGCGACGCAGGATATTGCCACGGATGGCTATGCGGTTGAGCACCTGCCACCGCAAAAACAATCCGGCGGCAATGCCATTCAAAGCGGCGCGGTGGCGCTGGGGGTCCTGCTTGGGGGTTCTGGCACCCTGATCCTGTTTGATCTGACCGGCTGGCAGTTTGCGCTTCTCAGCGCGGGCGGGCTGTCGATGCTGTCTGTTGTCGCCTTCCTTATGGTGCCGGAAACGCTGGGCCGCCGCCACCAGCGCCAGACCCAAGACCGCCCCCACCTGCGCCGGTTCTTTGCCCGCGAAGGCGCCATGATGATCTTTGCCTTTGCGCTGATCTTCCGCTTGCCGGAAGGGTTGATTCAGGCGTTGGAGCAATCGTTCCTTGTCGACATGGGCTTCAGCCTGTCCCAGATCGGGTTGATCTCCGGCGGATCGGCCGCCTGTGTGGGCCTCTTTGGGGCGGTTTTTGGCATGATGGTCATCAACCGCTCCGGATTGGCGGCTTTCTTCGTCACCATCGTGGTGCTGCGCACGGTGATCTTTGGCCTTTACGGCTATGCGGCCGCCTATGGTCTGCCACTGGAGATGCTGGTGGCGCTGTCCTTCCTGAAAACTTTCAGCCGCTACATGGAAATGGTCGGCCTTTACACCGCCTTCATGCGGGTGGCCTCGCTGGTGCAGGCCGGCACCGATTTCACCATCCTCTCCAGCGCCAACCTCTTTGTCTACATGGTCGGATCCATGCTGGCCGGGGTTCTGGCGCAGAGCTGGGGCTTTGCCCCGGTCTTCACTCTTGCCGCCATTCTGTCGGCATTCACCGGTTTCGTATCGCTACGGCTCTTCCGCAGAAGCCTCGCCAACGAAGAACAGTAACGCCCAAGTAATCGGGGACACAAATGACACGCAAACCACTTCTATGGCTTGGCACCAGCGTGCCGGCCCTGTTGGCCGCTGCGGCAGCCACAGCCCAGACTGCAGACCGCTCAGACGCTGAAATCGTTCAGCTGGAGACGATCTATATCTCCTCCTATCGCAGCAACTCCGAGGCCAGCGCCATCCCCGGCGCGGTGCAGGTGATCGACCGCGCCATGCTAGAACGTGCCGCCACCACCGGCCAATCTCTGGAACGGGTGCTGTCTGATTTCATTCCCGGCCTGTCGCCCTCCAACGGGACCGTTGCCGGGGCCAGCCAGAACATGCGCGGCCGCAAGGTTCAGGTCCTGATCGACGGTGTGGCCCAGACCAGCGAATTGCGCGGCTTCTCGCGTGAGCTGGGGCTGGTGGACCTCAACGCGATTGAACGGATTGAGGTCATCCGCGGCTCCAACGCGCAGCTTGGCAACGGTGCCACCGGCGGCCTGATCAACATCATCACCCGCGATGCGGGCGAGGGCAGCGAAACCACGCTGACCACCCGCCTGTCGGCCCAGACCGAAGACGTGAAAGACAGCCTGGGCTATGAGCTGGCCCTGTCGCACGGCACCCGGGTGAACGATCTGGGGCTGCGGTTTGAACTGTCCACCAAAGGCATCGGCAACCGCTATGACGGCAATGGCAACCAGCTGTCCAGCGACCCGCTGGTTGGTCAGGGCGGCGGCGATAACAACGAAAGCTACCGTCTGGGTTTTGGCGCCGATTATGCCTGGGACAACAACACCCTGGATCTGCGTCTGGATGCCAGCAAGTTTCAGCAGAATATCGATTTCTACACCAACTACCTGACCGATCCGGTCAGCGTGAACACCGCCGCCCCCTACACCGGGCAGCCGGTGCTGGATGAGACCCAGGCGCTGACCCTGACCTGGACCAATGACGGCCTGTCGATCGGGGATGTTGAGGTGCAGGCCTATGCCACCAACAACCTGCGCCGCGCGGCTCTGGTTGAGGCGGGTGTTGCCAACTCCCTCTATTATCCAACCTCTGTTGCCACGCCGACCGTGCAGAACCTCGACAGCCAGTCGGTGCTGAAGACCAAAACCTTTGGCCTCAACTCGACCGTTCGCAGTGACCTGTCAGCCTGGGCCGACGGCGCGCAGCTGACCTGGGGCTTTGATCTGGGCCACGATGATGTGGAACAGACCATGCTGGACGGCCGTGACCTGATCGCGCCGATGACCCAGAACAGTTATGCCGCTTACGCCCAGTTGGATCTGCCTGTTGGCGACCGGTTTGAGCTGTCCGCAGGTGTGCGCTATGAGCGGTTTGATCTGACGGTTGAGGATTTCACCCGCCCCGATGCGGCGCAGCTGATCTCAATCTCACCCGTTGCGGCGGTACCGCTGCCGGCGGTGGCTGTGACCGGCGGTGATTTCACTTATGATGCCACCGTGTTCAATCTGGGCGGCGTGTGGAACGCCACCGAGGATCTGCAGATCTTTGCGGGCTATTCGCAGGGCTTCTCACTGCCGGACGTCGGCAGTTTCACCCGCCGCGCCATGGGCGCAAATCCCTTTGCCCCGGGTGGCACGGTTTCCTTCGCATCGATCGCGCCGAAAGCGCAGATCGTGAACACGCTGGAACTGGGCACCCGCTACAGCGGTGCCGCGGTGGATCTGTCGGCCTCGGCCTTCCTGTCGACCTCGGATGACGGCACGATCTTTGACTCGGCCACCAACACGCTGACCCAACAGAAAGAAGAGATCTGGGGCGCGGAAGTCACCGTTGAATATGCTGCCAGCGCTGACCTGAACATCGGCCTGATCGCCGCCTATACCGAAGGTAAATTCGACAGCGATGACAATGGATCGATCGATGCCTGGCTGCCGAACAACCGGATCTCCAGCCCGTTCACCGCAACGCTTTATGGTGACTATATGCTGGCCAATGGCATCAATCTGGCGGGTGAGATTGTCTACACCGGCGCGCGGGAACATGCGGGCCTCAGCACCGTCGAAGACACCACCCGGGTGAACCTGCGGGCCTCGATGCCGCTGGGCGCGGGGGAACTGGGACTGGGCGTCGACAACCTGTTTGACACCTACCAGCTGAACCCAACCGGCAGCGCCGTGCGCACCTACCCGGCGGGCACCCCGCTGGCTGGTCAGAACATCCCCGTCGCCGACGAAGGCCGCCGGATCTGGGTAGCCTACAGCCGCAGCTTCTGATCGCCCCGGCCACCGCAGCGCGCGGTGGCCACACCAGGGCGCGGGACCGCCTGACATATCTACAAATGAAACGGGCCAGTGGTGTTCCCCACAGGCCCGTTTCTATTTGGTGATCGCTGCCTCACTTCATCCGGATCGGGATGGAGAAGCGATAGCTTGATTTGTTCAGCTGTTTAGGCGCCTTCGGGAATTTGCCAGCCCGTTTCACCGCCGACAGCGCCGCCTGATCCAGTTTGGCGTTGCCCGAGGATTTCGCGACCGAAACTGACAGCAGTTGCCCTGCGGGTGAGACACGCAGGTTCAGATGCGTGGTGCCGCCCCCTTTGACGCCGCGTGGCGATTTCTTGCGTCGCTCAATCCGGGTGCGGATTTTCGATCCCCAGACGGTCAGCAGTTTGGCCTCTTTGCCTTTGGACAGCGCCTTAACCTTGGAGGTGCCGCTGCTGCCCGCCTGCTGCGTCCCGCCGGTACCGGCCGCTTTCTGCGTGACCGAGCCCTGACTGGCGGCCTTGTTGCGATCCGAAGGCTTTGCTTTGGGCTTGGGCTTCGGTTCTGGCTTCACCTTGGGTTTCGGCGCAGGTTCCGGCTTTGGCTCAGGTTTGGGCTCAGGTTCGGGTTCCGGCTCCGGCTCGGGTTCTGGCGGCGGCGGGGGCGGTGGTGTTGTCTCCACCGTCGGCGTTTTGATCTGCTGATCCAGCACCATCTGCTGCGGCTGCGTCTTGGGGCGCAGCGGCTGGTCCTGCATTTCGGGCCGTTTCAACGCCGCCTCTTGCAGCACCTCAGGGGCCTGCAATTCCTGTGGGCGGGCCACCTCTGGCTTTACCAGATCCAGGGCCTGCGGAATGATCGGGCGTTTGACCTCTGGCGCCTCAGTTGTCAGCGCGGCGATCTTGATCTTGGCGGCGGGGGCTTCATCGATGTGAAGCTGCGCCATCTCAACCGTTTCGGTGATCAAATCGGGCTGTTCAACCACATCCGGCGTGTGGGTCTCAGGCGGCCGGGTCCATTCCTCGATCACCTCAGCGATACTGTCCGGGGCGCCCTGCAGGGTCACGATGGCCTCACCACCGATCCCACCCGCATCGGCACCATCATCCGACGGCGCATAGGCAAAAAATGCCAGGTGGACCAACGCGGCCACCCCGGCAAAGCCTACAAATTCAACACTCCGTCTCATTTCAGTTCCACCACCAGTTCAATGGCGCTGAAGCCGGCACGCCGCAGCTCTGCCATCACCTCAGCCAGACGCGCGCCCTGGGCCTTGGCATCAGCGCGCAGCACAACCTCTTTGATCTCACCCAGCTCAGCCTTCAGCGCGGCAAAGGCAGCCTCACCTCTCTGATCCTGATACTGCGCCAAACCTTCGGCGCTGAGGTACAGCGTCACCTCGCCTTTGGGGTCGCCGGCCTTGCCCGCCTGCGGCGAGGCAACTTCGAAAGGCTCCGGCGGGGCGATCTGCGCGGTCATAAGGAAGAAGATCAACAGCAGGAAAACCACGTTGATCATCGGCACAATCGATTCCGCTTTTGGCGGCCGTGCGGGGGGCTGGAAGTCCATCATCGTGTCACTCCACCAAAACCAGGGCTTTGAAACCCGCCGCCTGCAATGCCTCGGACACCGTGATGATCCGCTGCACGTTGGCCTCATCAAGACTGCGCAGCACAATGGTGTCCTGCGGCGTCTCAACCAGCGTTTTCAACTCCGCCACCAGACGGTCCAGCGGCAAGCTGATCCCGTTCAAGCGCAGTTCCTCTGGCAGGATATCCACCAGCTTGGGCGCGCCCGAGGCTTCACCACCGCCCGAGGCGATCGGCATTTCCACCACCTGATCCATGCCAAAGCGCGAGGCCAGCATGAAAAACACCAGCAGCAGAAACACCACGTCGATCATCGGTGTCAGCGAGGGCCTGCGACGGGGCCGGGATGTCAGTCCCAGATCCATCGATCACTCCGCCGCCAGCGGTTGAACGTCTTCTTCATCCGCCTCATAGCGCGGCTGAACCAAGAAGATCCGCGATGCCGCATCTTCCACATCGCGGCGCAGCCCGTCGACCACAGCTTCGAACCATGTCAGCGCAGCCGAGGCCGGGATGGCCACAGCCATACCTGCAGCGGTGGTCAGCAGCGCTTCCCAGATACCGCCCGCCAGCAGCGAGGGATCGGCCCGGCTGCCGCTTTCCTGCAGCGCCTGGAAGGCGGCGATCATACCCAGAACCGTGCCCAGCAGACCCAAGAGAGGCGCGATGGAGGCAATCAGCTCCAGCGCCCGCAAACCAGTGCCAGCCCCGGCCAGCTGCAGTTTTGCAACCCGGGTGGTTTCTTCACGGGCGGCTGCCTCAGGCAGGTCCATGCGGGCGCGGATCGCTGCGGCCACTACGCGCGAACGCAGGCCACGACGTTTTGCCACAATCGACAATGCCCGCTGTGCATCGCCAGCTTCCCAGGCGGCGACCGCTTTATGGGCGCTGCCGCGCGACCATGCGCCCAGCAGCAACAGGCGCCAGACTTTCCACAGGATCAGGGCAAGGGTGACCACAGAAAGCGCGGCAATGGCCCAGATCGACGGGCCACCGTCGCGCAGGAACTTGCTGGCAGCTTCAGTGGCATCCTGCGCCTGATAGCTGCTTTCGTGCAGCGATTCCGGCAAGGTGCTGCGCAGCCCGTCAAAGACCGCCTGAACCTGTGTCGGGGGGACGGGCTCTGCCTCAGGGGCCTCTGCGGCGTCTGTTACCTCGGCTGTCGCGGTGGCATCAGCGGCCACCTCACCCTCGGTCCCGTCGGTTGTCGCCTCAGATGCGGCGCCTTCAGCAACGGTGCCCTCAGCGGTGCCTTCCGCGGCGGTCACGTCGGTTGCGGTTTCGGTGACCGCTGTTTCGGTGGCTGCGGCGGCATTTGCGGGCGCTTCATCCGTCGCAACGGCTTCAACCGCCTCAACAGTGGCCTGCACCTGCGGCGCTGCGGTGTTCAGATCCGCAGCAGGCGGGGTGATTGCGGGGGCTGCGGGCATCGCAGGGGCCGTTGGGGTCGCGCTCTCCTGCGCCAATGCAGCGCCGGAAAACGCCAGAAACCCTACAACCAGTCCAACAGAGGTCGCGCCAAAATTCTTTGCAGACATAAATGCGTCCGAAGTTACGCAGCACCATGAAATCCGGGGAATGACAACGGTTTGTCACAGGCCCCCACCCGGTGCGGCGGCTGACATTTTGGCTTACTCACAAAACCACCTTTGGTTTTAATGCGCGGCTGGGCGACTGCCTATGCAATCCGAGCCTTTTTGTCAAGTTTTCACCAGCGACGAGAGGCTTTGACTGCACGACAGCAGGCAGCTTCTTGCCCGCAGCACTGGGTGGCGCGGATTTCGCCGCGCCAGCCCTATTTCTGTTGGCCTTTAGCGTCCAAACAACGCCAGCAACCCTTCGGCCAAGGCCCCGCGCCAGACCAGATAGTCATGACCGCCAACATATTCGCGGTAGGTCAGCTGGACCTCTGGCCGCAGCGCCATGACATCGCGCAGCGTGCGGCTGGGCTCCAGAATCGACACCTCACCGGGGCGGCGACCTACCTCATAGGTGCCGGCCGACATCCAAAGGTGCACGCCAGCCGGGCTGTCCTGCATCCAGCGTTCGATCACATAGGGACGACCCGCCGCCGCTGGCACATGCCCCGGCGGCGCCCACCAAAGCGACGGCGACATGGCAACAGCGTTGCCAACCACAGACGCCTGTTCCTGCAGCAGGCAGATCGACGCCAACCCGCCGAAGGAGGAGCCAGAGACGACCCGATCAGCCGCACTCAGGCTGAGGCCCAGCTGTGCTTCCTGACCGGGGATCAGCTCCTCGGTGATGAAGCGATTGAAGGTTACGTTGCACGGCAGTTCACGTGCGCGGTGCGCCCCATCAATCGGATCGACCAGCAAGGCCACAACAGGCGGCAGCTGCCCGCTGGTGATCAACCGGTCCAGAATATCCGGCACCGGCGCGCGAGCGTCCTGATAGCTGGGACCATCAAACAGCACCAGCAGCTTGGTGTCTGGATCCGCCGGATCGAACCCCGGCGGCGTGTAAACATCCACCGCGCGGCTGTTGCCCAAAAGGGCTGAGGTCACCATCTGCCGCTGCACCGTGCCACGCACGGCGGGGAGCGGCCCCACCATGCCCGGCTGATCCGGTGCGGCCGCCAGAACCAGCTGCGAGCGCTGCGCAAAAGGATCCGTGGCCTCAGGATAGAGAGGATGACGGTTCAGCGGATCCGCCTGCAGGGTCGCCAGAAGCGCCACGCGGTTGTCCCGCGCCCCGCCGTCAAACTGCGGCACATCGGGCGCAAACCCATAGCTCAACCGCGCCGTATCCGGCACTTCAAAGCTGGCGTACCAGATATCGCTGCCGCTGAGCTGCTGCATCCAGGTGTGATCATGCGATGGCCCACCCCAGAGGCGGACATTCTTGGTTGCCCCCCGCCACAGGAAGGTGACCAGCTGATGGCCGGGCCGCTCTGACGGCTCCAACATCGGGGTGCCTTCGGCACTGCGGTCCTGCCAGAACTGATCGATCGCCTGCTGCACCCCTTGCCCTGCGGCAATCGCAGCCTGCAAGGCGCTTAACTTGGGGCTGTCCAGTGTCACAGGCCGCCCTGTCTGATCCGCAGCGGGAATATGATGCATCTGCTGCCAGACCAACGTGGCCGGTGCCGTGCCTTGGCTGACTGCCACCAGATGTTCATCATCGCTGCCCGCAACAAAAAACACCCGCGCCGCGCCGCTGGGCCCGACCTCAAACTGGCGCAGCATCTGGCCATCGCCATCCTGCAGTTGCAACAGAAACGGGCCCGCAGGCCCAACCGCGCGGACCTGCCCGGCAATGTAATCCCCTGAACGCAGCGACAGGGGAAAGCGGATGCTTTCCCCTGCGGCCAGCACCTGAGGGGCAGGATGCTGCGCTTGATGGCGGGGGGCTGTCTCTGCCCCCGCACCGCTGTTCAATGAGGCGATCATCGCCGCAACTCCCAATAGGGCCTTACCATTCATAGCCAAGGCTCGCCGAGATCACCCGGCCTTCGCCGCGCCAGCACACACGGTCATTGGCACAGGAGGCGACAAATTGTTTGTCGGCCAGGTTGGTCACCGACAGACGTGCGGTCAGACCGTCATAGCTGCCTGTCAGCGCGCCGATGTCTGCGCTCAGACCGAAATCAACCAGCGTGACAGAGGGCACGGACAGGCTGTTTGAGGCACCAGCCCAGGATTTGCCCTGATGACGGGCCCCCAGCGACAGGGTCAGACCGTCCATCGGCGCATAGTTCATCCACAGGGCGGCGGTTTCAAACGGCACACGCTGCTGCTGATTGCCGGCATTGGGGCCTTCCTGATAGCGCGGATCGACCTTGGCGTAGCTGGCCATCAGCGACAGCTGGTCGTTCAGATCCCCGCGCAGTTCCAGCTCATAGCCTTCGGACTTCAGCTTGCCGACCTGGGCCCAGCCCACACCGGATACAAACTCCATCACGCCGTCCTGTTCGATCTGGAACGCCGCTGCGGTGGCCTGCAGACGACCATCGGCCGAGGTCCATTTGGCCCCCACTTCCCACTGTTCTGCGGTTTCCGGTTCAAACACCGGGTTGCCACCGCTGTCGGTGCGGATAACCGGGGTGAAGGAGGTTGAGAAGCTGGCGTAGGCCATGGTGCCTTCGGCAATCTCATAAGACAGCGCAGCGCGGCCCGTGGTGGCTTGATCGGTGTAGACCGTATCAGCCGCAGAGCCATCGGTCGGGCCGTTGCGGGTTTCCGTCCAGTCGTGACGCAGACCAAGCAGCGCCGACCAGCGGCCCATTTCCATCTGGTTCTGCACATAGACGCCGGCCTGTTCCAGCGTGGTGGTGTCATCCCACATCTGCGGGATCACAACGCTGCTGAGATCGGGCGAGGTGCCGTTGACCAGATCATAGGTCCCAACTCCGAAGAGGCGGCCATAGGTGTCCTGCACTTCGGTTTTCTGCAGATCAAAACCAGCAACCCAGTTGTGCGACACAGAACCGGTCTGCGCTTCGCCAGTCAGATAGGTGTCAGCGGTGAACTGTTTGGTCGAATCCGTCGCCTCAAAGGCAAACAGATCCACACCGTTGCCATCCGCGGTGACGCGATCGGCCGAAACGCCTTTGTGGTAGAGGTCAATTGCGTTGACGCGGGCCTTGTGAACCAGCTGGATGCCGTTTTCAAAGCGGTGCTCGATCTCATAGCCCAGCGATTTGGTGGTGCGATCCGCCTCATCAAAGGCTGGCGCGTAGGAGGTGAAGTTGTCCGGGTAATAAAGGCCCGAGCTGGTCGGCTCCAGGATACCTTCCAGCGACTGGTGGTTACGGTAGCCCGCCTCCGGATCACGCTGGTAGATCGCCGAAACAGTCACTTTGGTGTCTTCGCCCAGCGACCACTCCAGCGTCGGGGCCAGGGCAAACCGGTTCTGGTCCAGCCCACCTTCGAAGGTTTTCTGCCAGGCTGCACCGGCCACGCGGTAGCGCAGCGAACCGTCGGCGGACAGGCTGCCCTCGAAATCACCGTTCACACTCAGGTAATCCTGCGTGCCAAAGCCCAGTTCCATGTATTTGCGGTCCTGACCGGTCGGGGTCTTCAGCGACTGGTTGATCTGACCACCGGGGGCCACCTGACCATAGGTGACAGAGGCCGGGCCTTTCACCACTTCGACACGGTCCAGCAGCAGCGGATCGATCTGACCGTTAGAAGAACCGCCAAAAATCATGCCGTCCAGCGATTTGCCGGAATAGGCGGTGAAGCCACGGATCATGACCTCATCGTGGAAGTTCGACGTGCCCCGGTACTCCGCCTGAACGTTTGGCACATAGCGCAGCGCCTCGGCCACCGAGTTGGCGCCCTGCTGCGCCATCTGTTCGCTGCCAACCACATTGACGGTCACCGGCGTTTTCGCCAGCGGTGTTGCGCTGCGGGTTGCGGCGCGGGACTGGCTGGGGACATAGCCTCTCACCGCGCCGTCGCCGCTGGCCTCTTGCGCCTCAGCGCTTTCCAGCACCACTTCGTCAAGTTCCAGCGCCTCCTGGGCCTGGGCCGGGCTGAACAGCGCCGTGGTTCCCAAAAGCCCAGCCAGAAGGAGCGAGGCCCGGCGGGCCGCCAAGAATGTCTCGGATGTTTTCATGATGTCCTGTTCCCCAGACCGGGACCCGCCCGGTGTCTTTAGTTGAGTCTTTCTGTCGGGGAACTTATGAAGAGGGCACACATGGGGTCCATAGCCCGCCTCTTTGCCAGCGCGACTCATGTCTTTGGGAAACCGACACAAGAATAGGACGGGCGCCGTTTGCCGCGCCCGGGCAGCGCGATGACGATACATACATACCCCGGAAACCTGCGCATTGGCGTGCTGGATGCCAATAAATCCACCGTCGTGGACCGCGCGCCCCAGCCGTTAAACCCCAAGTTCAAAGTGCTGGTTCTGCTGAACGGGTATCACAAGTTTGCCGTCAATGAGCGTGAGGTGGAGCTGGATGCAACCGACCATCCGGCGGCGATGTTCTTTCACCTGCGGGCCCGGGGCACGTTGCGCCATCTGGCCAGTTCCGGCCATCCCTACCGCAAACTGGCGCTGACCACCGATCTGGACTGGTTCAACAGTTTCTCCGAAAGCACCCTGCCGCAGGACAGCCCCCTGCCCTTCAGCCATGATGACGGTGATCTTAGCCTACAGCAGTGGCAGCCCAGCAAGGACCTGATCCGCCTGTCGACCCAGATCATCCTGCCGCCGCCAAATGGTGATCCCTGGCAGACCAGCCTGTATCGGATGTCTGCCGGGCTGGAGATCCTGCGCCGCGTGCTGGAGGAGGTGGGACAGGACAACAGCCGCCCCGGTGACGCAATCGCCGAACAAATCCGGCTGTTCCTGCTGTCACAGCTGGAAAACCAAAACCCGCTGGAGGCGCTGGAGGCTCACATGAACCTCAACCGCCGTTCGCTGCAGCGCCATTTCAAACGCCGTTTTGGCGTCACCATCGCCGATTTCCTGCGCGAAGCCCGACTGCAACGCGCCCATAAAGCGCTGAGTGAAGATGGTGTCAGCATCGCCATGGCGGCCTTTATGGCGGGCTATACCTCCCCCGCCAATTTCGCCACGGCCTTCCGGCGCGCCTACGGGGTTTCGCCAAAGCTGATCCAGCGCGTGCCGCGTTAGGTGCTGGGCGGCAGCCGAAGCTGCCGCGCCCTTGGGCTTGCGCGTTACTTCGCCGCCTTTTGCGCCAGTGTCAGGCAGACCTCGGTCGCTTTGGCCATGTCCTGAACCGACACCCATTCCAACGGGCCGTGGATGTTCTGCATCCCGGTGAAGATGTTGGGCGTCGGCACACCAAATTCCGTCAGGCGGGAGCCATCGGTGCCACCACGGATCGGCACAGAAACCGGTTCGATCCCATGGGCGCGGCTGGCATCGCGGGCCAGTTCGACTGGGGTCATATCGTTTTCCAGCCAATAGCGCATGTTGCGATACTGCGGCTGGATCTCCACCGTGATCTCGGCGCGCGGTTCAGACAGCTGCACCGCCTCACAGGTTTTGCGCAGCAATTCACCTTTGGCTTCCAGCCCATCCAACTCAAAATCGCGCAGGATGAAGTTGATCACCATCTCTGACGATCCGCCCACCATATCCGTGGCATGGATGAAACCTTCGCGTTCATCGGTGGTTTCCGGCGTCATTGTTGCCTGCGGCAAGGTCTGCACGATCTTGGAGGCAAGATGGATCGCATTGACCATTTTCTCCTTCGCCAGACCGGGGTGGATCGACACGCCTTTGACGGTCACAACCGCCCCATCGGCCGAGAAGCTTTCATATTCGATCTCCCCCACCTGACCGCCATCCAGCGTATAGGCAAAATCGGCTTTCAGGTCCTTGGGCAACTCCTGCCCGACGCCGCGGCCAATCTCTTCGTCCGGGGTGAAGGCGATGCGCAATGTGGGTCGCTTGATGTCCGGGTTTTCCAGCAGGTGGCGCGCCATGGTCATGATGATGGCCACACCGGCCTTGTCATCCGCACCCAGCAACGTCAGACCCGAGGCGGTGATGATATCATCACCCTGTTTGGTCGCCAGATAGGGATATTCCGCAGGCGACAGGACCAGCGTGGGATCATCGGGGAAGGTGATATCGCCACCGTTGTAGCCCTTGATCACACGGGGTTTCACATCCGTGGCATTGAACTGCGGCGCGGTGTCGACATGGGCCAGAAAGCCAACGGTCGGCCCCTCAACGTTGCCCGGCACGGTGGCCAGAACCACGCCGTATTCGGTCAGTTCCACATCCGCCGCGCCGATCATGTTTAGCTCCTGTTCCAGCAGGCGCAGCACGTCATATTGGATCGCAGTGCTGGGGGCGCTGGGGCTGTCGGCATCGCTTTGGCTGTCAATCGCGGCGTAGCGGACCAGACGGTCCTCAAGTTCATCGGTAAATCTATCGGTCATCACACCCTCCTGCGGTTTGGGTGCAAAAAGGGCGGCTGGCGCGGGCAATGTCAAGCCACCCGCCAGCCGCCCCCAACCTCAGGGCGTCAGGGCCGCTGCCCGACCGCGCGGCCAACACCCTCTGGTGTGGGCAGTTTTGCATGGGCGCTGGCAAAGGCCAGCAGCTGCGCCTCCACGGCCTCCGCCGGGGGGCAGGAGCGGCGGGTTTTCAGGTCCACATGCAGCAGCAGGGTTTCCACCGTTGCCACCAGCTGATCGCCGGACCTGAGCATATGGAACAGATGCAGCTTCTTACCCTGCCCCGCCAGAACCTGTGTCTGCACCTGCAGACGCGCGCCCTGATGGGTTTCATCCAGATAGCGCACATGGCTTTCAGCGGTGAAGTAGCTGAGGCCACCGGCGATGTAATCAGCATCTGCGCCGATCATCTCCATAAAGCGGTCGCTGGCTTTGGCGCCGGCCTCCAGATAATGGGTTTCGTTCATATGGCCGTTGTAATCCGTCCAGGTTTGCGGCACCTGAATGTCCAGCGTCACCGGTAGATCCCCGGTCTGCGGCACCTCCAGCTGGGCCTCATGGGCGCAGATCACCCCGCCCGCCCCGCTGCCGGATTGTTTCAGGCTGCGCATCATGCCGACCAGGTTGTCATCGCGCAGGCGTTCCAGCTGACGGATCGACAGGTGACCGGATTGCGCATCGGACTGTCCGGCAATCAGATCCACCAGTTCGTCGGTGAACTCAGGCACATCCATCAGTTTGGTCCAGGGCCATTCCAGCGCCGGGCCAAACTGCGCCATGAAATGTTTCATGCCCGCCTCACCCCCGGCAATCCGGTAGGTTTCAAACAGCCCCATCTGCGCCCAGCGCAGGCCAAAACCCATGCGGATCGCTTCATCGATTTCCTCGGTGGTGGCGATGCCGTCTTTCACCAGCCACAGCGCCTCGCGCCAGACAGCTTCAAGGAAGCGGTCGGCGATATGGGCATCAATCTCCTTGCGGACCTTCAGCGGGTAGAGCCCAACCGAACGCAGGATCTCGGCCGCGCGGTCACAGTCTTCAGCATCGCCCACCAGTTCGATCAACGGCAGCAGGTAGACCGGGTTGAACGGATGGGCGACAATCGCACGCGCACCCTTTGCGTTCAGTTCCGACGGTTTGAAGCCCGAGGTGGAGGAGCCGATCACCGCCTCTGCCGGGGCCAGCGCCGTCAGATCCGCATGGATGCGATGTTTCAGATCCAACCGTTCCGGTACGCTTTCCTGTACCCAAGCGGCGCCGTCCAGCGCAGTGGCCAGATCATCGTGAAACGTCAGAGCGCCCTCAGGCGGCAGGGGTTTGTCATAAAGCGCGGGCAGCGCACGGCGGGCGTTGTCCAGCACTTCGCCAATTTTACGCTCCGCTTCGGGATCCGGGTCATAGACCGCAACGTCCCAGCCGTTGAGCAGGAAGCGCGCCGCCCAGCCGCCGCCGATAACACCACCGCCAATGATCGCTGCCTTTTCACGCGCAGACTTTACACTCATTGAAACAATCCTTCTGTATGTCCATCCACGGACAGCACCTGGCCCGAGATCTTGGCCGCCGCAGGCGAGGCCAAAAACACAGCGGTGTCCGCAATTTCACTGGGCTCCACCCAGGTTTTCATTGATGTGTTGGCCACATGGGTGGCGCGGACCTCCTCGGCGCTGAGGCCACGCTGGGAGGCCTCATTGGCAACCACCCAGTCCATCCGCGGCCCCTCGACCGAGCCGGGGCAAATCGCGTTCACCCGCACACCCACCGGCCCCAGTTCCATCGCCAGGGTTTTGGTCAATCCGATCAGCCCCCATTTCGCCACCGCATAGGGGCTGCGCATCGGGTAGCCGAACAATCCGGCGGTAGATGAAGTGATGAGGATCACGCCACTGCCCTGCGCCCGCATCAGCCGTGCGGCCCAGCGACAGATCAGAAAGGCGCCATCCAGATTGACCGACAGGCAGCGCTGCCATTCGGCATAATGCAGGGTCTCAATTGGACCGACGGGCCCCCCCGTGCCAGCATTGGCACAGACCACATCCACCCCGCGCCAGCGCACCTCCACCGCATCCAGAAACGCCGCCATCTGCGCTGATGAGGTCACATCGGCCACCATCGCCAGACAGTCCGGGTAGGCCTCCGCAAAGCGGGCGACGGCCTGCGGGTCGACGTCACAGACCGCAACCTCAGCCCCCTCTGCCAGAAACCGTTCGGCCAGCGCCAGGCCAATGCCTGACGCCCCAGCCGTCACCACAACGCGCTGCGCCATCAGCCGGCGCCTTTGGCCACAGGCGCGCGTTTGACCAGCCCCAAACGTTCGCGCACGGCGGCGGGACCGATCACCTTGGCGCCCATGTTTTCAATGATGGTCACAGCCCGTTCAACCAACTGCGCATTGGTCGCCAGCACCCCTTTGTCGAGCCACAGGTTATCCTCCAGCCCGACGCGCACATTACCGCCCGCCAGCACCGAAGCGGCCACATAGGCCATCTGGTCCCGCCCCAGTGAGAAGGCCGACCAGTTCCAGTCGGAGGGCACGTTGTTGACCATCGCCATGAAGGTATTGAGGTCATTCGGCGCACCCCACGGCACCCCCATGCACAGCTGCACCAAGGCGTCAGGCGCCAGCACGCCCTCCTTCACCAGTTCCTTGGCAAACCACAGATGACCGGTGTCAAAGGCCTCAATCTCGGGCTTCACGCCCAGATCGGTCATCATCTGGCCCATCGCCCGCAGCATGCCCGGCGTGTTGGTCATGACGTAATCAGCCTCGGCAAAGTTCATTGTGCCGCAGTCCAGGGTGCAGATCTCAGGCAGACATTCAGCGACATGCGCCATACGTTCGGTTGCGCCAACCATGTCGGTGCCGGCGGGGTTCACCGGCAGTGGCGCCTCGGTCGGGCCAAAGACCATATCGCCGCCCATGCCCGCGGTGAGGTTCAAAACCACATCTACCTCCGCATCGCGGATCCGATCGGTCACTTCCCGGTAGAGCCCCAGATCCCGGCTGGGCGCCCCGGTTTCGGGATCGCGCACATGGCAATGCACCACTGCCGCCCCGGCCTTGGCCGCATCAATGGCAGAATTGGCAATCTGTTCCGGGCTGCGCGGCACATGCGGGCTGCGATCCTGCGTCCCACCCGATCCGGTGACGGCTGCGGTGATGAAAACATCGCGGTTCATCGACAATGGCATGTTATTTCCCTTTCCAAACGGGGTCACGTTTCTCAGCGAAGGCACGCGCACCTTCCAGCTGATCCTCTGAGGTGTAGAGCGTTTCGACGGTGGCGAACTGGCTCTTGGTGATGCGGTTCATGGCGTCTTGAAACTTCATATCCTCGGCCTCGCGCACGATCTCTTTGATCGCGGCGTTGACCAGCGGTGGGCCCGAGGCGATCAGCTGCGCCATTTCCCGCGCTTTGGCTATCAGCTGGTCCGCCGGATGCACCTGATTGATCATGCCCCAGCGCGCCGCTTCTTCAGCATCCAGCCAGCGCCCGGTGAACAGCATCTCCATCGCGATGTGATAAGGGATACGTTTCGGCAGTTTTATCGAGGCCGCATCGGCCACGGTGCCCGACCGGATTTCGGGCAGGGCAAATGTCGCGTGCTCCGCCGCCAGGATGATGTCGGCTGACAGCGCCAGTTCCAGCCCACCGCCGCAACAAATGCCGTTGATGGCGGCGATCACCGGTTTGTTGAGGCCACGCAGTTCTTGCAGGCCGCCAAAACCGCCGACGCCATAATCGCCATCAACCGCATCGCCATCAGCCGCCGCCTTCAGATCCCATCCGGGGCAGAAAAACTTGGCCCCTGTGCCGGTGATGATCGCCACCCGCAACTCCGGGTCATCGCGGAAGTCCTGAAACACCTGCCCCATGATCCGGCTGGTCGCCAGATCAATGGCGTTGGCCTTGGGCCGGTTCAGCGTCACCTCCAGCACATGGCCGTCACGCTGGGTTTCAATCGGGTTTGGGGCCTCAGCCATGGCTTGGGTCATCGTGACCTCCTGTCTTGATCAAAGCATCTGCCGCCACCGCCCCATGCGGTGTGCAGATCAACGGGTTGATATCTAATTCGGCGGGTTGTGTGGCGATGACATAGGCCTGAACTGCCGCCACCGCGTCGAATATGGCCTCGTGATCGGCGGCGGGTTTACCGCGGAACCCGGCCAGAACCGGCGCCATTTTCAGGCTTTGCACTGCCTCTGCAACCTCATCCCTGCTGGCGGGGATCAGCAGATGGGCGCTGTCTTGCAACACCTCAGTCATCACGCCACCTGCCGCTAGGGTCAGCACATAACCATGGGCCGGATCGCAGGTGACACCGATCAGCAATTCGGCCACCGCGTCCCCCAACATATGTTCGACCAGATAGGAGGTGGCCGGCATCGCCTCAGCCGCGCGCCTGACCTCTTCGGGGGTTTTGAGATTCAGCGCAACTCCTCCCGCCTCAGACTTATGTGCCAGTCCGGCGGCTTTCAGAACCACGGGGTAGCCAAGGGAATTGGCCTGCGCCACGGCCTCCGCCACGTTGATCGCCTGCAAGCTGCCCGGCACCTTCAGGCCAAACTGAGCCAGGGCGGCTTTTGCCTCCGCCTCATGCAGCACTTGCCCCGCTTCGCCACTGCCCTTGGGCAGCAACAACGGATCCGCACTGGGTGGTGCCATCCCAGCCACTGCCGCAATGGCCTGCAGCGCAGGGTCCATCCCGTTGAGCGGCACGATGTTTTGCGCAATCAGATCTGCCGCCACTGCCTCAGGCAGACCCTCTGGCAGGGACGACAGCACCGCCATCGGCCGGTCCTGACCCGCACGCGCAGCGGCCAGCGCATCGAGCGTTGGCTGCCAGTCATCTGCCGAACAACGATCGTCACGTGGCAGGTCCAGCACAAGGATACCAAGCGCCAGCGCGGGATCCATCATCGCGGCGAAACAGGCCTGCATCGCTGCGCCATCGCCCCAGATATAAGTGTGGTAATCCAACGGGTTGGCCAGTGCCACCTGCGCCCCCAATGCAGCCCGCAACGCGCTGTGTTGCCCCTCATTCAAGGGCGGATATTGCACCCCGGCGGCGGCGCCGATGTCGGCCATCAGGCTGGCCTCGCCCCCGGAACAGGAGGCTGAAACGATCCCGGCATGGGGCAAGGGCCCCGCCACATGCAGCAGTTTCAACGCTTCCAGCATCACCTCAAGCGAGGCGACCTGCGCAATCCCCAACCGTTTCAGCAGCGCCGCTGCGCCGGCGGCGGATCCCGCCAAGGACGCGGTATGCGAAATCGTTGCGGCCTGCGCCTGTTCGGAACTGCCGACCTTCAGCGCCACGATGGGTTTGCCAACCGCATGAGCCGCCTGTGCCAGCGCTTCAAACCCGCGCAGGTCATCGATGCCTTCGATATGCAGACCCAGTGCGGTGACCCGGGGATCCTCCAACAACGCCTGCGCCACCTCTGACAGGCCCAGCTGCGCCTGATTGCCCAGCGTCACCAGATAGGCCAGCGGCAATCCACGGCGCTGCATCGACAGGTTGATCGCGATGTTTGAGCTTTGCGTCAGCACTGCCACACCGCTGTCTACCCGCGCGCCGCCATGCTGATCCGGCCACAGCGCGGCGCCGTCCAGATAGTTGATCATGCCATAGCAATTGGGCCCAAGGATCGGCATATCCCCCGCCGCTGTCAGCAATGCCGCCTGAAGATCCGCGCCATCGCTGCTCTCGGCGGCGGCCTCCAGAAAGCCTGAGGCAAAGCACACCGCCCCGCCTGCGCCAAGATCACGCAAAGACCGCACAACATCTACCGTGGCGCTGCGGTTGACCCCGACAAACACCGCATCCGGCACCTCAGGCAGCTCAGCAACCGTGGGCACAGTGGCGATGCCTGCGACCTCGGCACGTTTGGGATGCACCGCGTAAATCCGCCCGGCAAAGCCGATCTTGCGGCACTCGGCGATCACATTGCCCGCCCAAGTGCCGCCGCCGATCACCGCAATGACCTCTGGCGCCAGCAGGCGCTGCAACGGTCTGACCCGCCGCAACATGGCTCAGGCCCCCAAAGGCCGGAACAGATCCCGGCTGATGATGTGACGCTGAATCTCACTGGTGCCATCCCAGATCCGTTCCACCCGCGCATCGCGCCAGAACCTCTCAATCGGGAAGTCATCCATCAGCCCCATACCGCCAAAGATCTGCAAGGTGGTATCGGTGACCCGCGCCAGCATTTCACTGGCGTAAAGCTTGGCGCTGGCGATTTCGCGGTTGGCCGGCAGCCCCTGGTCCAGACGCCATGCGCCTGAAAGGGTCATCCAATCGGCTGCGTCAATTTCGGTGATCATATCGGCCACCTGGAAGCTGACGCCCTGAAACTTGGCGATCTGCTGGCCGAACTGTTTGCGCTGAGTGGCGTATTGCAGCGCGTGATCAAAACAGCGCCGCGCCCGCCCAACACAGAAGGCCGCAACGGTCAGACGTGTGGCGTAAAGCCATTCGTTCATCACATCAAAACCGCCGTCAACTTCGCCCAAAACCTGCGCATCGGGCAGCCGGCAGTCATCAAAGGTCAGGATATAGTTTTTGTATCCCTTATGGCTGACCGAGTTATAGCCATCGCGCACCTCAAAGCCGGGATGACCACGATCGACCAGAAAACAGGTGATCCGTTTTTTCGGACCGCGCGGGGTGTCATCCACGCCGGTGGCGACAAAAACGATGAAGAAGTCCGCGTGTTCCGCCCCGGAAATGAAGTGTTTGGAACCATTGATCACCCAATCGCCGCCGTCGCGCACCGCCTGACATTTCATGCCGCGCACGTCAGATCCAGCATCCGGCTCCGTCATCGCCAGCGCATCCATCCGTTCGCCGCGCACCGCAGGCAGCAGGTACTTTTCACGCTGTTCGCCTTCGCAGGCCATCAGGATGTTCTGCGGGCGGCCAAAGAAATGGGTCAGTGCCATCGATCCGCGGCCCAGTTCTCGTTCCACCAGGGTGAAATCCATATGGCTCAGGCCCGCGCCGCCAACCTCTTCGGGGAAGTTGCAGGCGTAAAACCCCAGATCGATGCATTTCTGCTTGATCGCATTGCCCAGTTCCAAGGGCACCTGCCCGGTCCGCTCAACCTCCGCCTCATGCGGATAAATCTCATTTTCCACAAAGCTGCGCACGGTTGAGACGATCATCTCTTGCTCATCGCTGAGGCCAAAATTCAGCCCCATAGCCTGATCTTGCGGCATTGATTTCCCCTTTGGTCACGGCGCGCTGGCAGGCGAGCTGCGCGGCGATTTACGTTGTCTTTTCGCGCACGCTAGCGCAGGGTTTTCGCAGCGACCTTGCAGTATTGACCAAATACCGTGCCCAAATCGAAAGAGATCACCACAAAACACATCGGCCTCCTGCTGTTTGAGGGGTTTTCAAACCTCTGCCTGGCCAATGCGGTGGAGCCTTTGCGCGCCGCCAATACGCTGGCCCGTCGCCCGCTTTATGACTGGACCTATTACAGCCGCAGCAGCCAGACGGTGAAGTCTTCTTCCGCCCTACCCGTGCAACCCAAACCCTTGACGGGGGAGGCCGCAGGAGCGGCGCTGCTGATCATGCCCAGCTATGGCTACCACCAACTGGACACGCCGGACCTGCGCCGCAGCCTGCGCGCGGCGGCGGGGCGGTTTCAGATGCTGGCGGGGCTGGACACCGGATCCTGGCTGCTGGCAGCGGCAGGGTTGCTGAACGGCTATCGCGCCACCGCCCATTGGGACACGCTGGGCGAACTGGCCGAGGCCTTCCCCGAGGTGGATGTGGTCGATGCCCGCTGGGTGATTGACGGCGCCCGCGCCAGCTGCGGCGGCGCCACCACCACGCTGGAAATGATGCTGGAGCTTATTGAGCGCCACCATGGCGCAACGCTGGCGCTGGAGGTCGCGGCGCTGTTCATGTTTGGCGAACGGGATCCGCAGATGAACCCGCTGCGCCGCTGGCCCGACGATCAGCTGCTGCACGCCGCCGCCGCGCTGATGCGCCGCCATGTCGAAGAACCGCTGAGCATTGCTGCTGTGGCCGATCACCTGCAGATCAGCCAACGTCGGCTGGAACAAATCGCCCGCGCCGAAACTGGTGACAGCCCCGGCAAGATCTACCGCAGGATCCGCCTGGCGGAGGCACGCCGCCGGTTGGAGCAGACCCGCGAAAGCGTGGCCGAGATCGCCCTGCGCTGCGGCTACCGTGACCCCACGGCGATGGCCCGCGCCTTTAGCGCCGAATATGGGATCACCCCGCGGCAGGCCCGGCAGCTGGCCAAATAAAAGGGCCGCCCCCGCAGGACGGCCCCCTTAACTTCAACTTAACAGTCCTCAGGTGTGCAGCGCCTGAATGGCCCGGGTCAGCGACACGGAACCAGCCACCTGCCCTGCGCTGTTGGTCACCATGATGGTCTGATCCGGCGCCTCTGACAGCGGTGCAAGCGCATCCTCCAGCACCGTGTTGCCCGCCAGTTGCGGCGCCCCGTTGGCGATCATGCCCTCAGGCAAGGGATCGGTAATGGCGCGCAGCTGGATCACCCGGCCGCGGTTGATGTCTTTGATGAAGTCGCGGATGTAGTCATCCGCCGGGTTCAGCACAATCTCCTGCGCGTCGCCTTTCTGCACCATGGCCCCATCGCGCAGGATGGCGATATTGTCGCCAAGGCGCAGCGCTTCATCCAGATCATGGGTGATGAAAACGATGGTTTTGTGCAGCTCTTCCTGCAGTTCCAGCAGGATCGACTGCATGTCGAACCGGATCAGCGGATCAAGCGCCGAGAACGCCTCATCCATCAGCAGGATATCCGCATCCGTTGCCAGACCACGGGCCAGCCCCACACGCTGCTGCATACCGCCGGACAGCTGGCCGGGGAACTTATCCTCATAGCCCGACAGGCCCACCCGGTCGATCCAATGAGCACTGCGGCGGTCACGCTCGCCTTCCTCAACGCCCTGCACCTCCAGACCATAGCCGACGTTTTCGCGCACCGTGCGATGCGGCAGAAGCGCAAACTTCTGAAACACCATCGACATCTTATGCCGGCGTAGGTCCCGCAGCTGGTCCTCATTCATCGCCAGCACATCTTCGCCATCGATCGACAGCGATCCACCGGTAGGTTCGATCAACCGGTTGATGTGACGGATCAGCGTCGACTTGCCGGACCCCGACAGGCCCATCACCACCTGAATTTGCCGCGGCATGATATCAAGCGAGACATCATCGACCCCCAGCACGTGGTTGTGCTTCTCCAGCAGCTCATCCTTGGTCATGCCCTGCTGCACCTTTAGCAGATGCTTCTTCGGGTTGGAGCCAAAGATCTTGTAGAGGTTTTCAATCTTGATTTTCGGATCAGCCATGTCCCTGCCCCCGGTGTGCCTGCAGGCGTTTGCCATAGCTTTGCGAAATACGGTCGAAAATGATGGCCAACGCCACAATGGCCAGACCGTTCATCAGGCCCAGCGCCAAATATTGGTTGGAGATGGCGCGCAGCACCGGCACGCCCAGCCCTTTGACCCCGATCATCGACGCGATCACAACCATGGACAGCGCCATCATGATGGTCTGGTTCACACCGGCAAAAATGTTGGGCAGCGCCAGTGGCACCTGCACACCAAAGAGTTTCTGCCGTGGCGAGGCGCCAAAGGCATCAGCCGCCTCCAGAACATCCTTGTCGACCAAACGGATCCCAAGGTTGGTCAGGCGCACAATCGGCGGGATGGCGTAGATCAGCACCGCCAGCAGCCCCGGCACCTTGCCGATCCCCAGAAGCATCACCACCGGGATCAGGTAAACAAACGACGGAATGGTCTGCATCACATCCAAGACAGGGGTGATGGCCGCCTGCGTCCGATCCGAACGCGCCATCAGAATGCCGATGGGAATGCCGATCAGAATACACAACAGCGTCGCGACCGAAATGATCGCCAGCGTCGCCATGGTATCTTCCCACATGCCGAGGAAGCCGATCACCAGAAAGGCCACCACAGTGCCCGCGGTCACCTTCCAGCTGCGGGCGCCCAGCCAGGCCAGAAGGCCAACAATGGCAATGATCAGCGGCCAGGGGGTGGCAGCAGCAGCTTCTCAAACCAGACGAGGAATTTCAGCAGCGGAGAAAAGAATGCTTCCAGTGCTTCGCCATACTCGCGCGAGAAATTGCGAAATGCACTGTCGATCGTGTTTTTGAAATCTGCGAGGTCACGCCGTCCCAGTGACGGAAACTCGGTCAGGAACTCCCACATGGTTCCCCTCCCTTCGGTCTTGCCTTTATGGCCCGTTGGCTGGCCCTTTTTGCGGGCTTTCATGGCCCGGGCCTTGATGAACGCCCCGTGGCCATTGGCCGTTTGGGGTCTTTAGGTGCCGCACCCGGTCGATCTGGCAGTGGGTTTGGCATGCGAACGGGGGGCCTGTGCCCCCCGTTCTAGGTATGATCCGTCAGATCACAGTTCTTTTTTGATGCCAGTTGCAGCGTCTTCGCTGACCCAGGCTTCCCAGATCTCAGGATAGGTCTCCAGGAAGTACCAGGCCGCGTCACCGCCGGTGGCCTGATTTTCGTTCATGTACACCAGCATGGTGTTCATGACGTCACCGGGGAACACACGTTCCTTCAGGTAATCAACAGCCACGCCACCCTCTTTCAGGAAGCGGTCGGTGACCACGGTGTGCACCTCAGATTCGGTGTAAGAGGTCATCTGCGGGTCCAGGCATTCCTGTTCCGGCTTCACGATGCAGCCATCCCAGTTTTCCGAGCCACCCCAGGCGGTTTCCCATTCCAGCAGGGTCAGGTTGTACTTGCCGATCATCGCGGTCGGCGCCCAGTAGTAGCCGAACCAGTTTTCACCACGTTCAACCGCTTTGGCGATCGAGCCGTCCAGACCCGCGGCGGAACCCGGATCAACCAGCGTCCAGCCTTTGTCTTCCATGCCGAACGCGCGGAACAGGTTGGCGTTTGACAGCTGACAGCCCCAGCCGGCAGGGCAACCCAGGAAGGCGCCTTTGCTTTCATCTTCTACGTAGGGGAACAGGTCCGGGCGCGCCAGAACCTTCTCCACAGTGTTCAGCTCAGGATGTGCTTCGACAAAGGCGGGCGACACCCACCAGCCTTCACCCAGACCGGTGATCGGGCCGTTCACAACGGAATGCAGGCGCCCCTCTTCGGTGGCTTTGGCCAGCGGATCGCGTACGGCGTTGATCCACAGTTCGCCTGCCACATCCGGTTCGCCCTTTTCGTTCATCGATGCAAAGGTGGTGGTGGTGGCTCCGGGGATCAGATCCACTTCGCAGCCGTAGCCCTCTTCGAGGATGATCTTATCGACATTGGCCATCAGCTCACCCGAGGCCCAGTTCCATTCCGCGATGGTGACGTTGCCACACTCTGCGGCCGCTGCGCCCCCCATCATCAACGACACACCCATGCTCACTGCGCCGAGCGCTGCAAATTTACTCATGTTCAGAATTCTCCCAAAGACTTTGTTCAAGTTGACCCCGCCCATGGCCCCGTCGACCACGATCCGGCACCGCCCGGAGAAGGCGATTTGCTCGGAGAATTTACCCAAACAGCGGTTACCAAATAATGAAACAAAAACGACATTAATCCGAGCCTATGTCGCAAACAGACCACAGGTGGGATTCAAAGTAAACTGCGAAGAGGCTTCGTCCAGTTCACGTTTTACGATTTATCATCTGATATCAGTGACCAATGACCCAACGGTGCGCGTGCCCCTGTGCGTTGTTTAAGGCTTGCGCCGGCCCATTTGTTAGCGCAATCATTTACAGTAATTCCTGCAGCCAACCGAAAGGCCCGCCATGCCACGCCCCAGCCCTGTTTTGCCCGGTGGACCGGCGCTGTTTGTGATAGGGGTCAGCGGCTGCGGCAAAAGCAGCATCGCCGCCGCACTGGCCGCGGCGCGCAATGGGATCTACGTTGAAGCAGACGCGCTGCACCCGGCAGAAAATGTGGCCCATATGGCGGCCGGCCAACCGCTGAGCGATGCGATGCGCACCCCCTGGCTGCGGGCGCTGGCGTTGCATGTGGCCGACCAGCAGGCCGCCCATCCTGATCGGCAGGTGTTCACGGCCTGCTCAGCACTGAAACGCAGCTACCGTGATCTGATCCGCAGCCACCTGCCGGAGGCCGTGTTCCTGCATCTGAGCGGCGATCAGGCAGTGATTGCCGCCCGTATGGCGGCGCGGCAAAACCACTTCATGCCCACCAGCCTGCTGGACAGTCAGTTTGCCACGCTGGAGATGCCGCAAGCGGATGAAGCGCATGTCACAGTGTCAATCGACGGCGATCTGGAACAGATCACCGCAGCCTGCCTCGCGGCGCTGAACTGAGTTTTTAGCCAATCGCACGCAGCATGCTGACGCCACCCCAGGCCGCCACACCGGTCAGCGCCGCCCCCCAGATGGTGTCCAGCACCACCTGCTGCATCGTCCAGTCCTTCAGCGTGGCGTAATTGGTGAACTCATAGGTGCCATAGGCCATCAGCCCCAGCAAAATCCCCCCAATCAATGCCGCCGAGGGATCATCAGCCCGCATGGCCGGCAGGGAGACGAACCAGACAATCCCGGCCACATAGCCCAGATAGAACAGCCCCGCCGCCCCCAGCCGGAAATCCTCGGCAAAGAGGTGACCCACATGTTGTTCAAACACCGGTTTGATGAACAGCTTCAATCCGACCACATCGACCACAAAGAAAATCAACGCGGTGGCTAGGTAGAGGAAGACAATATTCATGAGGCTCTTCTTTCTTGGGACAAGCCGCGCTCAGCGCAGCAACCTACGGGTTAAGGGGAACGCCAGCGCATAGGGCAGGATGCGCAGCAGCTTCAGGGGTAAAGTCAGGCGGCGGGGAAAGTGCACTTCGAACGGACGGCGGTCCAGCCCACGCACAATCGCCTGCGCCGCGTTTTCAGGCGTCATCAGCCCGGGCATGGCAAAGGCGTTTTTTTGGGTCAGACGGGTGTCAACAAACCCCGGCGACAACAGGCGCACATCAAAGCGGCCGGACAGCTCGATCCGCAGGCTTTCCGCCAGATTGGTCACCCCCGCCTTGGTGGCCGAATAGATTTGCCCCTGCGGCAGACCAAAATAGCCTGCGACGCTGCCACAGAGCGCCAGCTGACCCGCCGGTCGCAACACGGAAAGCGCGGTGCGCGCCACCATAAAGGCACCCATGAGGTTCACCTGAACGATGTCCGCCGCACGCTGATTGTCCAGCTCCTCGACCTGACCCGGATCATAGAGCGCCGCCATGTTGATCACCCGGTCCACCGGCCCCATCGCCCGCATCGCCAACTGGGCCTGCCCCATCGACTGGCTGTCGCCAATATCCAAAGGCAAGACATCGTGGGTGCCGGGCAGTGTTTCGGCCAAGGCATGCAGCCGCTCGGCCGTGCGGGCGCTCAGGATCAGGCTATCCCCACGGGCGGCATAGGCGCGCGCCAAAGCCTCACCGATGCCCTCAGAAGCACCGATCAGCCAGATCCGTTCGGACCGGCGCGGGTTGGGCCCGCCGGATCGTCGTCCCTCAGGCATGGGCCAGCTCCACCTGCACCACATCGGTCTGTCCCACTGCGAAAGAGGCGGCACAAACCCCAAGGTAATAACGCCAGTTGCGCAGGAAACCTTCGTCATAGCCCAGCCGGCGGATCCGGTTTGACTGTTCCACCAGCCGTTCATCCCACATCGCGCAGGTGCGCGCGTAGTCGATGCCGAAACCGTGGCTGCCGCGCACCCGCAGGTCGGCCCGATGGGCCTGTTCGGTGATCTTTTGCGTGCTCAGCAGCATACCGCCGGGAAAGGTGTATTGGCGGATGTAGTCCGAGCTGTTGCGGTAGGTGTCAAAGTAATCATCCTGCACGGTGATCGCCTGAATGACCGCACGCCCCCCTTGCGCCAAACGCTGTTTCAGGGTGGAAAAATAGGTCGGCCAGTAGCGTTCGCCCACCGCCTCAATCATCTCAATCGACACGATGTTGTCGAACTGGCCCTGCACCGCCCGGTAATCCTGCAGCCGGATGTCTGCGCGGCCATCAAGCCGGGCATCGGCATAACCTTTCTGGCTGGGTGAAATGGTGACGCCAGTGACACGGCGCCCTTGTTCTGCGGCACGTTCCGCAAAGCCGCCCCAACCGCAACCGATCTCCAGAATGTTGTCACCCTCTCCCAGACGATCAAGGATCCGGTCATATTTGCGGGTCTGCGCGCGGGACAGGTCATTGTCGCCCGGCGCAAACAGCGCTGAGGAATAGGTCATCGTGTCATCCAGCCACAACTGGTAGAACTCATTGCCGACATCGTAATGCGCTTTGATATTGCGCGCGGCACCCCGGCGGGAGTTTGCCCGCAGCAGCCGGTCCACCACACGGAATTTCAGCGTCTGCCAGAACCCGGCATAGGCATAGCCGGTGAACTGTTCGAGGTTCATCAGCGCCACTTTGGTCAGCACCTCAATCGAGGGGGTTTCCCAAAGCCCCGCCACATAGGTTTCGCCCAGGCCAATATCGCCCCGGCTGGCAATCGTCGTCACAACCGACCAGTCCTTGATCTCCATCTCAGCCTCAGGCGCGCCTGCCCCGAAAGTGTAGCGCTCCCCCTCCGGGGTGCGCAGATGCAGGGTGCCACGGTCGATCCGTTCGCAGGTTGCCAGAAAGTCAGCTTTCACACGGTTGCTTAGGAATAGCATTCAAGACACCTCATGTGTTGGGGGTGTGGGGCGGGTGCGGTAGCGCGCGCCTTTGAGTTTCAGGATCAGCGCCTGCCAATGGATCAGCGCCATGGTGCGCAGACCGCCCATCGGTCGGCGCAGGCTGGCCCGCATGAGGCCCCGATTGGTCAGCGGCTGGCATTGGCCCGACAGCGTGGCCATCACACCCTCCTCACCGTTGCGATGCAGGATCTGGATGGCGATCTGATCGGGGCGGATATCAAAGCGGAAATCATAGCCGCCCTTAATCTCCTGGAAAGGCGAGACATGCAGCCGTTTGGATTTGCTCAACTGGGTTTCGCGGGTGATCGGCGCAAAGCCCTCCGCGTGGCACAGGTAAGAATGGCGGTCGTTGAAGGGGGTTGAGACCTCCGCAATCACCGCCAGCAGATCGTCGTCGCGATAGGCCAGCCAGAAACTGACCGGGTTGAACCCGTAGCCCAGCCAGCGCGGCTGCGTCAGCAGCCTCAGCGTGACCTCTGATGTCAGCCCATGTTGCGCCAGCACCTCGCGGGCCCAAGGGGCGCCCTGCCCTTCGCCAATTAGGCCGCCATGATCCCGGTCATGCACCGCCGCCAGATTGAACCGGTTGCGGCTGAACAGCCGTGGTGTCGGGACAGCTGCCTCTGGGTCCAGCATCAGGAAGTCCACACTATAGCGGAAGGCATTGCGATGGGCTCCGCGCCGGGTGTGGGTGGTCACGCCTTGGATATGCTGAACTTGGTCCATACCTTGGTTACTCTTGTACTCTGCACTCATGCATATTGTGCCCGCAGCTCAGGCCCTGCAGCCTGAGCGTTCTGCGCCAGTTCGCGCGCGATACGCACAGCGCTGGCAAAGCCATCTTCGTGGAAGCCATGGCGGGTGTAGGCGCCAGCGAACCAGGTTTGGTTCTGCCCCTGCATCTGCCGCAGCTGCTGCTGCGCCGCCAGCGCCGCGCGGTCAAACACCGGGTGACGGAAATTGGTCTGGTCGTAGATCATGTGATCCGGCACCGGGGTTGCCGGGTTGAGCGAGACAAACAGCGGATCGCTTTCGTCAATATTTTGCAGCCGGTTCATCCAATAGGTGACGCCAATGCTGGGCTCCGGCAGGCGGGTATCGGCCTTATAAACCCAGGAGGACCAGACCGCGCGGCGCTCAGGCATCTGGCTGACATCACGGTGCAGGATCATCTGATTGTCCTGAAAACGCATCGCCCCTAGAACCGCCTGTTCCTCAGACGTGGGATTGGCCAGCAGGCGCAGTGCCTGATCCGAATGGCAGGCAAAGATCACCTGATCGAACCGTTCCGGCTCCATCCCGTCGGCGAAAACCGTCGCGGCGATGCCATCCCGTTTGACAGCCGAAACCGGTGTGGCCTTGCGTAGCGACACGCCGGTGCGGGTCAGGTGACGTTCCAACCGGGTGACATATTCGATGCTGCCGCCATCCACCGTCCACCATTGATGCTGACCGCTGGCCGACAACAGGGCGTGGTTGCGGAAGAACTGCACCAGTGACTTGGCTGGGAAGCTGCGGATTTCAGACGGTGGCGTTGACCAGATCGCGCCACAAAGCGGCATCAGGTAGTACCGCTGGAACCAATCCCCGAGGTTCAGATCAGCCATCAGATCGGCGATGGTGCTGTCATCGTTGTCGGCCAAGGCTTCGGCGCGGGCGTTGAAGCGCAGCACATCGCGCAGCATCCGCACAAAACTGGGACGCAGGGCGTTGCGCTTCTGCGCCAAAAGCGCCTTGATGTTGCGCAACCCGTACTCCACCTCACCATCATTGATCGAGGCGCCAAAACTCATGTCGCTTTTGCAGACCGGCACATCCAGATCCTTAAACATCCGGGTCAGATGCGGATAGTTGGCGTAGTTGAACACGATAAACCCGGTATCCACGGGCTGCTGACCAGTGATCCCCGCCTGCACGGTGCGCGCATGCCCGCCCAAGCGCGGAGCGGCTTCAAACAGGGTGACCTCATGCTGGCCCGCCAGCAGATAAGCCGAGGCGAGACCAGAAATGCCGCCGCCAATCACGGCAATGCGCTGCGGAACAACGGGTAGAGCGTCAAACGACATGAGATCTCCTGATAAGTTTGCCCAAGTTATTTGAAGGTGTTACGCGGCAACAACGGCTTCGGATCACTCATGTGAAAAAAGAATGATCCAACTTTTCAGAAGTCCCGTAACAAGACTATGCTGACAGAAAGTTACGAAGACACTGCCACCCTTCGCCCCCGTGCCACGCACGGGGCGCCGGTGGCCCGCAGGGAGCGCAAGAAAGTGACGTCAGCGCCAGGGGATGACGGCTGCCAGAAACCAGCTGCGGCAGAGGTGCAAATCGCACCTGAAACGAAGTGGATGCTGGCGGTGCGCGATCAGCGCGACAAGTCCGCTTTCGCGCGGTTGTTTGACCATTTTGCGCCACGCTTGAAAGGGTTCGTGATCCGCTCAGGCTGCAATCCGGCGCAAGCAGAGGAAATTGTGCAGGACGTCATGTTGACCGTCTGGCACAAGGCGGAACAGTTTGACCCGCACCGAGCCCAGGTTTCGGCGTGGATCTACCAAATCGCCCGCAACCGTCAAATCGACCTGCACCGTAAACTGGGCCGCCCCGTGCCCGAAGAGCTGAAGGAAGAGCCGGGCCTGGAACCCGACGCCAGCCAGATCCTCGCGGTGCAGCAGGAAACCACTCAATTGAAAGACGCGCTATCGCGCCTTGCGCCGAACCAGCGTGAAATGATCGAAAAAGCCTACTTGGGCGAACTGAGTCATCAGGACATCAGCAAGGCCACCGGCCTGCCCCTCGGCACGATCAAATCACGCATCCGGCTGGGGCTGGAACGACTGCGCCACGATCTCAAGGCAATGCGCTAAGATGACCGCAATTACCCAACATACCCCCGACGCACTTTTGGCTGCTTACGCTTCCGGCAGCCTTTCGCCCGTGTTCTCGCTTGTGGTGGCCACGCATATCTCCATGTGTGCAACCTGCCGTGCCTCCTACGAAAGCCATCAGGCCATCGGCGGCGCGCTGCTGGATGCCACCGATGCCATTTCGCTCAGTGATGGGTTGAAGACCGATATCTTTGCCAAGCTGGACATGACGCCAGAAGCGGCCCTGCCGCGCGATCTGCCCAAACCTGCTGCGGCCAAAGGCATCTACCCCGGCCCCCTGATGGAGGCGCTGAAAAACAAGCCGCCACGCTGGCGCTCACTGGGGCTGGGCATGAAACAGGCCATCATCAGCGCCGACTCGCATGGCTCGGTACGGTTGCTG